>CAZZAO010000130.1:9524-15099 GCA_964652205.1 uncultured Anaerolineaceae bacterium | reverse complement strand
GCTTCGCGGCACGAGCGAGACCATAACCACTTCGTCTCCCGGTGGGAGAGGGGTGAAAGATAAGGCGGCACTTTTCGCAGCGGCAGGATTGTTCGCGCCCGACCTCACCCCCGGCCCCCCTCTCCGCAAGCAGCGAGGGGGAGAAAGGCGGGGCGATGCCTTTCGTAACGGCATGATTTTTCACGCCTGCCAACTTCACCCCCGACCCCCTGCGCGGCCTTCGGCTCCTGCCGAACAAAGAGACGTTCGGCACGCTACGCCGCAGGCAGCGAGGGAGAGAAAGATCAGGCGGCACTTTTCGCAGCGGCAGGATGAATCATGCCCAAACTCGACCGTGTCTTATCTGACCTGCGGACGCGAACCATCGCTCCACCCGGCGGAAAGCATCCTCTTTTGCCAGACGTTAGCCGTCGCTGACAGCAGCCGGCTTAAACGACTTTTCGTACCAGCGATAAGTCTTGTACGGCTCTGCGCCCCAGCTCTGAAGGACGTGAATCACCGGGTCGTTGATTTCGAGAATCCAACCCGAGTCTGAATAGAGGATTTTGTGCCTGAGGATGGCTTCGAGGCCGTAAAACAGCAGGACGGCGTCGACGCCTTTGCGCCGATGCGCCTCGCGGACGCCGAACAACGGCGTTCGCACCCAGTCGATGACCGGGTTGAGCTTCCAGTAGTAAAGCGCCTTTATCAGACTGACGATTTCCGGCGTGCCGGGTTTGGGATAGGCGGCCAGCAGCACCTGATTGAAGTCTGGCACAGGTAGGACGAACCCGGCAGGATCGCCGTCGGCGTAGCAGAAAAAGACCAGCGACGGATCCATAAACTGGCCGAGGCTTTCGATCATTGCATCCAGCTCATGGTCGGTCATCGGCGTGAAGCCGAGGTTCTTCTCCCACGCCTGGTTGTACAACTCTTTGATGAGCGCGAAATCGGCCTTCTTGTTTTTAGTGTCGAAGCCGCGAATGGTCAGATGATGGCGCTTCATGATGGCCTGAGTCAGCCGCTGCAGTCGGTCAAAGACGCCATTTTTAAGCGCGTCCTCACGGCTGAGAGAAAAGCTGAAGGTGTCCATCTGTTTAGTGAAACCTGCCGCCTCAACCCGCTGTTGATAGTACGGATAGTTATAGGGCATCAGCAGAATCGGGCGCGTAAAGCCGTTGATGAGCAGGCCGGTTTCCTCGTGCGTGGTGAAGCTCTGCGGCCCACGGATGGCATCGTAGCCGCGCGAGCGCACCCAGTCAGCCGCCGTATCGAGCAGCGCGGTCGCGGCTTCCTGATCGTCGTAGACCTCGAATGTGCCGAACCAGCCGATGTGTTCCTTATTGAAGTCGTTGTGGCGGTGGTTGATGAACGCGGTGATCGTCCCGACGAGCTGATCGCCGCGCCACGCGCCAAAGTGATCGCCTTCCATATATTCCCAGGCCGGATTCTTCTTGCGGTCGAGCAGTTCACGACGCATCGAAACCAGCGGCGGAACCCAGTTAGGGTCGTCTTTGTAGAGAACCCACGGGAACTCAAAAAACGCCTTGAAGTCAGCCGGTGAGTCGACTTTACGAACCGTGACAGCAGCGGTCATGCTCTTTATCCATCAGTCTGTCTAACGCGGAAGTCTCTCCCTCGATGTTACCACTTTTGACTTCAGCCAACAGGCGCAGGCGGCAGCAGTTCGTAAATCCGATAATCGGTGTACAATCAGGTCATGTTGTCATCCTGTAGTGATAAGTTATCGGCTCTGATCCCCGGAGAGAGTGTGCATGAGCGCGGCTGATTTTGAAATTATGCGGAAAACCGTCCCAACTTTTTATTTCATCGGCGTCACGACCGGCAGATCGTCGATCATGCGGATCTTCCCCGACTGGACGCGCGAGTTAGGCTTCCCGGACGTGGTGATTGAGGGCGTCGATCTGAAGCTGCACGACGATCCTGCCCGTTATCGGCAGGCCGTCGCGCAGATCAAGTACGATCCACTCTCGCTCGGCGCGCTGGTGACGACGCATAAGATCGACCTGTACAGCGCCGCGCGCGACTTGTTCGATGAAGTCGATTCGTATGCTCGAATCGGCGAGGAAGTGTCGGCGATTGCGCGGGACGGCGGCAGGCTGCTCGGCAGCGCCGTCGATCCAAAGACATCCGGCGCGGCGCTGGACGAAATTCTCGGCGCGGGTTATTTCGGACGGACGGGCGGCGCGGCGCTGTGCTTCGGCTCCGGCGGCGCGGCGACAGCCATCGCGCTTCACTTCAGCACGCGCCATCAGGCGGGCGATTACCCCGCGCGACTGATCGTCACCGACATCGATCAGGGACGACTGGATAAGCTGCGGGCGATGATCGACCAGCTTGACACGCCGATGAGACTGGAAACCGTGCTGAACGCCGATCCTGCTGCGAATGACGCGCTGATGGCCGCGCTGCCGCCGTCGAGTCTGGTCATCAACGCCACCGGCATGGGTAAGGATCGCCCCGGCTCGCCGATCACCGACAGCGGCCAGTTTCCGCAAAAGGGCATCGCCTGGGAACTGAACTACCGCGGCGAGCTGGATTTCATCCATCAGGCGCAGGCGCAGCAGGCCGCGCGCAACCTGACCGTCGCCGATGGCTGGCGCTATTTCCTGTACGGCTGGACGCAGGTCATCAGCTACGTCTATCACATGCCGATTGAGGGCGCGCTGTTCGAGCGGCTGGCAGAGATCGCGGGGCGAATGCGGTAAAGGCTTTCTAGTCTGGATTGCAGGCGTAGAGGTAGCAGTCGGCAACGTGGTCGTTGACCAGCCCGCAGGCTTGCATCAGCGCGTAGCAGATGGTCGAACCGACGAACTTGAAGCCGCGCTGCGTCAGGTCTTTGCTGATGGCGTCAGACTGAGGCGACTTCGCCGGTATCTGGCTCAGGCTGTCGAAGCAGTGAAGCTCCGGCGCGCCACCAACGAAGCGCCAGATATAGGCGTCGAAGCTGCCCAATTCCTGCTGCACGCGCAAAAACGCCTGCGCGTTGCTGATCGTGCTGCGAATCTTAAGCTGGTTGCGAATGATGCGCGCGTCCTGCATCAGCGCCGCGACTCGGCCCTCATCATAGGCGGCGATGATCGCTGGATCGAAGCCGTCGAAGGCGGCGCGGTAGCCTTCACGGCGGCGGAGAATCGTGATCCAACTCAGGCCAGCCTGCGCCCCTTCGAGCGTCAGCATCTCGAACCATCGGCGGTCGTCGTGAACGGGACGCCCCCATTCCTCATCATGATAGGCGATATAGAGCGGGTCGCCGCTCGACCAGCCACAGCGTGTGACGTGAGTATCCATGAGGTTCCTTTGCCGATTGGCCGATTGGCGCGCTTGAGAGAATCTGGCTATGATGACTCCGATGTCGCTGCTGTGCATCCGATTCCAGTTCTTTGCCCCTGTATGGGCGCAGGTAATGAATCGGTCATGGCAGCGGCGTGAGTACAAAGATATACATATTTTTCACACTGTAACCTAGAATGTAATGGAATTAACCCGAAGCTCGTGCTACCCTTCTCGGTGAGGGTTCGTAAGTCTCAATGGAAGAAGAGTCGCTCTATGCGTCATCCCGGTCGCCCCGCTCTGGTCGTTGGTTCGCTGATTCTGGCAGGTGGTCTGGCGCTGTCTTTGCGGGGAGCCACGCTTGCCGACAGTCCCTATTTTGGGCCAACAAGCCTGTCCAGCAGCCTGATGTCTTTCTCGTATGCCCGTAGCAGCGCGCCGGACAAATTCATGGCCTACGCGCCAGAAGCCCTGAGTAATGCGCTGGATTTTCAGGGTTACGCCGGTCTGCCGAGCAATTTCAGGCCCGGCACGGCTTACGCGCTCAATGGCGGCAGCGCCTACACCATCCCGCTCAACGCCGACCCGGCCAGCGTGGTCGTTTACCAGATCAGCACCGATGGCACGGTCAGCCAGTTCTTTGACATCTCCTTCACCGCAGGACATCTGCTCATCTCGACGACTGGCGAAGTCGCTCCGGCAACCTACCTCGTCGGTACGCTTTTGTTCTAGCGGCTTCCCGGCGATCCCATACGCCGCATCGTCTGACGTTTTCACCAGACCATGCGGCGTTTCGTTTTCTCCGCCCCAGACCCAACCGTGACAATGCCTCCTTCGCCTCTGATACGGCCTCTCCTGCTGGTGTGCGCCGCCGCGCTGTCAATCGGTGTCACCTTTGGCGGGAAGGCGCAGCCCGCGATGGCGGATATTTACTTTCTCGGCATCAGCGACCGGAATGGGGATGGCGTTTCTGACCTGAGCGATGGCGTGAACCTGTACGCAGTCACAGGCGAGGACACCGCGCGCCTGAATACCGGCGATGAAAACGTGCGTAGCTACCTGCCCGACTGGGAACGCGGCAGCGTCGCCTATCTTGCCGCGACGCCCGCGCAGGAAACGTCGTTAACGCTCATCAGCGCCGACGGGCAGCGCCGGTCGATCTCGCTGACTGGCCTGCAAGCGCCGCTGCTGGAGCGCTGCGCGGACACAGTCTGGATCAGCGCGCAGGATGAAAGCAGTCGAGCGCTGGTGATCGGCTACGACCTTAAGCTGACAGAAGTGGCGCGGGCTGTCATCCCTCTGAGCCACCCACTTTTTGCCTTCGACCCGACCGGGCAATGGCTGACGGCCTACGATCAGACGGCGCAAAAGCTGATGCTGTACCGCCTGCCGAACCTGACGCCAACGCCGCTGCCGGGGACGGTATCGCCGTGGGGACCGCCGGTCTGGGCGCGGCATTCGGCCCGGTTCGCGCTGCCGATTGAGGACGGCGGCGCGCTCAACATGGCGCTGATTGACCCCGCCGCCGACCTGCGCCGCAGCGATGACCTCGGCTTATCGACCGACCGGATTCGGCTGATTCAGCCGCAGTGGAGCGCCGACGAGCGCTATCTGACCTATCGGACGCTGCCGGGAGCTGACCTGGCTTCAGCGCTCGCGCTCCGGCTGATCGACGCCGAGACACTGGCGCTGACGACCCTCGCCGAAAATGACACGCAGCTTCGCGTCGTCGCCTGGTCGGACGATGACCGCTACGCGCTGGTCAGCGAATCGTCGGCGGCGCTGTCGGAACAGATCAGCGTCAATGACCGGCTCTACGATCCGGCCAAAAACCAACTGCTGCCCGGCAATCAGGCCAGCGCTCTGATCGCCCCCGTGGCGTTCGCGTGGCAGCCGGGAACCCACCTCCTCGGCATCCTCGGCACATCGCAGATCGACGGGAAAGCGGGCATCTACACCTTCAATGCCGCGACGGCGGAGCTAGTGACCCTCTATCAGACCGACCGCGAGGACATCCTCAACAGCAGCCTTACCTGGTCAGGCGACGGTACGAAGCTGCTGTTTACCGCCCGGTCGAACGACCCGGTCAACCTGCTGACCGGAAACAGCAACTTATTACGAATGCTCGACATCAGGACGGGGAATACCGTTATACTTTCCCCGGATGACGTCGCGGTTTTGCCCTATGGAATTCAGATTCGCTAGCGGCAGCCTGCCCGCGTGACCCCCTGAGGCATTTGCGCAAACCCTGACTGGCTGAAGCGGACAGCATGGCACCTGAATGATTGATCGTCTAACTCCC
>CAZZAO010000130.1:0-9514 GCA_964652205.1 uncultured Anaerolineaceae bacterium | reverse complement strand
GAACTACTGCTGCTCAGGCTGGGCCTGCTGGCGCTGACGGTCGGCATCTGGCGCAGCGCGATTGCGCTCTGGGGCAACGGCGACTACGTTCGCCAGCCGCTCTCGGTCGGGCTGGCGCTGATCCTGTACCTCGTCGCCTTCGCCATCATCGTGCTGGCCGTGCTGAAGCATCTGCCGCGACGCGCAATCTGGGCCTTTCCGCTCGGCATCGCGCTGATCTTCGCCGCAACCGTGCAGTACGAGGTCGTCACCAAGATTCAAAGCGGCCAGTTTGTCAGCTCGGACGTATTCGCGCTGACCGACTATGGGGCCAACCTGACGCGGATGGGCCAAAATCCCTACGCCTACGATTACCACGATTACCAGTATGTCTACCGCATGACCAGAATATTCAGCACGCCGCTGCTCAATGGCAATTATATCAGCGCGTCAATTGATTATCCGGCGCTGGCGCTGCTGATTCCGATTCCGTTTCTGGCGCTGCACATCCCGACACAGTGGGTTTATCCGCTGTTTCTGCTGCTGACGCTGGCGGCGGTCTTCCTCAGCGCGCCGCGCGCTATCCGACCGATTATCCTGCTGCCGCTACTGATCGACCCGGCCTACATTTTCTTCGCCTTCAGCGGCGTCAGCGACATCGTCTGGACATTCTTCGCCTGCATGACGGTGGTCGCATGGCGGCGGCGCTGGCAGAGCGCGTTGTGGTTCGGGCTGGCCTGCGCCACCAAACAGCAGCCGTGGCTGTTCGCGCCGTTCCTGCTAATTCGTATCTGGCACGAAAGCGAAGGGCTGACGCCGCGCCAGCGCTGGAGCGAGCTTATCCAATTCACCGGCATCACTGCCGCCGTGTTTCTGGTCATCAACGCGCCCTTCATCGTCAGCGCGCCGCAGGCATGGCTGTCCGGCGTGCTGGTTCCGTTCCTGGCGTCGATGATTACGCTCGGTCAGGGGCTGACCAGCCTGACGCTGCAAGGGATGGTCAACATCCCCAAGTCAGCGAACACGGCCTATGTCCTGATCGTGATGGTCATTGGTCTGTTCATCTACTGGCGGCATTTCTGGAAGTTCCGTCCGGTAATGTGGATCATCCCCTCGATTGCCTTCTGGTTCGGCCAGCGCAGTCTGGCCTCCTACTGGTACTTCAACCTGATTCCGCTGCTGATCGACGTCGCGCAGGGCTACTTCGATGACCCGTTCGAGGCTGGCCGCGCCAGAGTCGTCAATATCCGACCGACGCTGATCGCCGTCGGCGCAGGCGCGACGCTGATCCTCGGCTCGCTGGTCTGGTTCGCAGCCCTGCCGCCGCCGATTCTGGTCAGCGTACAGCGACCGATCACTGTTCAGGGCGTGTTCGTCAACAATCTGACCGTGCAAGTGACGAACGTCAGCCGTCAGACGCTCAACCCGCGCTTTTCGGTGCAAAGCTGGACGGAACAGCCGCAGTTCTGGAGCGTCGAGGCCGGGCCGTCAGCGCTCCCACCGGGCCAGTCGGCTTACTACCGCATCCGCGCCGCCAACGGCCCGCTGGCTTTCAACTACGGCTTCGGCGCGCAGGTGATCGCCGCCGACGACAACGACTACAGCCTGCGCGGGTCAGAAGTGATTAAGGGCGACGTCGAGCAGAATTTCATCGACGGCATCCCCAATGGCAATTACGAATTCTGGGACGCTGCAGCGAACACGCCGCTCTCGTGGGGGCTGATTACCAGCGCCGCCAGAACGCCCGACACGCTGGCGCTGGTTCAGGCTCCCACTGTCCGCTACGCCGCCCGGCTGACGCTCAATGACGCCACCGGCGCTGACTATACGTCGGCGATGCTCGATACCTGGCTCAACCTGCCGACCGTGCCGATCACGCTGTGGGTCTATCCGCCGAAAGGCAGCAACCAGCCGGACACGCTCGACCTGGTCTACGGCGTCGAGATTCGCTCAACCTTCAACGATCAGGCCGTCTGGGTGCTGTTCGGCGACCGGGCCGCGACCGGCGAGATCAGGCCGGGGCTGCCCTACGTCATCATCCCCGCGCCGAGCGGCCAGTGGGGCCAGCAGTCGCTCGACATCCGCCAGATTTTACAGCAGGTTCACCTCGACCCCGCGCCACCGCAGTGGGTCAGCTTCCATACGGAGATCGACTATCCCAAACAGATGTTCAACTTCCGGCTGCTGTACGCGGCGCGGAAACAGCCCGCCGGGATGCTTCAGGCCGACTTCGGGCCAGCCCACGCCGCGCAAATGCAGGCCGAGCCGCTCGACGTCATCCGCCAGTCGCTCGACCATCCCGATTATGCGCTGGTCGCGCATGGCGATCTGGTGCGGCGTAACGATGGCTTCGCCGACGCTCGGCAGTATTATCAAGGCGCGCTCCAGGCGAATCCGACCTCTGCCGCCGCGCGCTACGGGCTGGCAGAAATCGCGCTCCATGAGGGACAATGGGCGGACGCCGCCGCCGGTTTCCAGACGGCGCTCGACGTCGGGTTTGCGCCGCGCGCGCTGGCACTGAGCGGGCTGGCCTGGGCCGACTATCAACAGGGCAGGCTCGACGCGGCGCAGAGCCAGATCGAGGACGCGCTGCGCGCGCTGGAGCAAACGCCGTTCTTTTTCGACGGCCCATCGAGCGCGACGATCTACGCCCGGCTTGGCTGGATCGCTTACCGGCAGCAGCGCTATGCGCTGGCGCAGCGAGCCTACCAGCGCGCGCTGGAGCTGGACGCCTCGAACGCCGATGCCAGCTTCGGGCAGGGGCTGGTTTCGCTCAACGCGCAGGACTATTATGCCGCTGTCCAGTTGCTCAACAGCGGAATCCGCCTCGGCTTCGAGCATCCGGCGGACGTGCTGGCGGCGGAGATCGTCAGCCTGAAGCGCTGCGACGACGTCGCTTTTTACAGTCAGGCCCTCGGCCTGGCGCTGCCTGCCAGAACCTGTCAGGCGGCGTCCTAACGTGATGGAGCAGAGGATTCGTGTCGGCTGACTATCCGAACTCAACCTTCCCGCCGCTTTCAGATGACGGCGAGCCACAGGTCATCATCAAGCGCAGCGCGACCCACCCGGTCTTCGGGCAGGTTGGTGGATCGCTGCTGGTCATCGGTCTGACGCTGCTGCTGACAGTGCTGGCCTTCGCCTGGAAGGGCTACCCCTTCAGCCAGTTCGCCACGCTGCCCATCGGCGACCGCTACGACACGCTCGGCAACGCCGCCGACATCGAGCAGGCGATGAAGAACCTCATCACCCCGCCGTTTGACCTGTCACGCTTCAATATCTACTATCCGAATCCGCATCCATTCGCCTACACGATTGCCCCCTACGGCATCGCTGTACCGCTGCTGCCGATCTATCTGCTGAGCGGACACAACATCGCCCTGAGCGTCAATCTGTACTTTCTCGCCACCTTCGCCCTGACCGCCTGGGGCATTTATCTACTGGTACGCTATCTGTTCGCCGCGCCGCTGGCGGTCGCCGTGCTGGCCGGACTGATGATGGCGTTCGCGCAGTACCGTTTCGTCCACATCCCGCATGTCGAGACGCTGTCGATGCAGTTCCTGATCTTCGGACTCTACTGCCTGCATCGCTTCCTCGACCGCCAGCGCCTGATCTGGGGGCTGGCGCTCGGCCTGTGCTTCTGGCTGACGCTGTTCAGCAGCGGCTATCTCGGTTACATGTTCATCTTCGCCGGGATCATCATCACGATTCTGACGCTGATCTGGCGTCATCGCTCGCTGACGGTCTGGCTGCTGGTCTACGGCGCGGTCGTCGCCGTGATCGTCGGCATCGCGGCCTATCCATTTCTGGCGATGCGGCTCAGCGCAACCGACATCGGCGGCGGGGGCTATGATCTGAACGTCATCAATTCCTTCAGCGCGACTGCTGCCGAATGGTTCTATGGCAGTTCGCTGTTCTACCGGCTGTTCACGCCGTTTGTGGCCGAGCGGACACTGCTGATTGGCTTCGTTCCGGCGGCGCTGACGCTGCTGGCATGGCGCTACCGCAAACAGCCCCGCAGCGAGGCCGCGCCGTCACCGTTGAAGCCGTGGCAAATCATAGCCATGTACAGCCTGATGATTGTGGTTTCCTACGTCCTGACGCTCGGCCCGAATCTCAGCCGCCTGCCGGATCTTCCGCTGCCGTCACCCTACCGACTGCTGCTGGCCTTGCCCGGATTCTCGGCGATTCGCGTCCCGGCCCGCTTCATCGTCATGGCTGTGATCGGCACGACGGTCGTGAGCGCCTTCGCGCTGACAACGCTCGCGCGCCACCTGCGACCGGGGCGTTTCCGCCTCGTGTTCGCGGTCTGCGCCGTCCTGCTGGTGGTCGAGCTGCTGCCCTATTCCGCCCTGCTCTATCCCGACAACGGGCTGTTCAGAATCAACACAGCGCTGCCCGACGTGCCGGTGAAAGCCTATCAGTGGCTCGACGCGCAGGCAACACCCGCCGCGCTCCACTACCCGATTGGCGTTGACTACGACAACATCTACGCCTACGAAACGCAGGATTTCCATTCGGCGATGGTCAATGGGACGAGCAGCTTTTATCCGGTGGCCTACGGGTTGACGCAGTGGGACACGTTCCCCGCCACGGAGACGCTCGATCTGCTGGAACGCTTTAAGGTTCCTTACGTCCTGATCCATCGGCGTTTTCTGACTGACGACCGACTTACGAACCTGAGGGCGGCGCTTGAACAGGTGATTCTGAGCGGGCGGATGGCTTACGTCAGCACGCTCGATGATGTCGCTATTTATCAACTCGTCTATACACCGCCGAGCCGCGTTCATCTTGACTTCAACCTGCCGGTCAGCGGTGAGGGCTGGAACGCCCCGGAAAAAGACCCGGATTACAACTTTACCTGGTCGAACAGCGCCGCCGCCACCCTCGACATCCCCGCGCCTGCCTCGACCGACAGCGATCTCGTCGTCCAGTTCCGCATCGGCGGCGCGATGCCCGGTGTGCTCGATCAGATGATGCTCAAGGTCAACGACCAGGCCATCGCGCTGACGCCGACGCCATCGGGTCTGGGCTTCATCTACAGCGGAGTTATCCCGCAAAGGCTGCTCGGCGCAGACGGGCAGACGCTGCATCTGGCCTTCCAGACGGGCGAGCCAGTCGCGCCCGCTGACATCGACTCGACCAGCACCGACCATCGCTGGCTCGGCGCGCAGTTCGACTGGCTCAACCTCGCACCACAGACGACCCTCGCCAGCGTCGATCTGAGCGCGCCCATCGACGGCCAGGGCTGGGACAACGCCGAAAAGACGCCTGACGGCAGCGATTTCCACTGGATGACCGCTGCCGCCGCGACGCTCAATCTCCCCGCTATGCCGGTTGATGATCTGGGGCTAATCTTCCGCATTGACCAGTGGATGAGTCCTGACATCCTCGACAGCCTGACGGTGCGCGCCAACGGCCAGCCGGTCACGCTGACGCGGCTGGCAGGCAGCGCCCCGCCGACCTTCCGCGCGGTCATCCCACGCGGCGCGGTCGCCATCAAACCGGATGCGGTACAGCTCACCTTGATCGTCAATCGGACGATGACACCACACGACAACAACCCGGCCTCGCAGGATTTTCGCCAGCTCGCGCTGGCCCTGAGCGGCGTCTGGACGTATCCGCTGCACGCTATTCGGCTGCCTATCGGCGGCCTGCCGGTCGATGGGGGCTGGACAGCTCCGATCTCCGCCGCCAGCGAAACCGAATTCCGCTGGATGAGCGACCGACAGGCACAGATCAGCCTGCCGCTGCCGACCGGCCAACCGCTCTCGCTGACGCTGGATCAGGTACAAACACCGGATGCCGAAACGGCCCGGAGCTTCACGCTGGCGGTGAACCAAATCCCTGTCCCGCTGACGACAACCGATGTCAAAGGGCGCACCGTACTGAAAGGGACGATTCCGGTCGAAGCGCTGGCCGCCAGCCCGAACGGCATAGCGATGCTGACTTTCGCCGTCGATCAGACTCAAGCGCTCACCGGGGCGTCCGACGGTTCCGAACAGGCGCGCTATGGCCCTGCTTTCGGCCTGCTTCAGATCGAAGGCGGCGCGCGCCAGCCGAATGCCTTCCAGATTAATCTCGGCGCGACGTTCGCGGGGAGCGGCTGGTATAACCTCGAAACTGCGCCCGATCAGACGCCGTTCCGCTGGATGAAGGCGACGACGTCCACGGTCGAGTTCAGGCCGCCGGGGCCTCGTCCACTGGTGCTTGAAGCGCAGGTTGAGAGCGCGATCACGCCGGAGATCGAGCGCAGCCTGACGCTTGAAGTCAACGGGCAGGCGCTCGCGCTCGCGCCGATGAGCGGCGACAGCCATCGCTATCAGGCCATCATCCCGGCCAGCATCATCCAGCTTAGCCCGGCAGCGACTACGCTGGCCTTTTCGGTCGAGAAGCTCGCCACGCCGCAGTCGCTCGGCCAGGGTGACGACAGGCGCGCGCTCGGCGTCGCCTTCAGCAGCCTGACGCTCTACCCTGCCGACGATGTCATCCTCGACTTCGACAAAAACCTGAACGGCACAGGCTGGTACGGAGCGGAAGACGACAATCTTAGCGCTTTCCAGTGGATGTCTGCGACCCGCGCAACGGCTGCCCTGCCCTTCCAGCCGTCGGGCAGCGACGAAGCCGTGGTGTTCAAAGTCGCGCACAGCCTGTCGCCTGCCATTCTCAGCAGCCTGAAACTGGCGATCAACGGCGATCCGGTCGAGCTGACACATGATGCGCTTCAACTCGACGGCAGCCTGTGGTGGGGCGTCGTCCCGGCCAGCACGCTGGCGAAGAGCGCGGCGAGCGGCAGCCTTGAAGTCACATTCACGGTCGATCAGACGGCCAGCCCGCAGGCGCTGGGACTCGGCGACGACACGCGCGAATTAGGCGTCGCGCTGCGCTGGCTGATGGTCGTCCCGCCGACGAGCGCACCCGCCAACATCCCGGCCAGCAGCGGGCTGGCAGGATAAGGATTTAACCCCTCTCCCTGTCCCCCTTCGCGCAAGCAGCGAGGGGGGAATGGGCGCGGCCTATCGCGTTAGGCTGGCCTCGCACAGGGTACTACGTCCGGTTTCAGGGTTCAGGCGTGGCCGCTGCTTCGGCAGTTGCGGCAGGGCGCGGGCCGTCGAACAGGACGCGAACGCCCGCAAGCGGGACATCGACGGTCGCGCACAACTGATGCTGACCGAAGTGCTGACCTTGATCGTCGCTGCTGGCCGTCAGGCTGGTGAACACAAAGACATAAATGCGCCCCGGCGTTGATGGACTCTGGTTGAGCCAGACCCAGCGGGTGCTGGCATCAGCCATCGTCACCTGAAGCCAGGCGACTGGCTCGATGTCGTCGGGCGAGGTGAAATCGCCATAAGCGCCGTCTGCGCCGTCCTGCCAGAGGCCGAAGCCGTGGAGATAGGCGAAGGCGTCGAGCATGGCGGCATCAATCCTGGTCGTGTAGCGGCTGCCGCCGCGCCCGTCGATCACGCGGACGTCGGCGCTGACCGCCTGCGCGAAATCACAGGCCGCGTCTGCCGTCAGAGTCGCGGTCGGCGCCGGCACTGGCGTCGGCGTCGATGTCCAGCCGATCAGGGCGAGCGCAAGGAATACCGCCAAAATTACGATTCTGTACGAATGTCGTCGTGCCGCCGCAGGCTCAGAGCCTGCGGCTACCGAAAGCCAGGTCCCCTGAAGGGGACTCCAGAGCCGCAACACCGGCAACCCATACTGTGTTCCAGCCGACTTCAAAAAGATGGCTTTGAGCCAACGGCGGCAAAAGCGGGGCGCACAGCGAACGACGATCAAGCCGGAACAGCGGTTATCCGCGTTCATCGCTCAGGTCTCGATGGGCCTGGTGTCATCGTTGCCCCAGTCTTTCCACGAGCCGTCGTAGAGCGCCACGTTATTCAATCCGGCGACGCGCAGCGCCAGCATCCCATAGCTGGCGGAGACACCGCCGTTACAATAAGTGACAATTTCCGGCGCATCCGGGTCAACGCCGACGCCCGCCAGTTTCAGCCGCAGGGCTTCCGCCGGCAGCATCGTGCCGTCAGGCGCAAGCAGCGCCGAGCGCGGCAGGCTGATCGCGCCGGGAATATGCCCCGCACGTCTGGCCCGCGACGAGCGGCCCGCGAACTCGTCCGCCGTTCGCACGTCGATCAGGCAGGTTTCAGTGTCGAGGTCGCTCATGACCTGATCGGCGCTGCGGCGCAGCGCCGCGTTCGGCTGCGCCTCGAACTGCGACGGCGTGATGGCCGGGACTTTAACCGTCGCTGGATGTCCTTCAGCCACCCACTTCTGCCAGCCACCGTCGAGTATCGCCACGCGCGGATGGCCGTAATAGGTCAGCGACCACCACAACCGCGCCGCGAACATGCCGCTGGCGTCGTCATAGGCGACGACCAGCGTATCCGGCCCGACGCCGATCCGGCGCATGACCTCAGCGTAGCGTTCCGGTCTGGCGATCTGCGCGTGACGCGGGTCATCCGGGTCGGTAATTTCCCTGACCCAATCGACGAAAACCGCGCCGGGAATATGCTGCTGATCGTAATCAGCGCGGTGGTTGAAGTAATGCGGCGGCGGCTCACTGGCCGGAATGACGTGGCCGCGAATATCGACCACGCGCAAATCGGCGTCGTTCAAATGCTGCTGGAGCCATTCCGTCGAAACAAGCAGCGACTCAGTCATCGGGTTTATGCTCTCCGTCATCGAAGCTGATGTTGTTGCCGTTGCCGGTGATGGTAATCACCTGCCGGTCAGGGAACGCCTTGAGAATCTGAGCGCGGACGCTGCCGCTGCCATAGTCCCAGGCCGCGATAATGTCGCTGTTGAGATAGGGGCTGGTCTGCGCCATCAACGCGCCGTAAGCTCGCCAGGCGACGTTGCTGCCGGAGACGAGCGCCAGCACAGGCCGCCCGTCACGCCGCGCCTGAAGCTCATCGAGCGTGTCGCCATAAACGTTGTTGTAATGGTAGAGCGCGCCGATGCGCGGCGTACTGTAGGCGTAGACGGTGTAAATCAGCAAAATCGTCAGCAGCCCGTAGACCACGCGCCGATTGATGTGCCGCGCCAGCCAGGCAATCGGCAGAGCGGTGATAAGCGCCGCCGAGGTCAGCGCCTCATAGTAGTAGCGCGTGGTGTAACGCTGCGAGCCGATCCAGTAGGCGGTGTGCAGGCCGACGAGCGCGACGATCACGCCGACGAACAGCCACGTCCATGTCAGTTGAGCCGACATCCGCCGCAGGCCGATAGGGATCAGCGGCAGCACCACCCAGAGCAGCGCTACGCCGAGCCAGAGATAGGAATAGGTCGGGTCACCCGCCAGCCTGGTGTTGTGGAGCGGCCAGTAAATCCAGGCGCAGCCGAGCGCAAACCAGATCAGAATCCACCAGAAATTCTTGCGGAAACCGATCAGGATGCCAAGCGGCAGCAGGATGAAGCTCAGGCCGAGCCGTGGATAGTAGTTACTATCGTTAATCAGGTGCTTGATAAGGTCGGGCGTGAAGCCCGTCCACTGCTGCCAGGCGCTGGCGAGCTGGCCGGTCTGCAAGCTCGCCAGCGC
>CAZZAO010000129.1:0-15255 GCA_964652205.1 uncultured Anaerolineaceae bacterium | reverse complement strand
GCGGTCTTCGTGGTCACGCAACCCGACGAGGCTGCGACGGTCAGGCAGCAGATCGCGTTCTACGCCAGCACCGCCAGCTATCGCCCGGTGATGGATTTACACGGCTGGGGCGAGCTGCATCTACGCCTGAATCAACTGGCGCGAGAAGGCCAATGGCGCGCGATGGGGCCGCTCATCAGCGACGACCTGCTGCGCGAATTCGCCATCGTCGCTCCGGCGGATGAACTGGCTCAGACACTCCGGGCGCGGTATGATGGTCTGCTCGACCGCGCAGGGTATTATCTCGCTTTCAACCCCGATGAGGCGGCTCGACAGGCGATCTGGCGTAACGCCGCTGAGGTGTTTGGCCCTCACTCCCGGCCCCTCTCCCCGAAGGGAGCGAGGTGAGCCAGAGGTTGAAGGGGCTACTGGTGTCAACCTGAGCGCCATGCCCGCTATGCTCGGATGCAGCAGTCGATTTCGGTTCGCTGGAAATTCCAGTCGACTTTTTTCAACAGGTCGTATAAGAGCGATGACGGCACAGAAAGGGTTCAGACCATGACCAACGCGCACGACTATGCCCGGTCACACGGGCGGCAGTACCTCGATCAATTGAAAGACCTGCTGCGGATTCCGAGCGTGAGCACGCTGCCGGAACACAAGGCCGATATGGAGCGCGCCGCCAACTGGCTGGCCGCCGATCTGCGCCGCATCGGCCTGACCGACGTCGCCGTGATGCCAACCGGCGGGCATCCGCTGGTTTTCGGGCAGTGGCTCGGCGCTGGCCCATCCGCGCCGACCCTGCTGATCTACGGCCACTACGACGTTCAGCCCGCCGAAATGGCCGATGGCTGGCACAGCGACCCGTTCGAGCCGGTCGAAAAAGACGGCCTGCTTTACGCGCGCGGCTCGTCCGACGACAAGGGGCAGATGTTCGCCCACGTCAAAGCGCTTGAGTCGATGCTGGCGGCGGAAGGCAAGCTGCCGATCAACGTCAAGCTGCTGGTCGAAGGCGAAGAAGAAATCGCCTCGGAAAACCTGAGCGCTTTCGTTCGCAGCCACGCTGACCTGCTCAAGGCCGACGTGTGCGTGATCTCCGACGGCAGCATTCTCGGCAAGAACGAACCGGCGATCTGCTATTCGCTGCGCGGCATGAGCTACATGGAAATTCATGTCCAGGGGCCATCGCACGACCTGCACAGCGGCGGCTACGGCGGCACGGTTCACAACCCGGCGCAGGCGCTGGCGGAGATTATCGCCGCGCTGCACAACCCCGATGGCAGCGTCAACATCCCCGGCTTCTATGACGACGTGCTCGATCTGAGCGCGCAGGAGCGCAGCGAGCTGGCAAAGACCAACTGGAGCGAGGATTACTGGCAGAAGGCGACCGGCGCGCCCAACTCGTGGGGCGAGGAAGGCTATAACTTCCACGAGCGCACCGGCGCGCGCCCGACGCTCGAAGTCAACGGCCTGTTGAGCGGTTTCACCGGCGCTGGCGCGAAGACCGTGCTGCCCGCTAAAGCGATGGCGAAGATTAGCTGCCGTCTGGTTGCCAACCAGAACTCGAAGCAGATTTACGCGCTGGTGCGCGACCATATCGCCAGCATTACGCCGCCGACCGTCACCAGCGAGGTCAGATTGCTCAACTCCGCCGAACCGGCCCTCGTCGATATCAATGACCCGACGATGCAGGCCGCGATCAAAGCCTACGAGCAGGGCTGGGGCAGCCGACCGAAGTTCGTGCGCGGCGGCGGGACGCTGCCGGTGGTGGTCGATTTCCAGCAGGTACTCGGCCTGCCGGTGATTCTGTTGAGCTTCGGGCTGGAAACCGACGGCGCGCACGGCCCGGACGAGAAATTTGATATCGAGATGTTCCACCGGGGCATCGACACATCGCTGTACTTCTATGAGGCGGTGGCCGGCCTGAAGAAATAGGCTCCCTCAAGGCGAGGGGGGAAAGACATCTGGTTGGTGATGTTCATAGTTCAGACGGCGGTTTTTCAAGCGCCTTGCTGAAGGAAGAAACAAAAGCGGGGCCGATCAGATTGATCGGCCCCGCTGCATCCTGTCCGTAGATGACGTGAATCAGTCGGCCTCGATTTTCTTCGAGACGATGAAGACTCGCTTGTCGGCTGCGAGCGAGTTGGTCGTGAAATAGACGCGCTTGTTAGCTTCCGGCAGGCGTTCGGTGATGAACACCCGCTCGTCGGCGTCGAGGCGATTCCGGGTGACGATGACGCGCTCATCCGCTTCAAAGGGATTGCTGGTGACATAAACAACCGCCATGTTCAAGTCTCCCGTACTAAACCTGCCCCGATCATAGTACAGATTAACAGGCAAGTAACGTAAGACAGGTCGGTTTTCCGAAGAATTAAGGAAAGATTCACAGGGCTAAAATTCGTATGAAAAAGCGGCGCGCATCCGTGTTGGATGCGCGCCGCTTGTGCGCGTCAAGCCGGGGCGATTTAGCGTCGAACCCAGGTCATCATAAACTGCGTCCATTCCGGCTCATCGGTCTCCCAATCGGCGTAGAGCGCGACCCCCTGAACGTATCTGGCGTTATCCCCCGCCTGCTGAAGCCCGAGCTTAATGCCCTGGACCGCCGACGGCACATTTTCGACTAACGGATCGTGACCAGGCGGCTCGGCGTCGTAGGTTGGGATGCCGACCATCAACTCGACACCCGGCCCGGCCCCGCTGTCCAGCCCGGCGATAGCATCGGCATAGGTCTTGACCTGATAGGCCATCCAGCTTGAATAGTCGGCGGCATTCTTGAGGCCACTGTTGTAGGCCATCAACGCCATCTCATCGACGACCAGCCCGACGCTCTGCTTGTACTTATCATCCCAGACTGTGCCGGGGACGATCAGCGGCGGCACCGGAATGCCCGCGCCGATGGGACTCCAGTCCGGCGGCACAGCGACCGAGATGAAGACCTTGTCGCCGACTGCGTCCCGAACCTTCTTGAGCAGCGCCAGGAAGTCCTGATCGTTGTTCCAGACTGGCTCGATATTGAGCGAGAGGCCGTCGAAACCAAGATCATTGACGACGTGCTTGCTGAAGTCGACGATCCGGGTCTGCGTATCGGCATCCTTGATCGAGAGGCCGTTATTGATGTCGCCGACCGGGACGCTGATCCAGCCGTAGAGATGCGATTCCGGGTACTGCGATTTGAAGTCGCGGACGAAGGTTTTGACCGAGTCCTCGACCTCGGCAAACTGGTTGCTGCCATCCTTGCGCCCGCCCCAGTTCTTATCGTCGCCCTTGAGCCAGCTCACCCAGGCGTAAACCGTGCCGATCTGATGGTCGCGCAGGCGGCTGACCAGATCAGTCACTTTGCGATTCGGGTCGAGGCCATAGGTCCATTCCGTGCCGAGCCAGAGTCCGTTCGGCGGCGTGGTAACGCGGCTGGAACCGCCGGTCAGGCGACCGAGGATGGCAAGCAGGATGACCGCGATGACGACGCCCCCCGCGACGTAGTAGGGCGTGCGTGACTTCGGCAGATGAACGTTGGTCGGCAGTCTGAAGCCGCCCGCAGGCCGAAGCTGGCTCGGCAGGTTACGCGGCAGCGAGGCTCTGGGGAGCGACGCCGACGGTCGGGCCATTTCCTGGCGACGGCGGCGGCGCTCGCGGGCCTTGCCCTCGCGCTCCGGCAGTTCCGGCAGTTCTGGCGGTTCCGGTGGTCGGCTGTTAGAGGGTTGAGGCGTTTCGTTATCGTAATTCACAGTCAATCCCTAAGCCACGAACGGGTCAGCAGGAAGCGAGAGCCGATGCAACTCTGATTGTATCCTGTTCATATGAAGGCTCCCCTATGCTCAACCGATGCTTCGTCAGCGCTACAGACCGTTCACCTTCATTATGATACTCGGCAGCAGAATCAGCACAACAATGATGACGAAGACAATCGAACTGACGAGCGCGGCGGTGGCGGCGACATCCTTACCGATCTTCGCCAGCGGATGCAGCTCCGGCGCGGCGAGGTTGATGACCGCCTCGACAGCGGTATTCAGGCATTCTGTCACCCAGACGAGACCGAGCGCCAGCGTCAGGAAAGCCCAGTTGTAGACCGGAATTTGCAGCCACAGGCCGATGGCGATCACCGCGACCGTGACCACCGAGGCGAACTGAATCCCCGACTCGCGCACCAGCACGTAGATCAGGCCAGCGACAGCGAATTTGACGCTGCGGAGTCGGCTGGCATTTTTCCTGAAGCGACCGCCGAGCTTCTTCGGGTCGATCATCACCGTGCCGAGAATCGACTGATCCAGCTCTGTCCCGTCCGGCGCTACAATCGTATCCCGCTTCGACGCCTCACGCGGAGACTCGGGTTCGGGCGTTGATGTCAGTTCGGCCAGGGGTTCGGTCGGCATTATCTCCTGCCTGTACGCCCGTTTAAGGCGCGATCCATCCGAGCCGATGCAGCAGCGGCGGCCCCAGCACCAGCATCCCGACGAGAACCGACGCCACGACACCGAGCAGCACTGCCGCCGCCGCGACATCCTTACCGACTTTCGCCATCGGGTGAAGCTCTGAGGTGGCGAGGTTGGTGACGGCCTCGACAGCGGCATTGAGGAATTCCGCCATCCAGACACAGGTGATGACGATAACGAGCAGCGCCAGCCCGTAAAAGTCAATCTGAAGCCAGAGCGCCAGCGCGGCGATGGCGATGCTGGCGACGGCCTGAAGGCGCGTGTTCTTCTGCCGCCGCAGCATATAGAGCCACCCGGCCAGCGCGTAGCCCAGGCTCAACGCGCGACTCTGGCTGGTGACTGGACTGTAGGCGTCGGGGTCGATCTTCGCCGTACTGGTCAGACTGTCAACAATCCTCTTCGACCGACTCATCTTCACCCTCTTCCAGGTCGGGCGCAACGGTCAGCGGGACATTCAGCGCGCGCAGAGCTTCGGCCTGCGCCGCCCACATCTCGGCGCGGCGCTGATCGGTATCGTGATCGTAGCCGAGCAAATGAAGCGTCCCATGAACGACCAGCAGGACGAAGCTATCGCCAACGGCGTGGCCTTCAGTTTCAGCCTCGTGAACAGAATATTCGTAGGCAATCATCAGGTCGCCGATATAGGGCGGCTCGCCGGGGATTTCAATCGGCGGCTCGTCCGCAGGAAACGAGAGGACGTCAGTCGGCGCGTCGATTCCGCGAAACTGGCGGTTGTGGGCGGCAACGGCCTCATCGGTTGTGACCATGATCGACATGGCCGAGCCATCCTCGACGTCATGCGCGCTCAAAACGGTTTCAGCCGCCGCCCGCAGCCGCGCCTGATCGACGGGGTAGCCGTCGTCATTCAGGATATCGATCTGGAACGTCATTCTGACTCCACCCTGTCCTCGACCCGTTCTTCATGCTCGCCGCTGCCATTCGTGGCGGGTTCAGGCTCAATGTCGCCATTGCCGACAATTCGGATCGTCTGCGTCGAGCGGCGCAGCGGCGGGACATCCGGCAGCGGCGCGTCGTCATCCACCAGCAGATCAACAGCAGGGATTTCGACGGTCGAGGTCGCGGGCCGCGTCTCGGCGTCGGCATTATCGACGCGAACGGTGTGAACTGCTGTGGTGGTGACACTGGCTGGCTCAGGCTCGACCGGCAGCGCTTCCTGAGTGAAGTTCGGCGCGCTGCTCAGGATCGGCGGCATGGTCGGATAATTGATTCGCGGATGGAAAACCGCTTGCAGCATCTCGACAAAGATGTTGCGAATCGTCTTGATGTCGTTGGTCGTCAGGTTCGAATCGTCAAGCTGGCCGTCACGCATTCGCGCATCGATGATCTGCTGGATGATCTCGGCGATTTCCTGCTTGTTCGTCGGCTTGCGCGCGCGGACGGTGCTTTCGCTGCTGTCGGCCAGCATCAGAATCGCCGTCTCCTTGCTTTGCGGACGGGGGCCGGAATAGGTGAACTGATCGACGTCCACTGACTCCTTATCGTCGGCCTGCGCCAGCGCCTCGCGGTAGAAATAGGAAACGGTCGTCGTGCCGTGATGCTCGATGATGAAGTCACGGATGCGCGCGGGCAGCCGGAACTGACGCGCCAGACGCTCGCCATCGGTGACGTGGCTGATGATAATGTCGGCGCTGCGAACCGGGTCGTTGAGAACGTCGTGCGGGTTAACAGCATCCGCCTGATTCTCGACGAAGAAGGCCGGGTTGAGCATCTTGCCGATATCGTGATAGAGGGCGGCCACGCGCACCAGCTCCGCGCTCGCGCCGACGGCGTTGGCAGCCTGCTCGCTCAGGTTGGCGACCTGAAGCGAATGCTGATAGGTCCCCGGCGCTTCGCGCAGCAGGCGCTGAAGCAGCGGCTGATTCGGCTGACTCAGTTCGACCAGCTTGAGGCTGGTGGGCAGGTTGAACAGGAGCGTAACGACGTACATCGCCGCCAGCGCAATCGCCGCCGAGAAGATGCCGTTGACGAGGCCGTAGATCATCAGCAGGCCGAGGTTCGTGCCTTCTTCGGCGCTCAACATCTCCAGGTTGAACATGCTAATCACGAGGATATTGACCAGCGCGACAACCACTCCGGCGAGGAAGAAGCTGTTAAGCCGTTCGGCGCGGCGCAAAGTCAGCGCGCCCATCAGCCCGCCCGACGCGATCAGCGTGGCAATTTCGAGCGAGCGATTGTCCATCAGGCCGACGAGCAGCGACAGGCCCAACACAGCGATCACGGCGACTTCCGGCCCGGTCAGCGCCACCAGCAGCAGCGCCAGCGCCGCCGTCGGGTAAATGTAGACTTCAGTGCCGTCGCCGAACAGCCGCGCGCCGAGCAGATCGATCAGGAACAGCGCGGCGATCAGAATCAGCAAGCGGACGTCGCCGAACAGCGACGGCTTGAAGCGCGCGACATACATGCCAAAGACGATGACGACCAGCAAACTCGCCAGCAGCGAGCGCCCGACTTCCTGTAAGCGGCGGTCGGCGGTCTGAAGCAGGCCAAGCTGACCGAGCGCCTCGTAATCGACGGCTTCGATACGCGCGCCTTCGCGGACGACGATCTGCCCGCGCTCGAAGATTCGCGTTTCCGCCGGAATGGCAGCGGCAGCCGCCTGCCGCGCGGCCTCAGTCGCGGCGGGATTAGGGAAGGTGTTCGGGCGGAGCAGGTCTTCGATGATGCCGACAATCGCCGCCACGTCCTTATCGGCGAAACGGACGCTGACCTGCATCGGAAGCTGCGCCTTGACGACGTTCAGACTCGCCTCGCGGATTTCTTCACGCATGACACGCTCAAGATCGTTGATGACCTCGGAGTCAATCGCCTTCCACGAGTCGTCGCTCAGGCTGATGATATAACGCACGGTGTCTTCGCTCAGAGTCAGCGCCGTGATCTGGTTAATGTCGCGGACTTTCTGATCGGTCGTGCCGAAGGGGTCGCGGCGGATATTGTCGATGTAATCGAGAATCTGGCGCGCGAACTGCACCTGCTGGCGGGCGACATTCGGGTCGGGCGGGTCGTACTTTGGCGCGGTAGCGTCCATCGCCGCCTGCTGCCGCCGCTCGGTCAGCACCTTGCTTTCGTAGCGCCAGTCGAAGGGCGCGCGAATATCTGCCGGAGAAATATCGCCGACCTGAAGCGAGGCGATATTATTGCGACCGGGAACCAGACTGTCGAAGCCGACGATCAGGGTCGCAATCAGCACGAAGGCAACCGCCGCCAGCGCCAGCCCAACCCACTGAGCAGCGTTGGTCTTCCGCTCGCCGGTCGCGGCACGGAAGGGAGACAGCAGGCCACCGAGTCGGCTGAACATGGCTAAGAACTCAACATGCCGCGAACGACCTCATTGACGAGCTTGCCGTCCGCGACTCCTTTGACCTGGGGCATTAATACCGCCATCAGCTTACCCATATCTTTGTTCGACGTCGCGCCGGTCTGCTCGACGGCCTTGCGAACCAACTCTGTGATCTGTTCGCGGGTCAACTGCGTCGGCAGGAACGATTCGAGAATGGCAATCCGTCCGGCTTCGACGGCGGCAGCTTCATCACGACCGGCATCCTGAGCTTCGGTCAGGCTCTCGCGCCGGG
This sequence comes from uncultured Anaerolineaceae bacterium, assembly GCA_964652205.1. Taxonomy (GTDB): domain Bacteria; phylum Chloroflexota; class Anaerolineae; order Aggregatilineales; family Phototrophicaceae; genus ZC4RG36. The sequence goes on along the minus strand of CAZZAO010000129.1, from coordinate 7,256 downwards.
TCTTGACTTCCTTCTGAAGAATCGCAATCACGTCGTCGGTGCTGACTTCCTTACGATTGTCGATTTCCGACTGCTTGATCGCGCTCTGCACCATCCGAATAGTTTCGCGGCGTTCGACGTCTTTGTTCATCATCGCCTCTTTTAAGGCGGCCTGCATCCTGGGACGTGGGTCTTCCATCATGGCCTCAATCTGAGCGGTTGGGCTGGCTTACGCCCCTGTAAAGAGCGCCTGACCGGCACATCGACGATTCAATTCATATCCTGTGAACCTGGCTTCAGTATACCCGACATTGCGCCCATCGCGCGTGTTCCCGCTGATCGTCAGGGGGCTGATACGCGACTCAGGCTCCACTCGGCGGCTGAAGTGGCTGCGGACTGGTGACGGCGAGATTATCGAAATCGACGACCACGCCGGGGTCGGACAGCGCCTGCGCGACGACGCCGATCTGTCCCTGCCCCACGGTGCTGTCGGTCAGCGCGTCTAGTAACTGGCCTTCGACACATTCCTGCGTGAACTCGTTGTAGGTACTCTCAGCGTTCGGGTCGTTGGGGATGCAGACCGAAACCGGCGTCCCGTTGACGCTGAACTGGAAGCTGTTACCTTGCGCGACGACGCGGAGCACATTGGCGCTGTCGAAGCCCTGACGAACGGCATCCGACGGAATCCAGTTGCTCAGGGTCCGGGCCTTGCCGCTGACCGAGCGCAGCACCTGATAGTAGCCGTCGCTGCTGATGAGGAACATGTAATAGGCGGCAGTCGGCTTCGGGCCGAGAAACAGCGACTCGAACTGCCGCAGGATCAATCCGCGCCAGGTCGCCTCGGTCGTGCGCGGCTGATCCTGAAAGCGGTAGATCAGGCCGAAGCCATTATCGGTCGGCCCGGCGGTGGCATGAGCAGTGACGCGAGCATCGAAATCGCCGAAGTAGGGCATCGCCAGTGAGTAGCCGTAACTGCCGGGGGCGCTGTTCGTCAGGCGGATGGCGCTGCCGTCAATTTTGGCCGACAGGCGGCCATCATCGTACTGCTGCCAGTCGTCGAGGTCGCTGTCAAAGGTTGCGGTATAGAGGACGTCTCCCGGCGCGCCGGACGCGACGTAGTGCAGGTTAGCGGTCGCACGACTGGCGACGATCATGAGCGCCAGCAGCAGGGCTGGAATAAAAATGACGAAGGCGCGTCGCACCAATAATGTCCTCGTATCACCGTCTGGAATACAGATTTTAACAGAAGCACGCGCCAGCGTAAACCGTTGTTAGCGCGGCGCGGCCTCGCGGACGGCGCGGGCCAGACTGCGCGAGGTCAGCGCGCGGTAAAACAACCCGATCACGAACGCGCCGAGGATGGCCCCAAAGGCGGGCGTGACCGACCACGACAGCCTGCCGACCAGCGCGGTGAGCCAGAACATCATGCCGAGAAGGATGGCCTCGGCCAGCCAGAGCGCAAAGATGCTGCCGAGGCCTGCCAGCGCGCCAAACGTGGGCTGCCTGAAGCGTGACGCCAGCGCGAGGCCGAGCGCGGTCACGGCGCGCATCCGCCACAGCGGTTCGATCATGAAGATAGCGGCGACCAGCGCCAGCCCGGTGAAGGAGAACAGCCAGCTAAAATCGTAGCCGAGGCCGAGGTCGCCGATGAAACCGCGCAGGACGAGCGGCAGCACAAAGATCGTCAGCAAAAAGAGCGCAACAGTCGCTACGCGCAGCGTCGTCACCAGCGCGGTCATCAGCCAGGCGCGCGCCTGAGCAACGGCATAGTGCGCGTCGATCAGCGTTTCAATCCGCATCGGCGTCAGGCGCAGCAAGTCCCAGTGAACGGCCTCAGTCTCTAACCGGAGCGTCTGATAGCCCGCCAGAATGCAGGTGAGGTCGAGAAAGACGTCGATGGCGACGCTGAACAGCGCCAGACCGGCGATAAATGAAGCGCTGCTATCGATCAGTGGATAGTAGCAGTAGGCAGGTTCAGTTGTCGCGCACGAGCGCAAATTGTATGTCCCGATGAGCGATGCCGCCCACAGGCAAAGGATGATCGCGGACGAGACGGCGATCAGAATCAGGCTGCGGCGGCGGAGCGCCCGCGCGGAACGACCGAAACGCAGGCGGCGCACGCCGAAGCGAAAGACCGGGTTGAAGGCCGCGCCAGCATAGGGCATCCAGCGTTCGAGCATCGCAGTCCTTTCTCACGTTAAGGGTGAAACTATCCCTTATACACGTCGAGACGTTGTTGCAGCGGAGAAACTGTCCTCACGCTTCAACGCAGATCGTCGGCGCAGCAGGCCATCCGCTCGACGGCAGCTTCGAGGGCGCGCCGCTCAACCTGCGCATAGACGACAGACATCGCCGCCGACAGCAGCAAATAGGCGAACGGGCAGAACAGCACCGCGCCGAGGTCACTGACCTCAACCCAGAAAGCCAGCAGACCGATCAGCGCAGCCTGCGTCCCCCAGACGAGCAGGACGATACCCAGCGCCGCCAGCAGCGCCGAGACGGATTGACGCGCATAAGCCGAAATCAGCAGGCCGCTGGCGGCCAGCGCCCGTGTCCGCCAGCGCGGCTCGAGAATGTACGGATACACCAGCAGGATGAGAACGAAGTTCAGCAGCACGCCGCTCGACCCGCCAATCAGCACCAGCCAGACGGCGAGACAAAGACTGGCCGCAAGGCGAATGTTGGTCGTGACCGCCAGCGGTTTCCAGACGTGAGCGAGGATCAAAAGCTCTTCTGCTCTGATGATGTCCCGAGCATCGACGTTAGTGAGCAGCAGCATGTCCCATCTGCCGCGACGCACTGCCGCGCTCAAAGCGACGACTGCCGCAGACAGGCAGAGCAGATCGACCGGCAGCGCAGCCAGCAGGCCGCCAAGCACGATCAGCATGACGACATTCCAACTGGCATCGAGCGCCGAAGCGCGACCGCTGATGACTTCAGCCTCATAGAGGGCGACTGAGATCAGGGCGAGCGCGGCAGTCGCCAGGACGAAGGCGCGCCGATTAAAGCGACGAAATGACTCATCAAAGAGTTGCGGACGATGGCGCAGGCCAAACAATAAGGGCGAAAGCTGCTCGCCGTCGATGCCGAGTGGCTCCAGCATCGGACGTCAGCCGCCGGAACGGGCGATCAGGCTGCGCGCGTCAGCGGCCAGCGGCGAGTCAGACGTGGCGACCCGGTTGAGCAGCACGAGCGCGTCGGCGGTCTGCCCGTCGCCGAGCAGGACACGCGCTTGATCGTACAACACGCGAGGATTATCCGGCGCGGCGGCCAGCGCATCCTCGATCTTCTCGCGCCCCTCGTCGGCCCGACCGAGCGAATAGAGCGCCCAGCCATAGGCCGACATAACTTCGGGATCGGTCGATTGAGCCGCCGCGTCTTCAAGCGCCTGAAGGCCGTCGGCGGTCAGATTGGGCGCTTCATCGGCGTAGAACAGCGCCAGCATCTGTTGAAACTTCGGGTTCTGGTTGGACAGCAGCACCGCCTGTTTGAGCCAGTATTCAGCGTGCTCAAGGTCATTGACGGCGCGATAGCCATTCCCTAATTCGGCGGCGATGGCGGGATTGGCCGGGTCGAGGACGACGGCCTGCGACAGTGTGTCGAGGCTGGCGGCGTTGTCGCCGATGGCGCGCTGATGAAGCCCCTGAAGGGTGCGCACCTGAGCGTTGTTCGGGTCGAGCGCAACGGCCTGCGCGATGGCGTCCGAGCCGTCCTTGCCCTGCCTGTCCCGCGCCAGCGCCTCATAGGCCAGCGCTTCGGGAAACGGCGCGGCGACGGTCGCGGCATGGCGAAACGCCAGTTCGGCGTAAGGCCACTGCGCCAGATCGACCAGTGCGAGGCCGACGCGCATACTGACGAGCGGATCGCTGCCAGACTGGTCGAACACCTTGAGCAGCGCCAGCGCCGCCGGACGGTAAGCCGGTTCAAGCATGGCAGCGCGAAGCTGCGCCGCGGCAGCCTTCGGGTCAAGCGGAGCCTGAATCAACCCAAGCTGCAAATGCGCCCAACGGTCGTCCGGCTGAAGCGCCAGCAGGCGATTGAGCGCGTCAACGGCGTCCGGCCAGCGCGACAGGCCAATATAAGCCGTCGCCAGCGCCCGGACGACTGTCTCATTGTCGGGCGCGGCCTGGGCGGCAGCAGCCCAGTACGGCAGCGCGCGGGTCACATCCCCGGCCTGCTGCCACAGGTCGCCGATCTGGCGCAGCCGTGCGACAGACGCGCCGGAAGCAGCGATCTGCGCGTCAGCGAGATAGATCGCCTGCATGACGCGACCACGGCCACGCGCGGAAGCGATGGTGGCGTCGGCGTCAAAAACGGCTGGTGTCGAAGGGGAAGTCACAGACGAGGGCGGCGCGGCCTGCGGGCTGAGCAACAGCAGCGCCAGCAGCGCCGCGATCAACAGCGCGGCCCGCCGGGAAAACCGTGCGGTCATCCGACCTTGCCGCCGAGCGCCTTGCGGACGACGCGCTCGACTTCGCTGGTAGTGAACGGCTTGACGAGGTAGCTATCGACCTGCTGGAGCTTACCGACCAGCCGGTTAGCCGCGTCGCTATAGGCGGTGATGACGATCACGGCAGGCATTGACGAAGCAAATTCCTGCTTGACCGTCTCAAGCACCTGCCAGCCAGAAATATCCGGCAGGCCGATATCGACGATCAGCACGTCAGGGCGCAACTCGCGGAAGCGCGCCAGCCCGCTCAGGCCGTGCGTCTCATAGGTAGCGACCAGCGGCAGGCGCTGGAGCGTCGCCTGAAGCATTTCGGCCAGCTCAGTGGTATCTTCGACGATCAGCACCGACGGCAGGCGCGAGGACTTCGGTTCGAGGTTTCGCTGCGGGAGTGGAGTCGGTGAAGTTTCAGCCATCGTCCGCGAAGCATCCTGACGCTCGTTAAGGTTGGCACTTTCGGCGGGGACTTTCAGCGCTGGAAACAAGCCGGTTTCGCCTGCGGGGCCACGGCGCGCATCGAGGCTCAGGAGCGGGAGCATCGCCGTGTGCTTGCTGACAGGCAGGCGCGGCTCGGCGACCATCGACAGCCCTTCCGCCGCGTCATCGTCAATCGAGGGTTGAGAGGTATGCTCGGTCATCCACTCGGCCTTCAGGCGAACAATGGTTCTTCGTGCTGATGTCTGTTATTGTAACATGAACCGCCCCAATGTACGATTCGGTTGTGTAAGGGTCTCTGAATATTTCCTAAAGATTTTAGCCGGGTGGTAAGATAGCGCTTTGGTGGCTTTAATCTGCGTCTAAGTTGACAGGAAATCCGGCGGAAATGAGCAAACTGCGGTTCGAGTCCATCGCCACGTTTCCCCTCAGCCATGCGGGCGATTGCTCGCTGCTCGGCGTGGGCGGCGACGGCAGCCTGTTCGTCGAGGAAATCTACGGCGACGGCTGGGTGGCGCAGCACGCTCTGAGCGCGGACGGCACGCTGATTGCCAGCGTTGACGAGCAGAACGGCGACGCCACCGACCTCCAGCCGCTCCCTCTGCCCGACGACCTGAAACAGCCTCACGCTGGCTGGCACACCATGCCGCTCAACTTCAGCGGGCCACGCCAGCGCGGCCTGCGCGAGCCGGAGCGCGTGCTTGAGCTGGTCAAGCCGCTGACTTTCGCCGAAAAGCTGCTGCTGCACCAGCGTTACGCGCTCGACGTGCCGCCGCTGCTGCTCGGCCTGGCCGAGAGCTACGTCATGGCGGAAGCGCCCTTAGCGGGGGCATGGCTGTTCGTCGTCTGCCGCCGTATCCGCGTGGCGGCGGCGCTGCCCCAGCCTGAGCACGACGAGGGCGGCGCGGCCTACGATTACGACACGCGCGTGCTTTATCTGGCGCACCTGTTCGACCGCGCCAGCGACGAACCGCCGACTCTGCTCGACCCGGAGACTGACCTTATCAGCCCGGCCTTGAAGCGACCGATGGATTGTCTGGTAGCTGGCGACCGGCTCTATGTGGCCGACGGCGGTGAAAACGAGCGCCTGAGCACAATCCACATCTTTCAGACCCATGACATCCCCAGCCGCCCCTCGTCCGATGATCGGCAATTGAAGAAGTTGTATGGCTAATTCGCGCCTGCTCCGAACCGTTTTGGTCGCTGCCGCCCTCTTTGCGCTCACGCTCATCCTTCAGGCCAGTACCGCTCGCGCTCAGACGACCGATAAGGCCATCACCAAAGTCTGCCCGACGGCGGCGATCCAGCCGAAAACGCCGGATTTCAAGCCGGGCGGCATCATCCTGACCACGTTTGACAAGTCGGCGCTGTGGGTCTACGACATCGACAAAGATCGACGCTATCCGCTGCCGGACACCGCGCCGTGCAGCAAGACCTGTCACCTGTCGGCGGACGGCCAGTGGGTGCTGTTCTTCAACCAGCCGACCTACACCTTCAACAGGATGCGGATCGACGGAACCGAGCGCTCGCTGGTGGTCGATGGCGCGGGCGATGTCAGTTGGTGGAATCCGACGACGCTGCTGATCTGGACTCCCGGCCACGACGCCTACCTGCTGCCGGACGATGGCTCCGGCCCGCGCAGCCTCGACGTGCGCGGCGTGACTTCGGTGCAGCCGGGCGGAATGTGGGGCGTCGAAGTGGAGCACGAGGGCGAAGGCTTTAGCCGGGTGCTCACCGACCTGTCGCTGCGAGACATCCCGACGGCGGCCAACCCGGAAATCCCGCTCGGCGAGGACAAGACCTATTTCGACGACATGGCCTGGTCGCCGGACGGCAAGTGGCTGGCATTCGTCCAGCCCGGCGTTTATGACGACGCGCTCAAGACAGCGGGGGGCGAGTTATATGGCCTCGACCCGACGACCCGCCAGCCGGTCGCCTGGACGAACCTGACCCGAACCTACGGCCCGTCGCGCATCAACGGGCTGGCAACCGGCATGTTAAGCTGGTCGCCGGACAGCACGCGCGTCGCCTTCTGGGTGACGCCGCTGATCGGGCCTGATCCAGCGGCAAATACCGGCAAATCGATCATTCATATTTACGACGTGGCGACTGGAGAACTGCGCGCCTACTGCGGCTACTCGACTGACGAACAGACGCCGAACCCGCCGCGCCTGACGTGGTCGCTCGACGGGACTCACCTCGCCTTCGGCGGCTTCATCCCCCGAGTCAGCCAGGGCTACATGCTGATGGCGCTCAACACTGCCAGCGGCGTCTTTACGACTCTCAGCGACGGCGTTTACCCGGCGCTCGGCACGCCTGACGTCGTCGCCTGGGCGCCACCGCCGCCGGGATGATGACGCCGATGCTGTGGCGCGCGCTGGCCGCCCCGCCGGTC
>CAZZAO010000128.1:0-15409 GCA_964652205.1 uncultured Anaerolineaceae bacterium | reverse complement strand
ATCCTTTATTCGGGCTACCTGAGTCTGCAAGACTGGAACGGCTTCGACCCGCAAAAAACCTTCGTCGGCCTGCAAAACTACATCGACCTGCTGGCGTCGGCGCAGTTCTGGCATTCGCTCTGGATCACGATCATTTACGTCATCGGCATCACCATCCTGAGCGTCATCGGCGGACTCGTCATCGCGCTGCTGCTCAACACCGGCATCAAGGGCGTGACCTTCTACCGCGTCGTCTACTTCATCCCGGTCGTGACCGCGACCGTCGCCGCCGCGACCGTCTGGAAATACCTGCTCGATCCCGGCTCCGGGCTGGTCAACGTCACGCTGCGGAGCTTCGGCATTCAAGGCCCGTCGTGGCTGACCGACCCGAACTTCGCCCTGCTGGCGGTGATTCTGGTCGGCGTCTGGAAGCGCGTCGGCTTCAACATGGTCATCTATCTGGCCGGGCTGCAAACCATCCCGCGCAGCTATTATGAGGCCGCCGAAGTCGATGGCGCATCGACGCGCCAGCGCTTCTGGTACATCACCCTACCGCTGCTCGCGCCGACGACGCTGCTGATCGCCATCATGACGCTGATCGACGCTTTTCTGGTGTTCGACACCGTGTTCGTCATGTCGAACGGAACCGGCGGGCCGGTCGGATCGACCGAAGTCCTCGGCTTCGTCCTCTGGCGCGACGCTTTCCGTTACTTCAACCTCGGCGACGCCTCGGCGGTCGGTTTCGTCCTGTTCGGCATCATCCTGATCGTGACGCTGCTGCAATGGCGTCTGTTCGGCCAGACGGCCCGGAGCGGCGCATGACCGCGCGTATCTTCACCCGCGAACAAACTGAGCATCCGCTTTTTGACTGGCGGCGGCTGATTCCGAAGCGCTGGTATATCCACGCCGTTCTGCTGCTCGGCGCGGTCATCATGATCGCCCCGCTGCTGTGGATGATTACGCTCTCGCTCAAGCCAGCCAGACTGACCTACGCGCCGCCCTACCTGTTCCCGACCACCTTTCAGTGGCAGAACTATGTCGAAGCTTTCAAGGCCGCGCCGTTTGCCCGCTATTACCTCAATACGGCTATCATGGCGGCGGGCATCACCTTCGGCCAGTTGATCTTCTCGTCGCTGGCGGCTTACGCCTTCGCGCGGCTCACCTTTCGCGGGCGCAACGTCCTGTTTCTGGTCGTGCTGGCGACGATGATGGTGCCGATTCAGGTACTGCTGATTCCGTCGTATCTGATCGTCCAGAACGTCGGCTGGCAGAACACCTTTCAGGCGCTCATCATCCCGCGGATGGTCAGCGCGTTCGGCATCTTCCTGCTGCGCCAGTTTTACCTGAGTATCCCACGCGACCTCGACGAAGCGGCGATGATCGACGGCGCGACCCGTTTCGGCGTCTGGTGGCGCATCATCCTGCCGCTCTCGCGCCCCGCGCTGGCGACGCTGGCAATCTTCGCCTTCCTGTTCTCATGGAACGACTTTCTCTGGCCGCTGGTCGTCACCAATGACCCGAATATGCGTACAATTCAGCTCGGCCTCGTCATGTTTCAGGGCCGCTACACGACCAACTGGACGCTGCTGATGGCCGGGACGGTCACGGCGACGATCCCGACAATTGTCGCCTTCCTGTTCGGCCAGCGTCAATTTATCGAGAGTATCGCACTGTCTGGAGTCAAAGAGTGACCGGAGCAAGCTGGGTTCCCGATGCCGTTTTCTATCAAATCTTCCCGGAGCGCTTCGCCAACGGCGACCGCTCGAACGACCCGCCAGGGGTCGCTTCGTGGACGAAGGACGCGCCAACGCGCGAGAACTTCTTCGGTGGCGACCTCGAAGGCATCCGCCAGAAGCTGACGCATATCCGCCGTCTGGGCGCGAACACCCTTTACACTACGCCGATCTTCGCGGCGGGCAGCAACCACAAGTACGACACCCACGACTACCTGAAGATCGACCCGATTTTCGGCACGCTCGACAGCTTCCGCGCGCTGGTGCGCGACCTGAAAGCCAGCGACATGCGCTTGCTGCTCGACGGCGTCTTCAATCACTGCGGCGATGGCTTCTGGGCCTTCCGCGATGTGGTCGAGAAGGGCGCAGAGTCGCCTTACGCCGGCTGGTTCATCGTCGACTCGTACCCGATCCGCTTCGACCCGCCGAGCTTCCAGACCTGCGGCGGCGCGCCGTTCCTGCCCAGGCTCAACACCGACAATCCCGAAGTCCGCGCCTACCTGATGCAGGTCGTCGATAGATGGATGGCCGAAGGCATCGACGGCTGGCGGCTCGACGTGCCGTGGAAAGCCTCGCCGACCCTGTGGCCGGAGTTCTTCCAGCGCGTACTCTCGCACAATGACGATGCCTACGTCGTCGCCGAAGTCTGGCGCGGCACGCGCGACTGGCTCGGCGGCGACCGCGCGCACGGCGTCATGAACTACCGCCTGCGCCAGAACATCCTCGACTACGCCGCCTTCAATCATCAGGACGCCGAGGACTTCGATTACGAGCTGCATCAGCTTCTGGCCGAACATGGCGCGACCGCCAGCCATCACCTGACGCTGCTCGGCAGCCACGATACGCCGCGCATTCTGACGCTGTGCGGGGGCGATGTCGGGCGGGCGGTCATCGCTATCGCGCTGCAAATGACGCTGCCCGGCGTGCCAATGGTCTACTACGGCGACGAGATCGGCATGGAAGGCGGCAACGACCCGGACTGCCGCCGCCCGATGATCTGGGATGAATCGCGCTGGTGCTGGCCGATCTGGGACGCCACCCGCGCCCTGATTGCGCTGCGCCATCAAAGCGCCGCCATCCGTCAGGGCGAACTGCGGACGCTGCGGGTCTTTAACGGCGTCTATGCTTACGCCCGCGTCCACGCCGATGAGCCGCCGGTTGTGGTCGTGCTCAACCCGCGTGACGCGCAACCGAAGCTGACGATTCCGCTCGGCGACCTGAGCAATCAGGCCGAGTGGATTGATGTTTTGACCGGAACGCGCTTCAATGGGAGCGGGGGAACGATCACCTTCGAGCCGCTCGCGCCGCAGTCGGCGCACGTACTCGTCCCAGCCGAGGGCGCATGGCAAGAGTAACCATCAGCGAAATCGCCAGACAGGCCGGAGTCAGCAAGACGGCAGTTTCATTCGCCTTCAACACGCCGTCGAAGCTGCCGAATGAAACGGTGCAGCGCATCCTCAAGGTCGCCAACGACATGGGCTACATGCCCAGCCCGGTCGCGCGCAGTCTGGCCGGGAAGCGCACCGGCAATCTCGGCCTGCTGTTTCCGCAGCCAATGTCGGTCGTGATGCAGAACCCGTACACGCTGGAACTGCTGCGCGGTGTCGGCGCGGTCTGCGACGAGCAGGGCTATAACATGATGCTCGTCTCCCCGGTACTGGGCAGTATGCGTCAGGCCGTCTCCGGCGCGGCGGTCGATGGCTTCCTGACCGTGGGCCTCGAATACTACAAATCGACCGTCCGCCTGCTCGATCAGCGCGATATTCCCTACGTGATGGTCGACAGCGACCCGACACCCGACGCGGCCTGCGTCAACATCGACGACGTTCAGGGCGCGTACAGCGCCATGAAGCATGTGCTCGACCACGACCATCGCCGGATCGACATCTACGGCATCGAGAGCGGCAAGCATGGCGATTTCGAGACTTACGTTGGCACGCTCCAGCATCGTATTCAGGGGTATCGGCTCGCGCTTCAGGAAGTCGGGCTGGACATCGACGGCCAGACGGTGCGGTTAATCGAGTGTCCGTGCGACCGCGACGGCGGACAGGCGGCCTTCGCGCAAAGCTGGGGCAGCGACTCGCGCCCGACGGCGATTGTGGCAATGGCCGACATCATCGCGCTCGGCGCGCTCGAAGCCGCCGAACAGCGCGGCGCGCGCGTGCCGGACGCGCTGTCAGTCGTCGGCTACGACGATCTGCCGATCAGCCAGTGGTGCAGCCCGCCGCTGACGACCGTGCGCCAGCCAATCCTCGAAAAAGGCCGCTTCGCCACCGAGCTGCTGCTCGAACGGCTCAACGGCAAGAGCGCTGGCCTTCAGCACGTCCTGCCGACCACGCTGATCGAGCGTGGCTCAGTATTTCAGGCAACCGCGTCCAACATCTGATTTCCTCGATTGTCTCTGAATCGCTATCGGCTATACTCACGATCACGGACAACATGAAGGATAACACGCATGGACAGCCCGAATCAGGCAGCCACGACGATTGACGAGTACATCGCCCGATTCCCCGAAGCTATTCAGAAGCGGCTCGAAACCCTGCGCCAGACGATCAGGCAGGCCGCGCCGGACGCTCAGGAAGCCATTGCCTATGGAATGCCCGCCTTCAGGACGAGCAAAGTTCTGGTCTATTTTGCAGCCGCCAAAAAGCATATTGGCTTTTATCCGACCGGCTCCGGGATGAGCGCGTTCAAGGACAAAGTTGGCGACTATCCCACCTCGAAAGGGACGATTCAGTTCCCGTATGACAGGCCGCTGCCGCTCGATCTGGTGAGCGAGATCGTCAAATATCGTGCCGCCGAAGTCTCGAAAAAATAGCTGCCAGGCGCTGTATAATCAGGGTAAGTCAGGCGAGGAGACAGGCCATGTCGATTCAGGAGAAACTCTATAGCGCCGATGAACTCTGGGAACTCTCACGCCAGCCGGAATACCGCGAAAAACACCTCGAACTCAGCAAAGGACGGCTGATCGAAATGTCTCCATCAGGGGGTGAACACGGTAACATCGCAGCCGTAATGGCTGGATATCTTTTCATCTTTTTGCTGTCCAATAAGATTGGGCGACATACTATCGCTGAAGCAGGCTATATCTTATACACGGATGAGAATGGCAAGGATACCGTGCGCGTGCCAGATGTAGGATTTGTTCTCAACGAGCATATACCTGAAGGTGGCCTACCGCACAAATACATCCCGTTCGCCCCTGACCTCGCCGTCGAAGTCGTTTCGCCCAATGACACACTTGCTGAAATTGAAACAAAGATTTCCGAGTATCTGCATTACGGAACACGGATGATCCTGTTCATCCACCCGGACAGCCAAACGGTCTATGTTTATACCCCAGACAGCACCCGCCGTCTGACGATGGACGATACGCTCGACGGCGGCGACCTGCTGCCCGGCTTCTCGCTGCCTGTCCGCACCCTCTTCGAGACGTAAGCCGACGCTAAACGTCGATACCCTCGCAGGCTTGTGCCAGAATCAGCAGCATGGCGTGTGACCACAGCAGCGGCGAGGCAATCGGCCCGCGCACAGCCACCCAGTGATCGTAATTCGAGACGTCGGCCAGCATCGGCGGCGTGACTTGCTCCGGCAGGCTGCCATCCGCTGTCGCCAGTTGTTCGATGTTCACCAAAATAGCTTCTGCCTTCGCCCTATCGCCTCGGTCGGCCTCATACCAGCCGAGCCATGCCGCCAGCAGCAGCCACGCGCCACCGCCATAATAGACGTCGCGGACGTAGCGATGCACGCCGCGTCCCGGCGCGTATAGCTCGGCCTCAACACGGCGGATCGTCGCCCCCATGCGCGGATCGTCCGGCTCGACCACGCGGTAGGGCGTCGCCAGCGCCGACAGCGAGCCATCGACCAGATCGCTGCCGACCGATTTGACGAACGAGCCATCGGGCGCGACGCAGTTTTGCAGCATGAACGCCTTGATCGAAGCGGCGGCGTCAGTCAGCGCCGGTCGCGTTAGAAGATCGGCAGCGGCCCGCAGTCCTGCGTAAATCGCCGCCAGTGTATAGGTATGCACCTGATCGCCGAACTCTTCCCACAGGTCATGGCATGGCGAGCGCCACAAGGCCGCCAGATAATCCGCGACCAGTTCGGCTCCGGCGCGCAGGTCGGCAGTGAGGGGTTGTCCGGCATCGACGAACGCCCTGAGCGCCCAGAGCCACGTCCCCAGCCCATCCAACTGAAATTCCGGCCAGTCATCCGGGCCTTTTTCCCATGTATAGGTATAGCGGGCACGCAGGACATCGTGCGGATTCGGTGCGCGACCTGCGGCAAAATCGGCCATCGCCCGACGCGCGCCGTCGGCGTAGCGCAGCACCGCCGTCGCCGCCCACTGGTGAAACGCGGCAGCGCTGGCAGCTTCACCATAGATCAGCATCGAATAAGCGATCAGGCTGCCATCGCGGAACCAGCAGAATTGATAATCGGGCATGGTCGGACAGGCCGGATACGCGCCGCTCGGCTGCTGATAGCGCAGGATCAGGCGGCGGCTAACGTCCAGTAACTCAGGCATGAGGCGCATCCTTCAGGTCGAAGCAGAGCAGAAGCCACTCGCCGAGCGGCGGCAGAGCGAGCGCGTCGAGCGCGTGCGTCATCGGCTCCTCAGGCGTCGCCCACCAGCGCGGCATCAAACCACCGTCAGTCCTGAGATTTTCCGTAGTTTGCTCTCTCCCCTCGCCCTGAGGGAGACGAAGTGGTAGGGCCTCGTTCGCGCCGCGAAGCGGCGTCTCGACCCGCAGGGCGAACAGGCCATCACCAGGGGCCGGGGGTGAGGGCAGCACGGTCAGTTTGACGCCTTCACGCGGCGTCACCATCGGCAGCTCCTCAGTCCACTTGCCCGACGCGCCGAGCAGATTGATGTACAGCCGCTCGCCCGACTGGCGAACGATGACGCGCCCCGGCGTTAGCGGCTGGCCGTCGAGCCGCAGCCGACTCGCCCATGCGTCGGTGACGTCGGTCGCAAACACCAGCGCTTCTTCATAGGCCACGGCGAAATCGGCCATCTGGCGCAGGCGCGCGGCCAGCCTCGGCGACGGCGTCCCGGCAATCGGAAAGTAGGGATCGGAGAGATACGTGCCGTGGTCGCCGTGGGCAATCTGCGTCGCGCCCGACGCCAGAATCGTCGCGTGAGCGGCGGTCACAGTCGCTTCGTGTTCCGGCGGAATGTAGAGCGCGATCACGGCGGGGCGTGGGTTGAGCCGCCGGTTGTTGCGAATTTCGCGCCAGATGTCGTTCAGGTCGGTCATCGGCGGCCACAGCTCGCTGTACCAGAAATCGAGCGGTGTCGAGGCAAGTTTCTCGTTCGGCCAGTTGTGGACGAGATTGAACAGCAGCGCCCTGTCGGTCGGCAGAGCCTCGCGCAGCGCGGTCATCGTGTCAGCGAAGCCCTGCGGTAAATCGAGCGGTCTGCCCTCGGCGTCAAAGCCGGTGAATGGCTCGCCATACTGATCGACGTGAACGCCGTCGAAGGGCAGCGCGGCGACCACGGCGGCGCACTCGCCGATGAAATGCGCGCGCCAGCCTGCGCTCTGAACGTTCATGTACTTGAGGAAGCCGTGGAAGTCGCAAACGTGACCGTCGGCGTCATACATTGCCCAGTCGGGATGCTCGGCGGCAAATTCGTTCGACGCGCCGTAGATCGCCGTGTAGGGCATGGCCGCGATCCCGCGCCTGTGCGCCGCCTCGATCAGCGCCGTGATTGAACTCAGGGAGAGCGGACGTCCGAGCGGATCAACGTAGGCGTCCTGCGGCGGGAGCAGCGTCGCATGGCGGTACTGCCAGTCGTAGAACTGAAGCCCGTTGACGTGGACGCCGAGCAGGAAATCGAGCGTCGCATCGACGTCTGACGCCGGACGGTCGAGGCTGAAATCGGTCAGGTAGCCGTAGCGCGGAGCCTGCGTCCAGTGGTCGAGAACGTCGAAGGCAGTACAAGCCGTTTGCTCGCCCGCTGTGACCTCAACCCGATAGCCGCGCCCGCTGACCGGCGGCACGCGGCCCTCGATCATAACCGTCGAACGGACGCTCTCGGCGTGCCAGACGGCAACCTGCTCATCAAGGTGATAGACGTCAGCGCGAACCGCTGTCGCCGCCGGTCGGTCAAACGTAACCCTGAGGCGAATGACTTCATCAGGGCAAAAGTAGGCGCGCATCGGAGAAACCTGCATGGGACGTCTCAGCCTTTCAGCCCGGTGGTCGAAACACCGGCCACGAAGTAACGCTGGAAAATCAGGAACACGATCAGCACCGGGATCAGGGCGATGATCGACATAGCGAACACCAGCCCCCACTGTGTCAGGTCAGGCCGCTGAAACAGGGCAATCGCAATCGGCAGCGTCCGCCGCGAAACGGTCTGAATGGCGACGTTGGCCCACGGAAATTCGTCCCAGCTATAGAGGAAAGTGAAAATGATGACCGTCGCCAGACCGGGGCCAGACAGCGGCAGGACAATGCGCCGGAACAGCGTCCACTGATTGCCGCCGTCGATCAGCGCCGCGTCGAGCAGGTCGCGCGGGACGCCGGCAAAGACGCCGCGCAGTAAAAAGGTTTGCAGCGACAGGCTCATCGTGACGTAGACGACGATCAATCCCGGCAGGGTGTTCAATAAGCCAAACTGCTTGGCGACCAGAAACTGCGGCACGATCAGCATGACCGCCGGGATCATCATGCCGAGCAGCAGCAGCGAGAACAGCAGCGACTTGCCGCGAAACTCCATCAGCGCGAAGGCATAAGCCAGCATCGACGACACCAGCACGGTCAGCGCGGTTGTCGCCACCGCCACGACCAGGCTGTTGAGGAAATAGACCGGCAAATTCTGCTTGTTCATCACCGTCGTGTAATTGTCAAGCGTGGCGACGGCGGGAATCAAGCGCGGCGGATTCTCGAAGGTGTAGGCCTGCGGCTTGAGCGATGTCGAGAACATGAACAGGAACGGCACGATCACGAACAGCGCGCCAGCGATCAGCAGCGTGTAGCGGACGATCAGCCCGGTCGTTTTCTCGCGGCCAACGGTGTTCATGAGTAATCGACCTCGCGGTTGAGGAACTTGATCTGAATCAGGCTGACGACGAACACCACCACCGTCAGCAGGTAGCTGATGGCCGCGCCGTGACCGAAGTTGAAATTCTTGAACGTCTCCTTGTCCATCCATGACAGGATCACCTGCGCGTCGTTTTGCAGATTTCCGGCGCGGTTAATGAGGACGAATGAGATGTAGACGTTCATCGCGCCGATGGTCAGCACGACCAGCAGAAATACCAGCGTCGGGCGCAGCAGCGGCAGCGTAATTTTCCAGAAGCGGTCGCGCGCCGTCGCGCCATCAACTGCCGCCGCCTCATAGAGGTGCTGCGGAATCGACTGCAATCCGGCGAGGACGATTACCGCCGTCCAGCCGATGCCTTTCCAGATGCCGAGCAGGCAGAGCGGCACGAGCACCAGTTTTGCGTCGGCCAGCCACAGCACCGGTTTCTCAATCAGGCCGAGCGAACGCAGCACAGTATTGACCACGCCCGCCTGCCCGTTGAACAGGTACTCGAACAGCATGGTCACAATCACCCACGAGGTGATGACCGGCAGATAATAGAGCGTGCGGAAGAAGGTGCGACCGGGAAAGCGCTGGTTGAGCAGCAGCGCCGCGAAGACGCCGAAAACAATCTGCCCCGGCACAGTCACGACGACGTAAACCAGCGTGTTCAGCGTGGCGCGCTGAAAGATCGGGTCAGTCAGCGTCTCGGCGTAGTTCTGAAAGCCGACGTAGCGACTCAGTTCCGGGTGAACGACGTTCCACTGATGCAGGCTGATGACGAACGAATAGATCATCGGCCAGACGATGAAGGCCGCGAACAGGATCAGCCCCGGCAGCAGAAACAGATACGGCGCGAGGCGGCTCCAGCGCGAGGCACGCGACCGCCGCACACGGGCCACTTCGGCGGCGCTCAGGCCAGGTTGGACGGTGGTACGAGTCATGGCGTGTGGTTCTCGCTGGCAATCGATGGCTGTTGCTATTCAAAACCGACCTCACCCCAACCCCTCTCCGCAGGCAGAGAGGGGTTCAGGGCAGGTCTGGTTCCCTCTCTGTTTACGGAGAGGGGCGGGTCAATTAGCTCGTCGCAGTCGCTTCAGGCGTGGCCTGTTCGGCTAGCAGCGCGTCGATGGTTTTGGCGGCCTCATCGAGCGCGGGCTGAACCTCAGACTCGCCCTTCAGCACCTTCGTGAAAGCGGCGTTGATGGCGTCGTCCATCGCCTGCCACTTCGGGTTGGCGACACGCGCCTGCGCCGTCTGAAGCTGGGTCATGAAGACGTTGTAGTAGTCGGGCAGATCTGTGCTGCCCGTCAGCGATGACAGCACCGGCATCACGCCGACCTGCCCCATGAACAACTGTGCCTTCTCGGACAGCAGGTACTCGACCCACTTGAGCGCTTCGGCCTGATGCTGCGTCGCCGAGCTGACGGTGACATCTTCACCGCCGACGACGCTGCTGGTCTTGCCGTCCGGGCCAGCCGGAATCGGCGCGAAGTTCACCTGGAAATCGGGATACTGCCCCTTGTAGATATCCACCATCCACGGGCCGTCGGTAATCATGGCGTACAGGCCGGTCGCATGGCCGTCCGCCGTGCCGGTGCCGCCGCCGAGGACGTTGGGCGAAATGCAGCCCTTCTTGTACAGGTCAGCCAGCATCTGGAAGGCCGCGACGCTCTGCGGGCCATTGACGTAGCCATCGGCGGTCGTCTGATTGGCATCGACAATCTGGCCGCCCATCGCGTAAAAGAACGGCGCAGGCGCCCAGAAATAGGTGCCGCCCATGGCGAAGCCGTACTGCGTCTCGCCGCTGGACAGCTTGCAGGCGTCGTCGGCAAATTCGGCCATCGTCTTCGGCGGCCCGGCGATTCCGGCCTTGTCGAAATCGGCCTTATTGTAGAGCAGCACCTGCGTATTGGTGTCGAGCGGCAGACCCCAGTATTTGCCGTCCCAGAGATTGGTCGACAGCGGGCCGGGGAAAACTGTCTTAGCAATCTCGGCGAAGTTCGGCATGGCGCTGTCGAGCGGGAGCAGCGCGCCCTGTTGAGCAAACTGCGACACCCAGACGATGTCCATTCGGACGACGTCCGGCGACACGCCGCCAGCAATCGCCGTCAGCAGCGCCTGCTGGAAGTCATTATAGGCATACTGAGTCTGCTCGACCTTGATGCCGGGATTATCGGCCTCGAACATCGCAATCAGCTTGTTCAACTGCTCGGTTTCCGAATCGCTGTTCGTGTGCCAGTAGGTAATGGTCACGGCATCCTGCGCGCTGACGGCGGCTGCCGTCAGGCCGAGCGCCGCGACGACCAGCAGCGAGAGAACGAGTAGAGCGGTGCGTTTCATCTTGATCTCCTCAAAGGGTTAGGCGTACAGTTCGACAGAAGATCACACCCATTCGCCGCGATAACCAGCTCCTTTCCTGCTTCGTTCACCGGTTGAACAAAGTTCGGCTAAAAAAACGCTCACGAACTGCCGACGTTGTTGAGGTCGGGTTGTGACGTGCGGAACAGCTCTTGCAGGACGAGGCTGGCCGCGCCGCGCGCCCAGGCGTCATCGCCGAGCGGCTCAACGTGCAGCCGCAGTCCGTCGAGCAGCGCGGGCATGGTATTGATACGGAGCGCGGCGCGCATCGGCGCAAGCAGCGCGTCGCCGTAGCGAATCCCCTCGCCGCTGAAAATCAGCAGCTCCGGGTCAAAGACGTTGACCAGCATGGCAACCGCCCGACCGAGCGCGTCGCCTGCTTCGCGCAGCAGTTGCAGCGCAACCGGCTGCTGCTGCCGGACAGCGTCGGCCAGTTGCTCGACGCCCTCGACGCTCAGGCCGCGCGCAGCGGCATGGCGCAGCAGCCAGGGATCGCCGACGAAAGTTTCGAGGCAGCCGCGCTTGCCGCAGTCGCACAGATCGCCCGACCGGTCGATAGCGCTGTGACCGAACTCGCCTGCGCCGCCGCCGCCGCGATACAACTGGCCGTTGACGACAATGCCGAGGCCGACGCCGCGACCGACCGTCACCGTCAGGAAGTGGTTGACGCCGAGGCCCGCTCCATAGAGCTTTTCGACCAGCGTCAAAGTGTTGACGTCGTTATCGAGATAAACGGGGAGATTGGTCCATTTTTCGACCAGCGCCGCCAGCGGCACGTTCTCCCAGCCGAGGTAGGGGGACATCCGGCAGACTCCGGCTTCTGCGTCGAGGATACCGGCCATGCCAACGCCGACGCCGAGCAGCTTGCCGGGATGGATGCCCGTTTCGGCCAGCATCAGGCCGATGCCTTCGGCCACGCGCGCCGCGACCTTTTCGGGGTCACGCATCGAGCCGGTCAGGGTCGCGCGGGCGATCACATCGGCGTTCAGGTTCGTCAGGGCGAAAGTCAGGGTGTTTTCAGCCAGCTTGAGGCCGACGACGTAAGGGCCATCCGGCTGGAGCGCCAGCAGAATCGGCGGGCGTCCGCCGCGCGAGTCGCCTTCCTGCTTTTCGTAGACCAGCCCGTTATCGACCAGCTCGCGCGTCAGGCCGGTGACGGCTCCGACACTCAGCCCGGAGAGCCGCGCCACGTCAACGCGCGAAATCGGCCCGTGCTGGCGGACGACGTTGAGGATGGCGGCGCGGTTGTGCGCCTTGAGCAGCTTCTGCTTATGCATACTTTTTTCATCAGTTGAAATAACTGGCTCCAGTGTATCCCCACAGCGTAACTTGTCAAGAGGTTCTGAAGAAACTTGCAGGGCAATCGCGTCTAAATCACAACCCAGGCTATAAAGGGCCATGAGGGTTTGTAGGGGCGCAGCGCGCTGCGCCCCTACGTTATCGTTGACCCTGGATAAGCCGATATGAGCTTTCTTGAAACTCCGATCAAATTTGATGCGTTTGCCCTGAAGGAACTTGACATCGTGATATGATGAGTTGTGAGGACGATCATGAGCGGAGACAGGCTCGCCATGTCAATTCAGGAAAAACTCTACAGCGCCGACGAATTATGGGAACTCGCGCATCAGCCGGACTACCGGGACAAGCGCCTCGAACTCATCAAAGGGCGACTGATCGAAATGTCTCCAGCCGGATGGGAACATAGCAACCTGGCTTACCGAATCGGTTTTTTGCTGGGTACATTCGTAGAGTCGAGAAGCCTCGGCGTACTCACTGGCGCCGATGGCGGCTACCTTCTGCATTCAGGTACAGGGAGCGATACGATGTTCGCGCCGGATGTTGGCTTTGTCAGCGCTGATCGTGTCCCAGAGGGTGGGCTGTCTGCAAAATATGCGCCCTTCGCGCCTGATCTTGCGGTTGAAGTCGTTTCCCCCAATGACACCCTTCCTGAGGTCGAAGAAAAGATCGACGAGTATCTTCGCGCTGGCACACAGATGGTGATCGTCGTCCATCCGAAGAACAGAACGATCTACGTCTATACGCCTCACTCGACCCGGCGATTAACGCTCGACGACACCCTCGATGGCGGCGACGTGCTGCCCGGCTTCTCCGTCACTGTCCGCCAGATTTTCAAATTGTAGCGGTCGTTTCAATCTCAATTCAGGAAAAGCGCTACAGCGCCGACGAATGATGGGAACTCGCGCATCAGCCGGACTACCATGACAAGCGCCTCGAACTCCGCTCGCGTCAATTGTCATCCCGCGCGCGTGAGATAGCTCATCGACTCCGCGTCCAGCCGCATTTCGCCTCGAAACAATGCTAAACTTCCTGTTGACGGATGAGACAGACGGATCATTCGATCCGGGAAGGAAGCCTCATGAAGCTCTACGGAAAAGTCGCACTTGTGACCGGCGCAGGGGCGGGGATCGGACGCGCAATCGCAGAGCGCTTTATCGCTGAAGGTGCGAACGTCGTCGCCACAGATATCAACGCGGAGCGCCTTGCCGCTCTATCACAGGCTGTAGAGCAGGCAGGCCACGACGTCAAAACTATCGTCGGGGACGTCTCCGACTGTGACAACGCTGAGGCGATGGTCGATCAGGCGATCAGTCTGTTCGGCCACCTCGATATTGTCGTCAATAACGCTGGCATCATGGATGCCTTCACGCCGGTCGGGGATGTCGATAATGCCCTCTGGCGGCGCGTCCTCGGCGTCAACCTCGACGGCCCGATGTACCTGACACGCCGCGCGCTGCCGGGGATGCTCGCGCAGGGGCATGGCGTGTTCGTCAACGTCGGCTCGGTAGCCGGCGTCGGCGGCGGCAAAGCGGGCGCGGCCTACACAGCGTCGAAACACGCGCTCATCGGCCTGACGCGCAACGTCGCCTTCCAGTACGCGCACAAGCACATTCGCGCTAACATCATCTGCGCTGGCGGTGTCGAGACGAGCATCGAATTGGGGAATCCAAATCCCCTGGGCTTTGAGCGGATGCAACTGGCAGCAGCCTCAAGCGTCCGGGTCGCCAAAGCTGAAGAAATCGCTAACATCGCGCTGTTCCTCGCCTCTGACGAGTCCAGCCTTGTCAACGGTGATGTCATCATGGCCGACGGCGGCTGGACGGCGGGTTAAGCGCGCAGGATGAAGCCGTCCTTCAACGGATCGTCGGGGTCAATCAGCAGCTCGTTGCGCCCCGTAATATAGGCCGTGCCGCTGACTTCAGGGATGATCGCTGGCAGCCCTTTGACGGTCACGATCTCAGCGACCCGGCCTGTGAACGCTGTGCCGATGATGCTTTCGACGGTAATCGTTTCGTCGCTGATCTCGCCGCGCGCATGATGAATCGCCAGCCGTCCGCTGACGCCGGTTCCGGTCGGGCTGCGGTCAACCTCGCCGTCGGCGAAGATGCAGACGTTCCGACTTCGGCCCGGCCCTTCGGCGGAGCGCTGCACCAGAATCGTCCCGTAGAGAAAGTTCAGCGCCGGGTCGCCGTCAGGGTGGACGCAGCCGACTTCGACCATCACCGCGCGCTTGATCGCCATACCAAGCTCGATACAGCGTGTGACATTGTCTGACACAATGTCAAGGCCGAACGGCGCGACATCGACGTAAGCATAAAACGCGCCGCCGTAGGCAATATCGACCCTCACCACGCCGAGTCCTGGCACGCTGATCGGCTCATCGCGCTTGAGCAGAAACGACGGCACGTTGAAGAACGAGACGCGCTCAACCTGACCAGCGCGCAGGTGGGCTGTCGCCGTCACGCGACCGGCAGGCGTATCAATTTTGATGACCGTCTTATCGCCCGCTGCGGGGAACAGCCCGGTCTGCACGCCGACCTTCATCAGCCCGATGATGCCGTGACCGCACATCGTGCTGAAGCCTTCGTTGTGCATGAACAGCACGCCAATATCGCCGTCGGGCGTGACCGGCGGCGTCAGGACGCAGCCATACATATCGGCGTGGCCGCGCGGCTCCCACATCAGGGCGCGGCGCAGATCGTCATAATGCTCGCGGGCATACTGGCGCTTTTGCAGGATCGTCTCGCCGGGCAGGTCGGGAAAGCCGGACGTGATGACGCGCAGCGGCTCGCCTGCCGTGTGCGCGTCGATGGCGGTGATCCGCCGCCAGTGTTCGGGGGGCTGCCAGTTGAGCATCGTCGGCTCGCTTTCGCCTTGTGTCCATATCATCGTCGATTATAGGCGCGACGCGAACCCGGCGCACCGTCAACCGACAGGGACAACAGGGCGATTGCATCAAATCTGATCGGAGTTTCAAGAAAGCTCATATCGGTTTATCCAGGGTCAA
>CAZZAO010000127.1:12598-15414 GCA_964652205.1 uncultured Anaerolineaceae bacterium | reverse complement strand
CAGGGGGTGAGGTCGCCTTCCGTCCGCTCCCCCCTCGCTGCTTGCGGAGAGGGGGCCAGGGGGTGAGGGGTCGCCTTCCGTCGGGGCGTGGTAGAATGAACCTGTGACCCCTGTTGACCCGCTCGAAGTCGATCTCGACGAAAACGGATCCAGCCTGATCGCGGAAATGGCCGGCGACAGCGATCAGGAAAGTAACCGCCTCACATCCGGGTTAATCGGGCAGGATCTGAGTAAATGGGGCTATGATAGGTAAATCCGCTCCCTCTGCGGGCAGCGTGACTAACCAGAGCCGTGTCAGGCTGTTTTAGTCAACCCTTGAGTCAGGCGAGTAACCGATGCGTAAATGGGTCTTTTTTCTTCCGGCGCTGCTGCTGCTGACCATCGCCCTCGCGGCCCGGACAACCGCGCAGGGTGTCCCGGCGCAGATTCGCGTCGCCAACTATGCCCCCGGCTCGCCGGTCATCGAGTTCTGGATCGACGGCGCGTACAGCGGCATTCAAACGCTCAAGGCGGGCGAGATCAGCGGTTGGGTACAGGTTGCGCCGGGGCCGCACCGCTTCACCTTCAACGCGCAGGATGGCAGCGGCGTGCTCGTCGGGCCGTTTGGCCTGAGTCTGGCTCCCGGCTCGTTCAGCACGATTGCGATGGGCGGCGGCCCCGACATCGGTTACTTCGTCACGCTGGCGAAAGAGAATTACGTCAAGCCGCTCGACCCGGTCAACGCGCGGTTGACGGTCGTCAACAGCGTCGCTGGCCTGCGAACCGGCCTCGACGTGATTACGGCGGATGGCACGGTGCTGATCTCCAATATCCTGCCCGGTCGCTCGGCGTCGATTGACCTCGGCGTCGGCGAATACGATCTGCGCGTCCTGCCGACGGGGACCAGCGGCGGCGGTTTGACAGCCTTCAATCTGCATTTGCAGCCCAAAACCTACTACCTGCTCTCGGCGGTGCGGACGGATAAGGGCGCGGGCCTCGCCATGACGGGCATGTCCGAAGCCCCGGTCGAAGGGCTGATCGCGTCGGCCTCACAGGCGGGCGGTCAGGTCGAGACTTCCGTGATCGCCTCGTCGGGCGGCGGTGGCGCGCGCCAGTCCCGACCGCGTGGCGACGGCCTGCCGCCCAATCTGCCGCCGCCGCCGACGCTGGCCGTCCCGCTGGATGTGCTTTCGACCATTAACGCTGACCCCCGCCTGACGCGCCTCGCAGCGGCGCTCAAGCTCGTCGGCATGGATGCCGCGCTGGGGCAGGCCGGGCCATTGACCGTCTTCGCGCCGACCGACCGCGCCTTCGCTCAGGTGTCGTCGGAGCGCGTCCAGACGAAGGGTCAACTGCGCGACGTGCTGGCCTACCACATCGTCCGCGACCGAATCGCTCTCGGAACGATGTTCGACCAGATGACGCTGCTGACCACTCAGGGCAGCTTCCTGCGGCTGACGCGCGACCGGGACACCTTCAAGCTCAACGATCTGGTCACGATTACCAGCCCGCAGGCCCCGGTGGTGACGGCCTCGAACGGGCTGATCTACATTCTCGATCAGGTGCTGCTGCCGCCGAATATCGCGCCGACTCTGGCCCCGACGGCGACGGCAGCACTGCGCCGCACGCCGACCCCGGCGGCGCTGCCGACCTCGACGCCGCAGGGATAGCCGGGCCGCGCCTTTCCCTGCCGGGAAATCGGACGCTGGTTGGCTTTCCGCGCGTCTTTATTCTGCGCGATGTTCGCGCGCTTGACCGTTGAGTGACGGTGGCTCAGGTTGCTCGCTCAACCCCGGCTCCCCATGATGAGAGGATATTTCGATGAACGATCAAACTGTTGCCGGCGCTGGCCGCCGCGCGAATGAGCCGTTGATCGTCATTGCTTCCAATCGCGGGCCATACGCCTTTCGCCGCAAGAAAGATAACGAGTTTGCTCGCCGTCGCGGGGATGGCGGTCTGGTCACGGCGCTGTCGTCGCTGGCCGACCGCTACGACGTCCTCTGGATCGCGGCGGCTCTGAGCCGGGACGATCATGAATGGGCGAACCTCGCGCCCGATCAGGTGCGCGAGGTCGGCAATATGCGCCTGCGGCTGATCGTGCCGGATCGTCAGGCCTACCGGATGTACTACAACGTCATCGCTAATCCGATCCTGTGGTTCATTCAGCATGAGCTGTGGGATGCGCCGCGCCAGCCGATCATCACGAAGGAAACCTGGGTCGCCTGGGAACAGGGCTACGTCGCGGTCAATCGACAGTTCGCTGATGCGATTGCCGACAGCCTTCCGGCGGACTCCGACCGGCCCGTGATTATCTTTCCGCAGGACTATCATCTCTATCTGGTTCCGCACTTTCTGCGCGAGCGGCTGGGCGACCGCGTCCAGATTCAGCCCTTCATTCACATTCCCTGGCCGGGGCCGGACGCCTGGCGCGTGCTGCCTCAGGCCATGCGGACGCTGCTGTTTTCCAGCCTGCTGCAATCTGACCGGGTCGGTTTTCAGACGCGGACCAACGCCTTCAACTTCATTCAATCATGCCGGTTTCACCTCGACGACGCTCACGCCTACGGCAGCCGCGAGGCCATCGAATACCACGGGCGGCGGACGACCGCGCGGGCTTACCCGATCACCATTGACGTCGAAAAGGTCGAAGCGCTGGCCGAGGCGTCGGAAACTCGCCTGCTCAAAAACCATCTGCGGACGACGATTGGCGAACCCCGGCTCATTGTTTCGTCCGTTGTGCGAAATAACGGTTACGAAGGCGGAGACGTAATAGACTGGGCGGTTCATTTGGTGGATCAAATGTTGCTGGTCAATCGCAGCCCACTCGTGGAAGTGTC
>CAZZAO010000127.1:0-12588 GCA_964652205.1 uncultured Anaerolineaceae bacterium | reverse complement strand
ACGACGATTGGCGAAACCCGGCTCATTCTGCGCGTTGACCGGATCGAGCCGAGTAAAAATATCCTGCGCGGGCTGCTGGCTTTTCGGGCGCTGCTCGAAGCGCATCCCGAACATCGCGGCAGGGTCAAGCTGCTTCAACTGCTCGTGCCGTCGCGGATGGAAGTCAGCGAATACCAGACCTATCTTCAGGAAGTGATGGCAGCGGTAGGCTTCATCAATGCGAATTTCAGCGACGAATTCTGGGAGCCAGTCCGCACGATCATCGGCAACAATTATGGGCGGGCGATAGCGGCCATGCAGTTGTACGATGTCCTGCTGGTGAACCCCGTCAACGATGGGATGAATCTGGTCGCTAAGGAAGGGCCGCTGGTCAACCAGCGCGATGGCGTGCTGGTGCTGTCAGAGATGGCGGGGGCGGTCTATGAACTGGGGGATGAAGCGCTTGTGATCTCGCCCTACGACGTCTACAGCACCGCCGAAGCGCTGCACCGGGGGCTGACGATGGGCGATCAGGAACGACATCAGCGAGCGCTTGCCCTGCGCGAGCGCGTGCGCTCGACAGACGTCACCGGCTGGTTCATGAATCAGGTGGCGGACGCGCTCGAAGCCGCCAGCAGCAGCGCGAGAAAGGCCTCGACGCCAGCGATACCCGTTACCAGCCGGTCGGCGGAATCGCGCACCAGTTCCGGCGTTGAGGGTGATTCGACGCCGACGCCGACCGAGTAACAGGCGTTCGTCGCTCGCAGATGACGCGCCATCCGCAGCGCGTCGGCGTCGGAGACGTCGTCGCCCAGGTAAACTGCCGCGTCGAGTCGATAGTGGCGCGTCAGCCGCTCGAAGGTCGTCCCTTTGTCGATCTCGACCGGTGGGCGCAGCTCGAACACTTTGTGTCCGGGAGTCATAACGAGGCCATAGCGCTCGGCAGCGGCGCGCGCCCACGGCTCGAACGTCCGCGCAGCGGAGTCCGGATCGGCTGTCTGGCGATAGTGAAACGAGGCGGTGACGTCCTTTGCCTCGATCAACATGCCCGGAACGGCGTGAGGTCGCAGCTCGGCAATCGCCGCCGCGACGGCGGCGCGGTAGGCAGCGGCTTCCGGCGCAACGTCAACCCGTCCGTCAATCCATTCTTCGAGGCCGTGATTGCCGACGTAGACCAGCCCCGGCAGGCCGACGCGCGCGTGCAGGTCGGCGGCGACTCGGCCCGACACCAGCGCGACCAGCGTCAGCTTTTCGGACAGCGCGGCCAGCAGCGCGCGCGCGCGCGGAGCCATCTGCGCCAGATGCGGCGCGGTGGCAATCGGGCTGAGCGTGCCGTCCAGATCGCTGATGAGGCCGACGCGGTCGTGCGCGGCCAGCGAAGCGGCCAGTTCGGTCAGGTCAGTCGGCAGCGACATCGGGCGTCATCTCCTTCGTTGCGTGAACGAACAGACGTTAACGCGCCGCGCGGGGCTTGCAAAGACCCGCTTTAGCGAAGATTCTGAAGGAGCGTGCTGAATGGACAACAAAGAAGCTGGCGGGGAATGATGAACGGCGGCTAGCGCAGATAGAGCAGCCAGGGAGTCAGCGCCGCGCCGAAGGCCAGCGCGAAGGGGATGAGCAGTTGGGGCTGTAATCTCGACAGGCGCATGGTCTTACCTCACGATCCAACTCAGCCGCGTTGATAGCCTCTATGACGTGTTTCGCGGTCGAAAAGTTCCAGAATTATGCAGATAGCATAGTCCGTCAGTGTAAAGACCCGATGGGTAATCTGTGAGACGCAGGTAATCATTCCTGCGCTGCGGCGTCTGAGTAATGCGCCTCTTGAACCGGAGCGGCTGCAAGCGTATAGTTTCAGACATTGACTGAAGTGATCGGGAAAAACACGATGTCCATTACCAGCGAGACGGATCTGGCGGCGCTGCTCAAGATTGGCCGGATTGTCGGCATGACGCTCAAGGCGATGCAGGAAGCAGTGGAGCCGGGAATGACGACCGGCGACCTCGACCGGCTCGGCGAGAAGCTGCTCCGGGAACACGGCGCGCGCTCGGCTCCGCAGGTCATGTACAACTATCCCGGCTTCACCTGTATCAGCATCAACGACGAGGCGGCGCACGGCATCCCCGGCGACCGCGTGATTCAACCCGGCGACCTGGTCAATATCGACGTCTCCGCCGAGATGGACGGCTATTACGGCGACACCGGCGGCTCGATTGCCGTTCCGCCGGTCAGGCCGGAGAATCAGATGCTGCTCGACTGCACGATGGACGCGCTCCAGAGCGCGCTCGACGCCGTGACGGCGGGCAAGCCGCTCAATGTTATCGGCAAGGCCGTCGAGGCGTCGGCGCGTAAGTGCGGCCTGAACATCATCCGCGAGCTGGGCGGCCACGGCATCGGTCGCCGCCTGCACGAGGAACCGCGCAACGTCCCGAATTACTTCACTAAACGCGCCAACCAGACTCTCACTGAGGGCATGGTGCTGACGATTGAGCCATTCCTGACACCCGGCTCCGGGCGGATTTACACCGCCGACGACAAGTGGACGCTCAAGACGGTCAGCGGGCAGCCTGCCGCGCAGTTCGAGCATACGGTCGTCATCACGCGCGGCAAGCCGGTGCTGCTGACGGCAGTTTAGCCGGTCGCTCTCAGCGGTCGAATCGAAAACGCCGGACTCGCGCGAGTCCGGCGTTCTGGTTGGCTTTTGAGCTTGCTCTAGCTGAGCGCGTCGATAATCATCCGCTCGATATTCTGCTGCGGATGCGCGCCGACCAACTGCGCGACCGGCTTGCCGCCCTCGAACAGCACCAGCAGCGGAATGCTCGACGCGCCATACTGGCGGGCCATCCGTGGGTTGTCGTCGACGTTCAGCTTGGCGACCTTGATTCGTCCGGCGTACTTCTGCGCCAGCGCTTCGAGCGTCGGCGCGACAAGATGACACGGCCCGCACCATGGCGCCCAGAAATCGACCAGCACCGGGACTGGACTCTTGAGGACATCGGCGCTGAAGCTGCTGTCACGGACGTGAACCGGCGCGGCTCCGGCGGCGGCGCGCTGCTCGCTCTCGGCGCTGGTTTCCTGCGGCAGCGGCCCTTCGCCGAGCAGGAAATCGACATGCGCATCGACGTCATCAGGCCGGATCGCGCTCGCCTTCGACTCGACATTGCCCTCGTCAAGCGTCACCAACGCGGGCAGGGCGAGACGGTCGAAACGGGCGTGCGCCTTCGGGTTGGCGCTGGCATCGACGCGGGCGACGATCAGCTCGCCGACGTTGTCGCGGGCGACACGAGCGAAGGCATCATCGAGCGCCTTATTCGGGCGGTCGTAGAGATAGAGGACAATCGGCAGCCGCTGCTTGAGGACTTTATCGAGGTTGGCCTCGTCGGTGTTGATCGGGGCATCGAAGACCGGCATGATCGGCTCCTTAATAGCGCGCAATATACATCCCCGACGCGGTCAGCGCCTGTTTTTATACCTGAGTCAGCCGGATACTGGCTCAATCTGCTTGCAGGTGGGACGGTACGAATTGAGCAGTGTCAGCAGCTCATCCTGCTCGGCGCTGGCTTCGACGCGCAAAATCAGGCTGTCGATAGCCTTCAGGCAGTCGTCGTGAAGCGCCCTGAGTTCGGCGGTCGTTTGCCTCACCTGATATTCCAGCGCGGCGCGCTGCTGATCGGCTTCGGCGTAGGTCTGGCTGGCGCGCTCCAGAAAGCGATACCACTGCTCGACGGTCGGCGGCGCGGACAGGTCGAGGATGCCGTGGCGGGTCAACTGGCGTTCAAGCGTAGGATGGAGCATGAGAGCGTCTTTCTGTTCAGGCGCGGAACAGGGCCGATAGCGCAATCGTATGAGAAAAACCGGGGCGCGACAATAGGCCGGCGGTCAGAAGACTGCGAAACAGAAACGGGCCGCTCAATCCTGTGAGCGGCCCATCCCTTTCCCGGTTCTCGGTTCTATATTATGCGTCGAGTTCTCCGACCGGCAGACCGACCGGCAGCGGCGCGGGCTGCGCGCACTGGCTGGTGAGGGTGATGTGCCTGCCCTGAGTCGCGGCGTCGTGGAAGGCGTGCATCAGGTCGAGGACGTGAAAGCCGAGCGCGCCCGACGCGCGGTGCGGGCGTCCGCTCGTCAGCCCGTAAGCCATGTCGGCCACGCCGATACCGCGCCCGACGTCGGCGCTGTGCGTTAGCGGGACGTCCGTCCAG
The DNA here is from genome assembly GCA_964652205.1 of uncultured Anaerolineaceae bacterium. GTDB lineage: Bacteria > Chloroflexota > Anaerolineae > Aggregatilineales > Phototrophicaceae > ZC4RG36. The sequence goes on along the minus strand of CAZZAO010000127.1, from coordinate 8,410 downwards.
TCGTTCTCGTTCGAGTGGCGGATCAGCACCGGCCCTTTGAAGTCGTTCGGGTCGGGGACGCTCATCGTGCCTTCCGAGCCGTAAATCTCGATGCGCGGCAGGCTGTTCGACCAGACATCGAAACTGGTGATGATCGTGCCGACTGCGCCCTGTTCAAATTCGAGCAGTCCGGCGACGTGCGTCTGCACTTCGACCGGGATATGGCGGCCATTGTGCATCTGGCTGGTGGCGACGCGCTCCGGGAACGACCGGCGTGTTGCGCCGGTCACGCGCCCGACCGGGCCGAGCAGGTGGATCAGCGCCGTCAGGTAGTACGGCCCCATATCGAACATCGGCCCGCCGCCCGGCTGGTAGTAGAAATCGGGATTGGGATGCCACGACTCCGGCCCGTGCGAGAGCATGAAGGCCGTCGCTGCCACCGGGACGCCGATTGCGCCGTCGTCGATCAGCTTGCGGCAGGTTTGCAGCCCGCCGCCGAGGAAGGTGTCCGGCGCGCAGCCGACGCGCACGCCCCTGGTCGCCGCTGCGTCGATGATCTTCTGGCCGTCCTCGCGGCTGATCGCCAGCGGCTTCTCGTTGTAGACGCTCTTGCCCGCCGCGATAGCCGCCAGCGCGACGGCGGCATGACCGTTGGGCGGCGTGATGTTGAGGACGATGTCGATCTCCGGGTCAGCCAGTAACTCGTCCGGCGTCAGCGTCCGCGCGACGTTGAATTCGGCGGCGCGCGACGTGGCGCGTTCCGGCAGCATGTCGGCGATGGCCTCGACCTTGAGAATTGAGAACTTCGGCAGGTTGCGCAGGTACTGCGGGCTGATGTTCCCGCCGCCGATGACGCCGACTTTAATTTGCTTTGCCACGGCCCAGCCCTTTCGAGAGCATGTAGTTCAGGCTTTGATCGACCGCCTGCATCATGTCGCTATCGCAGCGATCCAGCTCGACAATCAGCCATTCCGCCGCTTCCGCCGCCGCGACCACCGCCGGAATGTCGATCTTGCCGGTTCCGAGCGGCGTCATCGCCTTCTCGGTCTCGGTCGGCCCGTCCTTGATGTGAATCAGCGGGGCGCGCGCGCCGACTTCCCGCTCGACCGCCGCCGGATCGAGGCCCGCCGTCTGAATCCAGTAGGTGTCCAGCTCGAACTGGACAGTCGGATTCAGCCCTTCGAGCATGACCTGATAGGGCAGGCGACCTTCGACCGGCTGATATTCCCACCAGTGATTGTGGTAGACGAAGGTGTAACCCGCGCTGCGCGTGACTTCGTCGGCGGCGTTGAGCCGCTCGATGATCGAGCGGATGTTGTCGAGCGTCGTGTATTCTTCCGGCGGGATGTACGGGCAGACGACGTAGCGCGCGCCGAGCGTGGCGATAGTGTCGAGGATTTCGTTCTTTTTGTCGCCGAGCGGCATTGGGACGTGCGCGCTCGGAACCTGAAGCCCAAGCGACCGGAACAGCGCGGCAGCGGCCTCGACGGTCGTGCCGGGAAAGCCCGCCGGTTCGACACCGGCATAGCCCATCGCGGCCACCTTGCGGACAGTGGCTTCAAAATCCCGCGCTGCTGCCTCGCGGACGGAGTAAAGCTGCAAGCCAATTGGTTTAACCATCGTTCCCCTCAAAAATTATGATCAACCCCGATCAGTTTTGGACACGCTCCCAATTATAGTCGTGAACGCCGCCCAAACGGACAAGTCCGCTCTGATGAAAAGTGGCATTCATGGTCTAAACCGGGTCTGGCAGCGATCTCACTTGTGCGAATGACACAAAGACCGATCATTCTAATTGACAGAGCCTGCCGGACACCATTATACTCTGATTATTGGGAGCGCTCCCAATCTGATGAGGAATTATGAGGCAGAATTTGGAAGATATTGCGCGCCTTTCTGGAGTATCCCGTTCGACGGTTTCGCGCGTGATTAACGAACACCCCAACGTCAGCGTGCAGACGCGGGAAAAAGTGCTTCAGATCATCCATGAGCAAAATTACCGGCCTAACCCGGCGGCGCGCGCGCTTGCCACGCAGCAGGCCCGGACGGTGAGCGTGGTGATTCCGCAGGCGGTATCGAATGCTTTCGGCGACCCGTATTACGCGATCCTCGTCCAGGGGATTATGGCGAAGGCCAACGAGTTTGACTACGCCGTTCTGCTCTGGTTAGGCGGCTCGAACGAAGAAGAAAACCGCTTCGGCGAGCGCGTGCTCAATCACACGCTGGTTGATGGCCTGCTGATTACGGCTGCTGAAGCCGACGATCCTCTGATTCCACACCTGGCGAAGGCCGGGTTTCCCTTTGTCGTCATCGGCCCGCCGCCAAGCGACTCGCTCAACTATGTCGATATCGACAATGTGCGCGGCGCTCAACTGGCGGTGACGCACCTGATCCATCTCGGCTGGGAGCGCATCGGCACGATTGCCGGGCCGCTCCAGTCCGGTGCGGCGCAGGCGCGGCTCAAAGGGTATCGGCAGGCGTTCGAGCGAGCCGGTCGCAAGCTTGATGAGCGCCTGATCGTCCAGGGCGCGTTCGACGAAGTCTCCGGTTACGTGCGGATGCGGACGCTGCTTCAGCGCGGCGTCGACGCCGTCTTCGTCGCCAGCGACATGATGGCGGTCGGCGCGCTGCGCGCCATCCACGAGCAGGGGCTGCGCGTGCCAGACGAGATCGGCATCGTCGGCTTCGACGATCAGCCGTTCGCGGCAGCGACCACGCCCCCGCTGACGACCGTCCGCCAGCCGATTCAGGAACTCGGCGCGGTGGCGATGCAAATCCTGCTCGACCTGTTGAATGGGGCGCAGGAAACACCCGGTCAGATTATCCTTCCGGCACAGCTTATCGTCCGCGATACCTGTGGCGCTACCCGAATGTAAATCGACGCGAGAGGAGGCTGGTTATCGCTGAAGTGACATGAGGGTTTGTTCAGACGCGGAGTAGAGGATTTGGAAGCAGGATTTTCAAAAAGGAGATCGCGTAATGAGTAAGCTGTTACAACGTGCTTTGTTAGGGTTTGCGCTGGTCGCCATGCTGGGAATCGGTGTGGTCAGCGCGCAGGACGCGAGCGGCGATATGACCGCCGGTATGGCGCTGACCGGGCCTGCCGATCCGAGCATTCCGACGGGCGGCACAGTCGTCGTCAATGAGTCGCCGGTGGCAGCCTGGATTCGGAATTTCAATCCGTTCGCCCCCAATCCTGTCAACGGCACGACGCGCATGGTCTATGAGCCGCTGACGGTCTTCAATCCGGTCGATGGCGGTCTGGCGACTCCCTGGCTGGCCCTCAGCTCGGAATACTCGACCGACCTGCTAACGCTGACCTTCAAGCTGCGTGAGAACGTCCAGTGGAGCGACGGCCAGCCGTTCTCAGCGGATGACGTCGTTTTCACCTTCAACCTGATGAAGCAGTTCCCCGCGCTGGATCGCGGCGGCGTTGACGCGATTTTCGATACGGTCACTAAAGTCGACGCCAATACCGTCGAATTCAAGCTGACCAGCGTCTACACACAGGCGGATACGGTTCTCGGTCGCCAGCGCATCGTCCCTGAGCACGCCTGGAAGGACATCGCCGACCCGGTTTCGTACACCAACGATAACCCGATCACCACCGGCCCCTTCAGCGAAGTCAAGGACTTCAGCGATCAGGTCTTCACGATCTGCAAGAACCCGCACTACTGGCAGACGGGCAAGCCCTACGTCGACTGCCTTCAGTACCCGGCCTTCACCGGTAACGACCCGGCCAACCTGGCGATGATTAACGGCCAGCTCGACTGGATTGGCAACTTCGTCCCCGACATCGACAAGGTCTACACGTCGAAGGACCCGGAGCATTTCCACTACTGGTTCGCTGGCAACTCGCCCTGGGGCTTCTACGTCAACGCCAACAAGAAGCCGTTCGACGACGTTAAGGTGCGTCAGGCCATCAGCCAGGCCATCGACTACGAAGCTATCCGTGACACCGCTGAAAACGGCTACACCACCGTCGAGCAGAACAACGCTGTCGGCATCTGGCCGCAGTGGAAGGATCAGGTTTCGCAGGACGTTCAGGACAAGATCAAGGCCATGGGTCTCGGCGTCTACAACCCCGACCTCGCCAAACAGACGCTGGAAGATGCCGGTTACAAGCTCGGCAGCGACGGCTTCCGCATCATGCCTGACGGCACGGCTATCGGCGCGTTCAATATCCAGATCGTCAACGGCTGGACGGACGTCGTCACCGCCGCGCAGATCATCAGCCAGAACCTTCAGGACGTCGGCCTGAATGCCAACGTGGTCACGCCGGACTACGGCCAGTGGATCGACAACCTTCAGAAGGGGACGTTCGACACCTCGCTGGCATGGAGCGTCTGGGGCCGCACGCCGTGGGATTTCTTCGACAACATCCTTAACACCGCCCGCATCGACAAGGACGGGGTCGCCACCGGCCAGTTCATGCCGCGCCTCGGCACGGCTGAAACCGATAAGCTGCTCAATGACTTCCTCAAGACGGCTGACCCCGCCGAGCAGGTCAAGATCACCCAGCAGCTCGAGGATTACTTCATCACCAACGTCGTCATGAGTCCGCTCTCACCGTGGCCGATGTGGTATGAGTACAACACCACCCGCTTCGTCGGCTGGCCGACCCCTGACAATCCCTATGCCATCGGCAGCCCGTGGCAGGACGAGTCCGCCCGGATGGTCGCCATCAACATCCACTGTGTTGACGCGACAAGCTGCGGCCAGAAGTAGTCGTATACTGAAGTAAAAAAGGGGCTGGCGTCGCCAGCGAGCCAGCCCCGCGTTTTCCCCAGAACAAACTTAAAGGAATCGGACAATGCGTTTCCTCTCACGGCGGATCGGCTTTTACTTAATCGCCGCTTTTCTTGCCATCACCCTTAATTTTATTATCCCCCGCCTGATGACCGGCGACCCGGTGCAGATCATGTTCGCTCGCTATCAGGGGCGGCTCGATCCGCGCGCGATGGACAGCCTGAAAGCCGCCTTCGGCTTCGTCGAAGGGCCGATTCTGACGCAGTACATCGCCTATCTCAGCAATCTGGCCCACGGCAACCTCGGCATCTCAGTGTCGCAGTTCCCGGTGGCGGTGACGACCGTGATGGGGTCATCGCTGGGGTGGACGCTGCGGCTGGCCGGGATCGCCACGATTATCTCGTTCATCATCGGGACGATGCTCGGCATTTTCGCGGCCTGGCGGCGCGGCGGGTTCGCCGACGTCGGCATTCTGCCGTTCCTCAGCCTGCTCGGCGCTTTTCCATATTTCTTTCTGGCGATGCTCGCGCTCTACATTTTCGGCTTCGACTTTGGCTGGTTCCCGCTTTCTCACGCCTACGACCTGAATGTTTCGGTGGACTGGGGCAATCCTCAGTTCCTCGCCAGCGTCGTCAATCACGCGCTGCTGCCCGCCCTGACGATTGTGCTGACGGCGATGGGCGGCTGGATGCTGGGGATGCGTAACAACATGATCGGCGTCATTTCGGAAGACTATATTGTGCTGGCGCAGGCTAAAGGCTTGAGCGACCGGCGCGTGATGCTGGCCTACGCCGCGCGGAATGCCATCCTTCCCAGCCTGACCGGTTTCGCCATGAGCCTCGGTCTGGTGCTGGGGGGCGCGCTGCTGACAGAAGTCGTCTTTTCGTATCCGGGAATCGGTTATCTGCTGCTCAATGCGGTCAATGCCCGTGATTACCCGCTGATGCAGGGCATCTTCCTGCTGGTGACGCTGGCCGTTCTGCTGGCGAATTTCTTCGTTGATGTTGTTTACGTCGTCCTCGACCCGCGCGCGCGCTAAGTTTGCTCGACCTTATCGAAGGGAACAGTTTGCATGGGAACCAACGCCACCACCGAACAGGCTTCGCCCCCACCGGCAGAAGCTGCGCGGCAGCCGACCACGCCGACTTCGCGCCGTCCGATGTTCCGGCTTCCCCATATCCTCAAAAATCGTAAAGCCACCGTCGGCATCCTTATTCTGGTTTTCTTTGTCCTCGTCGCCCTGTTTGCCAACCAGATCGCGCCGACCAAAAATGCCGCCCGGATCGTCGCTAAGGGCAACCTCGCGCCGCTTGTCGATCCGAAATATCCGCTGGGAACCTCGAAGCAGGGGCAGGACATCTTCGCGCAGGTGGTGCATGGCGCGCAGACTTCACTGCTCGTCGGCTTCCTGACCGGCACTTTCATTATTTTCATCTCGATTGTCGTCGGCGTGACCTCAGGTTATATCGGCGGATGGGTGGATGATGTGCTGTCGCTCATCACCAATGTCTTTCTGATTTTGCCCGGCCTGCCGCTGATTATTGTCGTCTCCGGCTGGCTCGAAAGACCGGGGCCGATCACCGTGGTCGTCGTGCTGAGTCTGACAAGCTGGGCCTACGCTGCCCGCGTGCTGCGCTCGCAGACGCTGACGCTGCGCAACAGTGAATTTGTCGCCTCGGCGCGCGTCGTCGGCGAGCCAGCCTGGCGTATCATCATCCATGAAATCCTGCCGAATATGACGTCGCTGGTCGTTTCGGCGTGGATCGGCGCGGTGGTGCTCGCCATTCTGTCAGAAGCCGCGCTCGAATTCCTCGGCCTGGGCGATGCCAACGCCGTCACCTGGGGGACGACGCTTTACTGGGCGCAGAATAATCAGGCGCTGCTGACCGGCTCGTGGTGGACGTTCATTCCGCCCGGCGTCTGTATCGCGCTGGTCGGCTTCAGCCTGACCCTGATTAATTACGGCATCGACGAAGTGACCAACCCGCGCCTGCGTACCGAAGGGGCCAGCGGCAAAGTCACCGCCGCGACCGCTGTCGTCCGCCGCGCGAAGGTGGCTCAGGCTGCGGAAGGCTCGGCAATATGACAGCAACGCCCTCGCTTAACATGAACCGGACGGCGGGAAAACCGCGCGGCGAAGGTAAACCGCTGCTGGAAATTCGTAACCTCGAAGTCGAGTACCGGACGGGGCGCGGCATCGTCCGCGCGGCGGATAATGTCTCGTTCGACCTCTATCCGAACGAGGTCTTTGGGCTGGCAGGTGAATCGGGCTGCGGCAAATCGACCATCGCCCATGCCATCACGCGCGTGCTCAAGCCCCCGGCGCAGATCGTCGGCGGGCAGGTGCTGTTCAAGGGCGAGGATATCCTCGACATGAACGACGATCAGCTTCGCGCTTTCCGCTGGGAACATCTCGCCATCGTCTTTCAGAGCGCGATGAACTCGCTCAACCCGGTGCTGTCGGTCGGCGACCAGATCGTTGATGTTATCCAGACGCACCGGCAGGTGAAGAAGGCCGCCGCCCGCGAGCGCGCCCGCGAGCTGCTCGGCGTGGTCGGCATCGATCCGAATCGCATCGACAGCTTCCCGCATCAGTTGAGCGGCGGGATGCGCCAGCGGGTGGTTATCGCCATTGCGCTGGCGCTCAACCCGGAGCTGATTATCATGGACGAGCCGACGACTGCGCTCGATGTGGTCGTGCAGAAACAGATCATCCACGAGATTCAGCAGTTGAAGGAGCAGTTCGGCTTCTCGATCCTGTTCATCACCCACGACCTGTCGCTGCTGGTCGAGTTCTCCGACCGAATCGGCATCATGTACGCGGGAGAGCTAATCGAGATCGCGCCCTCGCAGGAGATTTTCACCCATCCCGGCCATCCGTACACCCAGCGTCTGATGAGTTCGTTCCCGACGATTACCGGCCCGCGCGTCGAGCTGCGCGGCATCGCCGGCTCGCCGCCCGACCTGATCTCTCCACCGTCCGGCTGCCGCTTCCATCCGCGCTGCGAGGTAGCGATTGCTGGTCTGTGCGAGAAGCTGCATCCGCCGCTCTATCAGATCGGCGACGATCACCGCGCCGCCTGTCATTTGCTCGATAAGGAGGCCGCCGAGTATGCACAGCGCCAATAATCCCGGCATTGAGCCGATCCTTGAAGCCCGCGACCTGACTAAACATTTTCCAATCGGCGGGACACTGACCCGGCAAGTCGTCAAAGCGGTCGAAGGCGCGTCGTTCAGGCTGTATCCCGGTCGCGTGACGGCGCTGGTCGGCGAGAGCGGCAGCGGGAAAAGCACGATTGCCCGCACGCTGGCGCGGCTCTACGAGCCGACGCGCGGCGATATCCTCTACAAGGGTCGTTCGGTGCTGAAGGACACCAGCCGTAAGGCGCTGCTGGCCTATCGCAGCGAAGTCCAGATGATTTTTCAGGACCCGTTCAGCTCGCTCAACCCGATCCACAGCGTCCGCTACATCCTTGAGCGCCCGCTCCATATCCACGGCAAGGCTAAACGGGGGCAGGAGCTGCAACAGGTTTACGAGCTGCTCGACCGCGTCGCGCTCACGCCGGTCGATGAATTTGCCGATAAATACCCGCACCAGTTGAGCGGCGGCCAGCGCCAGCGCGTCGCCATCGCCCGCGCGCTGGCGGTCGAGCCGCGCGTTATTCTGGCCGACGAGCCGGTG
>CAZZAO010000126.1:0-15438 GCA_964652205.1 uncultured Anaerolineaceae bacterium | reverse complement strand
TCACTCGGTCGCAGCATCGCCAACGCGCTCGGACGGGAGTTCGTCCGCGTCAGTCTGGGCGGCGTGCGTGACGAGGCCGAAATTCGCGGCCACCGGCGGACGTACATTGGCGCAATGCCGGGGCGCATCATCCAGACGATGCGCCGCGCCGGGTCGATCAACCCGGTGTTCGTGCTCGACGAGATCGACAAGCTCGGCATGGATTTCCGGGGCGATCCGGCCAGCGCCCTGCTCGAAGTGCTCGACCCGGAACAGAACTTCGCCTACTCCGACCACTACCTTGAAGTCCCTTACGACCTGTCGAAGGTGCTGTTCATCACCACCGCCAACGACCTCGACCCGCTGCCGGACGCGCTGCTCGACCGGCTGGAGATCATCGAATTTCCCGGCTATACCGAAGAAGAAAAAGCGGCCATCGCCCGCCAGTTCCTGATTCCGCGCCAGCTCGACGCCCACGGCCTGAGCGAGCGCAGCATCCGCATCGACGAAGCGGCGCTCAAGAAGGTCATCAACGAGTACACCTATGAAGCGGGAGTGCGTAACCTCGACCGCGAGATCGCCAATATCTGCCGCAAGGTCGCGCGGCTGGTCGCGGAAGAGAAACGCTACCCGCGTCAGATCAACGTCAGGCAGATCGAGCGCTTCCTCGGCCCGGCCCCGTTCGACGAAGTCCGCGCCAACGACGAGGACGCAGTCGGGCTGGCGACCGGGCTGGCCTGGACGCCGTTCGGCGGCGACATCCTGACTATTGAAGTCTCGGTGCTGCCGGGCAAAGGCACGCTGCTGATGACCGGCAGTCTCGGCGACATCATGCAGGAATCGGCGCAGGCGGCATTGAGCTATATGCGCGCCCGCGCTGAAGACCTCGACGTAGCCGACGAGGATTTCGAGAACTTCGACGTCCACGTTCACCTGCCCGAAGGCGCGATCCCGAAAGAAGGGCCGTCAGCGGGTATCACGCTGGCGGCAGCGATTGTCTCGGCCTTCACCGAGCGCCCGGTACGCGCCGATTTCGCCATGACCGGCGAGATCACGCTGCGCGGCAAGGTGCTGCCGGTCGGCGGCGTCAAGGAAAAGCTGCTGGCAGCGCGGCGGGCGCGGATTCATAACGTGATCCTTCCCCGGCAGAACGAGAAAGACCTGGTGGACGTGCCAAAGGCAGCGCTGCATGACCTGCGCCTGCACTTCGTCGACAACATGCAGCAGGTCATCGACCTGGTACTGCTCGACCCACTGCCGCGCGACGGCGACAAACCCGCCGACCAGCCTGAGGAAAGCGGAGTCGCCCGGCGATGAGCAGAACCGCCGATGACGTCTGGCAGGTCATCCGCAGCGGGCGCGGCGCGCGCGCTGACTGGGTGACCGATGCCGCGCGGGTCGGCGTGCTGGCGCGAACGATGGTGGCGATGGCGAACAGTCAGGGGGGCGTCGTCATCGTCGGGTTGGGCGTATCAGGGGCAGTGATCGGCGTGCAGGATGTCGAGAGCGCCGTTGACCGGGTGCTGCAGGCGGCGCTGTCCGCCGAGCCGCCGCTGATTATCCCGATGCCGCGCGCCCTGCGGCTCAACGACAAGCTGATCGTGGCCGTCGATGTCCCACGCGGGCTGCCGCACGTCTACTCGCTCGACGGGCGCTACCTGATCCGCGAAGGTGCGGACAACACCGCGCTCAAGCCACGGGACATCCGCCGCCTGCTGATCGAGCGCGGCGAGGCCAGCTTCGAGACGGAAATCGTCCGCAGCGCCTCGCTCGACGACCTCGACTGGGACAAGGTCAAGGGCTACGTCGCGGCGCTCGGCAGCATCGGCGAAAGCAGCATCGAGCGCGTGCTGCTGATTCGCGGCTGTCTCGGTCAGGTCGATACGCGCCTGTATCCGACCAATGCCGGGCTGCTGCTGTTCGGCAGGGACACACAGCGCCATATCAAGGGCGCGGACATCACGGCGGCGCGCTTTCCCGGCGAAAGCATGAGCGACAATTTCAACCGGCAGGATTTGACCGGCACGCTGCCCGATCAGATCCGCAAGGCCGAAACCTTCCTGATCGACCATCTGCGTAAGACGCAGCAGTTGGGCCGGACGATGGCGCGCGAGGAGCGGCTCGAATATCCGCTCGAAGCGGCGCGCGAGCTGGTCGTCAACGCCGTCGCCCACCGCGACTACAGCATCAGCGGCGACGGCATCCGCCTGTTCCTGTTCCGCGACCGGATGGAAGTCACCAGTCCGGGCGGGCTGGCCGGGCCGGTGACGATCAACAACATCAAGGACGAGCGCTTTTCGCGCAACCCGACTATCGTCCAGATTTTGTCAGATATGGGCTTCATCGAGCGGCTTGGCTACGGCGTCGACCGGGTCATCGACCTGATGGAGCAGCAGAATCTGCGCGGCCCGGAGTTCGAGGAAACTGGCGGCGGCTTCCGCGTCACGCTCTACGCGCTCGAAGACCCGGTCGAGGAAGCGCCGACCGCCGCGCCAACACCCGCAGCGCTCCAGTTCAACGGCGAGTACAACGGCGTCGCCATCAATCCGCGCCAGCAGGAAGCGCTCGTCTACCTGCTCGGCGGCAGCAGTCGCATCACCAACAGCGATCTTCAGGCGCTCTGCCCTGACGTTCACCCGGAAACGATTCGGCGCGACCTGGCCGACCTCGTGACCAAAAATATCCTGCGCAAACTCGGTCAGAAACGCGGTTCCTATTATGTCCTCAAACGAGACTCGCTTTGATCTCATCACTTTAGGCGAAACGATGTGGCGCTTTTCGCCACCGGGCCGCGAGCGGCTGGAAACGACCCGAACGCTCGACGTCAACGTTGCCGGAGCCGAAAGCAACGTCGCCATCGGGCTGGCGCGGCTCGGCAGCCGCGTCGCCTGGTGGTCGAAGCTGCCGGACAACCCGCCCGGCCATCACGTCGCCAACACGCTGCGGATGCACGGCGTCGATGTTTCCGGCGTGCGCTGGGGCGGCGCTCGGCTCGGAACCTATTACCTCGACGCGGGCAGCCCGCCGCGACCAGCACAAGTCATTTATGACCGGGCCGGTTCGTCGGCCAGCGAGATGCAGCCCGACGATTTCGACTGGTCGCAGCTCCGCCGCAGCCGCTGGCTGCACCTGACCGGCATCACGCCCGCTCTGAGCGCGTCGTGCATGGCGACCAGCTTTCGCGCCGTGGACGAGGCGAAAGCGGCTGGCGTCTCAATCTCATTCGACATCAATCATCGGACGCGGCTGTGGGATAACGACCGCGCTCGCGTCGCCTACGACAAACTTGCCGAGGCATCAACGCTGGTCATGGTCGCCCTGCGGGACGCAAAGGCGCTGTTTGGCGTCAGCGAGAGCCATCCGGCACGCGCGCTGCGCCAGCGTTGGCGCCCCCCGACCGCCATCGTCACCCCTAGCGAAGCGCGCGCCGACCCATTCGACCGCGCGAACGCATTTCATGCCGATGCCTTCAAGGTCCAGATTATCGACCGGGTCGGGGCGGGTGACGCCTTCGACGTCGGCCTGCTGACGGCCCTGTTTGCCGGTCAGCCGCTCGACGCAGCCATGCGTTACGGCGCGGCGGTCGCGGCGCTCAAGCTGACCATGCCGGGCGACATCGCCGTGGTCACGCGCGCTGAGGTCGACTCGCTGCTTAAGTCCGAAGGCGTGGGCGGCATCGTCCGCTAAACCATCAACTGACGGTCATCCGCCGACCTGCGCGGAATCACTTTCGCAGCGGCGTCATGTTCGTTATGCTTCAGAAAGCGTCTTTAACGTTCACGTTTCCGATGCAAGGCGAAGCTCATGATTCGATCTATAGCCCTGTCTCTGTTCCTCGCTCTGGTTCTCGCTGCCTGCACGCTGTCAGCGCAGGAAGCGCCGACCCAGTCAATTCCGCCGACGGCAGCAGCGACACCGACTGTCGTGGCGGCAAGCTGTGACGCGCTCATCACCCGCGCGATGGACACCGCCGACAGCGCGTGCAGCGCGCTCGACCGCAACGAAGCCTGCTATGGCAACAACAAAGTCCAGGCCGAACTGCGCGCCGGCGTGAACGCCAGCTTCAGCAAATCCGGCGACATCGCGCCGATTACTTCGCTGCAAAAGATTGTGACCGCGCCGCTCGACGAGGCCGCGCAGACCTGGGGCATCGCCGTCCTCAAGGCACAGGCCAATATTCCCGGCACGCTCCCCGGCCAGAACGTCACCTTCCTGCTGTTCGGCGATACCACGCTCGACAACCCGACACCCGATATGCGCGCCGTCACGGTCAGCACCGGCATCGGCAAGCAGTCGTGCCAGAACGCGCCAGCCTCGGCGCTGATGGTGCAGTCGCCCGAAGGCCAGAAGGTCGCCATGACGATCAACGGCGCGGATATGCTGATCGGCTCGACCGTCTACATCACCGCTGTGTCCAATCAGAACATGACCGTCGCCACGATTGAAGGCGGCGTCGATGTGACCGCTTTCGGGACGACGCAGACGATTATTCCCGGCGCGCAGGTACATTTGCCGCTCGGCAACAGCGTCGGCGCAGCCAACGGCCTGTCCGTCGTCGGCCCGCCATCCGCGCCAGAACCTATCGACAGCACCGAGCTAGCCGACCTGCCGACTCGCCTGCTCGACCGGCAGGTGACGATTCCACAGCCGATTACGCCGCCATCGCCAGTTCCAGCGACGCCGACTCTGATTCAGATTGCCTCGCCCGCTGCGACCGCGATCCCGCCAGCGACCGTCGCGCCGCCGACCGCTTCGCCGACGCCCTGCACCGTTCGCGCCGACTGGCAGACGACCTACGCTGTCACGTCCGGCGATACGCTGTCACGAATCGCGCAGCGTTATGGAATCACGCTGACGGAGCTGCAAACTGCGAACTGCATCACCGACCCGAATCAGTTGGTCAACGGGCAGCGATTGCTCGTCCCGTTCGCGCTGGTGACGGCCACGCCGAGCGAGAGTCCGGCGACCGCCACGAGCGCGCCGAGCGGCCCGAACCTGCGCGCCGACGCTGCGAGCGTCGAGCCAGGGAGCTGCACCACCATCCGCTGGGACGCCGACAACATCCGCGCGATCTACTTCGAGGGCCAGCCAACGACCGGCCACGGCAGCAAGGATGTTTGCCCCAAACAGACGACGACCTACACGCTGATCGTCGTCACAACCGACGGCGCGCAGACGCCCTACACTGTCACCGTCGCGGCCAAAGCGAGCAGCCCGGCCTGAGGCAGTGGTGATCTGGGCGGGGCGGTGAAGCGCGGGGTCGCCGCCAGACAGGCTGCGGCAAACCGCAGCAACCGCTTTCGAGTCAATTGTCTGACGCTTATTTATCGAGACAATTGACCTGTGTTACACTCACAATGGATCGCTTTGAGGTTGACTTACTAAAAAGGTTGGGAAAGGCGCGCGCGCAATGGTTCGGACTCTGCTGGTTGTTACTTTCGCCTTGCTGCTGACGGCAACGGCACTCTTTGCGCGGGCAGGCTCGCAGCCAGACAAATTAAACGCGCCGATTGCCGGGCCTGCTGCTGCGCCGGTCGAGCTGGCGCAGGCTCCGTCAAGCTGCGACGCGCTGATCGCCCGCGCGATGGATACGGCGGGCAGCGCCTGCGGCGACGTCAACCGCAATCAGGCGTGCTATGGCAACAACCTCGTCCATTCCGAGCTGCGTTCGGGCAGTAACGCCCTCTTCAACACGACCGGCGACATCTCACCTATCGACGCCTTGCAAAAGATCATCACGACGCCGCTCAATGAAACCGCGCAGACCTGGGGCATCGCCGTCCTCAAGGCGCAGGCTAACATTCCCGGCACACTCCCCGGCCAGAATGTGACCTTCATCCTGTTCGGCGATGCTGCCGTCGATAACCCGACGCCCGACATGCGCGCTGTCACCATCAGCACCGGCATCGGTCGCCTGAGCTGCGCCGACGCTCCCCCGTCGGCGGTGCTGGTCCAATCCCCCGGCAGCCAGCCGGTGACGATGAACCTCAACGGCGCGGATGTCACCCTCGGTTCGACGGTCGTGATTACCGCGACGAACAATAGCGTCCTGACCGTCAAGACGATTGAAGGTCACGCGGTCGTCACTGCTTTCGGCATCAGCCAGACCGCGCTGCCGGGAATGCAAGTCTCGGTTCCGCTCGGCACTAATGATGAGCTGACAGTCATCGCCCCGCCCGGCCCACCCGAAACCTTCAATACCGCCAGCCTCGGCACGCTGCCACTGGCGCTGCTTCCAGAGCAGGTCACGCTGCCGGAGCCGGAAGCGACAGCAACCGTCATCGCTGCCTGCCCGCCGAACCCCGATTGGGGCCAGACCTATACCGTGCAACCGGGCGACTCGCTGTCGCGGATCGCGCAGTTGGCGGGCGTCAGCGTCGACGCGCTGCAAACCGGCAACTGCATCCTCGACCCAAACCTGATTAACGCCGGACTAGTCTTGCGCGTGCCGGTGATCGTCCCGACCGTCACGCCCTCAGTCCTGCCGGGGACAGCGACGCTCGCCCCCGGCACGCCGATGATGACCGCCACCTGGCCGCCGCCGACCGGCCCCGACCTGCGCGCCGATGCCCTGTCGCTCAAGTACGGCAAATGCACGACGATCCACTGGGACGCCGACTACATTCAGGCGATTTACTTCGAGGGTGAGGGAACCACCGGCCACAACTCGCAGCGCGTCTGCCTGAAGCAGTCGGAAACCTTCACACTCAAGGTCGTCGCGCCCGATGGCACGTCGCGCGATTATGACATCCACATCCGTGTTGGCCTGAAGCCGACGCCCGTGCCAACTACGACTCCACCCGTGACCTGCAACAACGATTTCATTTGCGACGTTAATGAGACGTATGCCTCTTGTCCATCGGATTGCATTTCTGCCACCTGCGGTGACAATATCTGCGATCCGTTCGCCGATGAGAGTTCAGTGAATTGCCCTTACGACTGCGGCCCACTACCGCCCTAGACGCCCGTGGTCTGGTCTGCTGCGGAGTCCGGCCCGGCAGCAGGCGAACAGCCGGGGTGGCTGCCTCTTTTCTAGAATCCGATTTTCGTCTATTCTATAAGGACGAGACTTAACGATTCTAGCGAAAAGGCCCTGGCCGATGTTTCGTACCCTCATTGCCACCGTTTTGCTCGTGACGGCGCTGGCGGCCCGCGTCCTGGTGCAAGCCGAACCGACGCCAGAAACGCTACTCTCCCCCATCCCGGTCGCTCAGGCGATATCGAGCTGTGACGCGCTCATCACCCGCGCGATGGACACGGCCAGCGTGTCGTGCGGCACGCTCGACCGCAACGAAGCCTGCTATGGCAATAATCTGGTTCAGGCGCAGCTTCAGGCCAATGCCACCGCCAGTTTCCAGACGGCAGGCGACATCGCCCCGCTCCTCAGCCTGAAAAAGGTCATCACCACGCCGCTCGATGAACAGAACCAGACCTGGGGCATCGCCGTCTTCAAGGCGCAGGCTAACATCCCGGACACGCTGCCCGGCCAGAACGTGACCTTCCTGCTGTTTGGCGATACCACCGTCGAAAACCCCAGCCCGGACATGCGCGCCGTCACCATCAGCACCGGCATCGGTCGTCTGAGCTGCAACAACGCCCCGCCGTCGGCGCTGCTGATCCAGTCGCCCGAAGGCCAGAAAGTCGCCATGACCATCAACGGGGCCGACGTCACGCTCGGCTCGACCGTCTACCTGACCTCCGTTATCAACCAGAAGCTGACGCTTGCCACCATCGAAGGGGGCGCGACGATCAGTGCTTTCGGGACAACACAGACAATTCTTCCCGGCACACAGGTCGAACTTCCGCTCGGCAACTCGATTGGCAACACGAGCGGGCTATCGGTCATCGGCCCGCCCGCGCCGCCAGAGCCGTTCGACACCAGTGATCTGAGCCGGATTCCGCTGCAACTGCTGCCGCGCCCGGTGCTGCTGCCGGGATCGTCATCCGAAGCGACCGAAGTCGCCACAAAAAATACGAGCGGAGTCTGCGTGCCGCGCTCCGACTGGACATTCACTTACGTCGTCCGTCCGAACGACAGCCTGTCGGGGATCGCCGCGCGGCTCGGCATCCCGATGCTCGACCTGCGTGACGGCAACTGTATCGTCAACGCCAATATCCTCTCAGTCGGTCAGAAACTGGTCGTGCCAGAGACCGTCCCGACACCGTTCCCGGTCACGGCGCGCCCCCGGCCAACCACCGACACGGGCGGCAATAATAATCAGCCACCCGGCCCGACCAATACGCCGCAGAACAACAATCCACCCGCCGCGCCGACCGGCCCGAACTTCCGCGTCGATGACCAGCGCATTCAGCAAGGCAATTGCACGACCGCGCGCTGGGACTCGGATAACATCAAGGAAATTTACTTCGAGAATCAGGGCGTGACCGGTCACGGCTCACGTCAGGTCTGCCCGGCGGAAGACACCTCCTACACGCTGATGGTCATCTGGCCGGATAACTCGCAGCATCACTACACCGTCCGCGTCACGGTCATTCCGAGCGGCCCGGTGTGCGGAAACAATATCTGCGAACCCGGCGAAAACTCCAGTGTCTGCACGGCGGACTGCCCGATTCTCATCGGCTAACCGTCAGGCAGTCGCCAGCATGAGCGGTGGATAGCGGCGCGAGGACGTGGTATGCTACGCCCTCGCGTTTGCATTCATTGCCCGCGCAATGGCTGTCCGGCCCGGATAGCGCGCGGCTCGACAGCCCGACTGTCGGCTGTTCGTACTCCGAAGCCAGGCCGATGGAGAACACGTTCGGATTGAAACCATGCGCCTGACCACCCGACTGATTCTGCCCGTGATTCTGGCCGTCACGGCCTGCGGAACGCTGAACCCACCGACGCCGACCGCCACACCGATGCCCACGCTGACGGTCACTCTGGCTCCAAGCGCCACTGAAACCGAGACCGCCGTGCCGACCACGACACCGACCATCACCCTCACGCCGACGGTGACTGAAACGCCTACCCTGACCGCGACTCCAACGGTGACACCGACCGCGACGCTGACACCTGTGCCGTCAAGCACGCCGGGCGCAACCGTCCGCTTCACTTACGACAACTGGGAGATGATGCAGGCTCCGGCCAGGATCGTTGACGCGCTGCAATCGCCGATGATCGCCTACGTCAACCAGAATGATAAGACGACGGTCGGTGGGACGCCGCTCCCGGCCAACGACATCGAAACGCTCTACTACACCACGACGGGCGGCGCGAAAACCGCCATCATGACCATGAGCAGCGAAACCGGCAATCAGGTCTATCCGTCACCCAGAGGCAACGCCTTCGCTTACTTCCGCAGCGGCGCGAGCGACGGCACGACCGGCCTGTACGTCGTCGATCTGCAAATTGGCATCAGCGGGCGGCTGCTACCGATTTCGTCGATGGTGCAGCGCGGCTTCGTCAGCCCGCCATCCTGGTCGCCCGATGGCAAAAAGCTGGTCGTCACGCTGGCGACGGCCTATGATCTCGACATCTATATCGTCGGCAGCGACGGCTCGAACCCGCTCGACATGACTCCCACCGGCTCGTATGATTTCTGGCCGACGTGGTCGCCGGACGGCAGTCATATCGCCTTCGTCTCCGACCGGGACACCTGCCCAAGCTGGATTCCCGGCGATCCTGGAACCTGCAACGGCACGAGTGCTCTGCCCCCAACCGGCGGCCAGCTCTACCTGCTCGATGTCGCCAGCGAGAAGATCACTAAGCTGTCCGACCAGCAGTTGAGCGAAGCCCCGAAGTGGATCAACAGCCGCCAGATCGCCTATTCGAGCGGCGATCCAATCCTCGGCGACACGCGCCATCGGCTGTTCACCATCGACATTACCAACGGTCACGAGATGGAGCTGAAAGCCGCCAGCGGAGCCGACGACGATTTCAAACTGGCCCCGGCCTGGTCGCCAGACGGCAAAATGGTTCTCTATCAGGCGGCCAGCACCAGCGCTGAGCTGGTCATGATGAGCGCCGACGGACGGATTATCGGGCGCACGGGCGATTTCAACTTCGCGCGCTACGGCGTTAAGGCGGCGTGGTCGCCGGACAGTAAGAAAGTCGCCATCGGCGGCGTCGACGGCCAATGTCCTTACGGCGTGCTCGTCCTCGGCAGCGACTTCAGCACCATCGCCCACGGCAGCCCACCGCCGAATATGTGCGACCCTGGCTGGTCGCCAGACGGGAGGCTGCTGGCCTTCACCGGCGTCAGCTCGCGCGGTCTGGGGGCTGCTGATGGCCGCGTCGATGTCTACGTCGCCAACAGCAGCGGTTTCGGCGCAAGCAACCTGACCAGCACGCTGCGCGGGACAATCATGCTGCTCGGCTGGGTCGGCGGGAGTTAGCGGACACTTTCTCATCCGCGCGCTGACGGACGCTGCGCCATATACCTCGCCTTAGCTCGTTCGTATTGAGGTTCACGCCTGACATGCTATCATCGGCGTCAGACGACGCCTGAAAACCCAAAAAGGACTCTGCTTTCTGATGATTCGCCATATCGTCCTGTTCAAGTTTAAAGCGGACGCCACGCCGGAGCAGCGCGCCAGCCTGATCGACGGCCTCAAAGGGTTGCCGCAGAAGATCGATGTTTTGCGCGGATTAGAAGTCGGCGAGAATATCACTGACTCGCCGCGCGCCTTCGACTTCGCCCTGATTACCGACTTCGACGACGAGGCCGCGCTCAAGGCGTATGCCGCACATCCCGACCATCAACCGATCCTCAAAATGGCGGGCGAATACTGCGAAATGAGCCGTCTGGTCGATTTCGTCCGCGCGTAAATGATCCATAACGGCGCTAAATAGGTATTCTTCCCGGCGGATGTCGGCGAGCAGTGCTGCACGCATCCGCCGAAGCAGCCTCAATCGCCGCGTGACCATGAACAGGTTATTATTCGAGGCTAAACTAGCGCGGGTGCGCTCCGCACACCCATGAAGGACAACCCATGACACAACTGACAGACCGAATCGCCGTCGTCACCGGAGCCAGTCGGGGCATCGGGCGCGGCATTGCCCTTGAGCTGGCGGCGCAGGGCGCAGCCGTCGTCGTCAATTATCAGAGCCGGGCCGACGCGGCGAACGACGTCGTCGAGGCGATCAAGGCTGCGGGCGGCAATGCCATCGCCGTCGGCGCCGACGTGGCGACTGAGGAAGGCGCGAACGCGCTCATCAAGACGACGACTGATACTTTCGGCAAGATCGATATTCTGGTCAATAACGCCGGGACGACGCGCGATAACGTCATCATGCTGATGAGCGCTGACGACTTCGACACGGTCATCAACACCAATCTGCGCAGCACCTGGCTGGTCTCGAAGGCCGCCGTCCGCAGCATGATGCGGAAACGGTACGGGCGCATCATCAACATCACCAGCATCAGCGGCATCGCTGGCAACGGCGGACAGACCAACTACAGCGCCAGCAAGGCAGGCATCATCGGCCTGACCAAAGCGCTGGCCCGCGAAGTCGCCTCGCGCAATATCACCGTCAACGCGGTTGCGCCGGGCTTCGTGCTGACCGACCTGACGGCGACGCTGCCGGAAGAGATCACAGCTAAAATCAACGCCAACATCCCGCTCGGTCGCTGGGGCAGCATCGAGGACGTCGCGCACGCGACCAGCTATCTGGCATCTGACGCGGCCAGCTATATCACCGGGCATGTGCTGGTCGTCGATGGCGGCATGGCGATGTGACTGCCGGACAGGTCAGGCTGCCGCTGCGCGCTGGCAGGCGTTCATGGAATGAGTGGTCGGGCTTTTCAGAACAGGAGCCAATGATGGCGACGGTCTTCTCAAAGATTCTGGCCGGAGATATTCCGGCGACATTCGTCTACCGCGATGAGACTGTCGCGGCGTTCAAGGACATCAACCCATCTGCGCCGGTTCACATCCTCATCGTCCCGATCAAAGAAATTTCGACGGTCAACGACGCAGCGCCGGAAGATGAGCAGGTGCTCGGCCACCTGTTCGTCGTCGCCGCTAAAATTGCCAGAGACCTCGGCATCGCTGAGGACGGCTACCGCCTGATTGTCAACTGCAACGCCCACGGTGGGCAGGAAGTCTTTCACCTGCACATGCACCTGCTCGGCGGCAAGCCGCTCGGCCCGATGCTGGCGCAGTAAAGCAAGCGAGAGTTCCGAGTTCGCCCGAAACTTGAGCGGATACGACTGAAAAGTAGCTGCCGGACGTGACCGTTTCCCCCTTCGCGGCCTCCGGCTCCTGCCGAACAAAGAGACGTTCGGCACGCTACGCCGCAAGCAGCGAAGGGGGTCGGAGGGTGAGGTCGGCGGGCGCAAAAATCGCGCCTTACGAAAGGTCAGAACGCGCGTCGGTCGCCAGCGCGAAAAGCCATCCGCGCCGCTCATAGGAGCAGCGCGGATGGTGAACGCGTGACGCCAGACGACGTTTAGCGGCTGGCCGTCGTCTCGGCGGTCGGCGCTTCGGTGAAGGCGGGCGACGCAGCCTCGACCGTCGCAGCGGGCACAGCTTCACTGGTCGCCGTCACAACCGGAAGCGCCTCAACGGACGCCGTTGAGACAGCCGCTGCCTCGCCAGTCGCTTCAGAGGTCGCTGACGCCGTTGCTTCTGGCGTCGCCTGCGCCGCCTTAACCTGCGCCAGCGTCCGGTCAATCGCCGCCAGCACCGACGCGGCATCGGTGACAGTGTTGCTCTCGTCGTCAGCGACGAGAACGCCGTTCACCGCGACGGCGGGCGCACCCTTGAAGTTAGTCAACCCGACGCTCTCATGCGCCGCCGTCGTGATGATCTCGGTCGGGCGATTTCCGGCAATACAGGCGTCGAAGTCAGCGCGGTTCAGGCCGAGATTCGAGACCCCGGTCAGAAGGCGGTTGCTGGTAAACGCCTGCACCTGCCCGTAGAGACCAAGCCACGAATACAGGGCATCGGCCATCTTCCAGAACGCGCCCTGATCGGCGGCGCAGACGGCGGCTCGAGTCGCGCCTTCCGAGTTGCCGATGCCCCCCTTGAGCGGCGCAAAGGTGAACGAGACGTCCTCGGCGCGAACCCGGTCGAGCACCTGATCGAGTACCTGATCGTGGAAGGCCTGGCAGCCGTCGCTGACGAAGTCGCAGTAGAGCGTGACCTGCACCGAGGCGCGAATGTCGTCCGGGCGCGACAGGCGCGTGTAGCCCTGATCGGTACGGGTGGTCGTCAGGCCGTCGTAGCGCGAGGCCGTTTCGGTCGGAATCGGCGCGTCGGCGGGGCGCGTCGAGACATAGAACATGAAGGCGACGAACAGCACGACCACCACCACGCCGATGACGATCATAGTCGTGCGCTGGCGCTGCTCGCGCCGATCACGCTCGCGCTTGCGGTCGGCGGTGCGGTTACGCGCGACTTCGCCAGTCGCCGCCGCCGCGCGGGGCGTCTCCCCGGTCGTGGCAGCGGGCGGCGTGGTCGCTGCCGCGCGGCGCTCCTGCCGCTCCTGCCGCGATAACGACGGTTTACGCGGCGCTCCGGTCGAAGTGGGGCGCGGCGCCTGCTTTTTATTCGAATCAGACCCTTTTTTAGGATCAGGGTCACGAGAGGAAGTCATGCAAAAAGCCTTTCAAAAGTCGGGGGAATCTCAGCGGAAAAGTGTACAGCGTCAGCGCCCAAACGCCAAGAAGGAATGAAGCGCAGCGAAGAGACAGCGCGGCGCATACCGGGCGCTGACAAA
The DNA here is from genome assembly GCA_964652205.1 of uncultured Anaerolineaceae bacterium. Lineage (GTDB taxonomy): Bacteria > Chloroflexota > Anaerolineae > Aggregatilineales > Phototrophicaceae > ZC4RG36. The sequence goes on along the minus strand of CAZZAO010000126.1, from coordinate 1,793 downwards.
CAGGGCGCGATGCGGTAGAATAGAGTCAACAATAACACTCAAAATAACTCCCTTACCTTTCATCATCATCGGTTTACAGGCAAACCGTACTTCGCCAGTCCACAGAAACGAAGGTGTTTAACATGGCACAGAAAGTAGATAGCTTCGGCACGCGCGGCACATTCGACACCGGCAATGGCGAGGCGGTCATTTACCGTCTGAGCAAGTTGGCCGAAAAAGGCATCGGGCATGTCGATAAGCTGCCCTTCAGCATCAAGGTGCTGCTCGAAAATGCGCTCCGCAACCTGGATAATTTTGAAGTTGACGAGAACGCCGTCCGCGCGCTGGCCGGTTGGGAAGCCAAAGCCACGCCGTCGGTCGAGATTCCCTACAAGCCTGCCCGCGTCGTCCTTCAGGACTTCACCGGCGTGCCAGTCGTGGTCGATCTGGCGGCGCTGCGCAGCGCGATGATCCGCGTTGGCGGCAACCCGGAAAAAATCAACCCGCTCGTCCCGGTCGATCTGGTGATCGACCACTCGGTACAGGTTGACCGCTTCGGCACGAGCGCCTCGATTCAGTTTAACGCCGAGCGTGAGTTCGAGCGCAACCGCGAGCGCTACGAGTTCCTGCACTGGGGCCAGAAGTCGTTCGAGAACCTGCGTGTCGTCCCCCCGGCGACCGGCATTATCCATCAGGTCAACCTCGAATATCTGGCGAAGGTCGTCCAGTTAGGCGAGGAAAACGGCCAGAAGATCGCCTACCCCGATACGCTCGTCGGCACGGACAGCCATACGACCATGATTAATGCCATTGGCGTCCTCGGCTGGGGCGTCGGCGGCATCGAAGCCGAGGCCGCCATGCTCGGCCAGCCGGTTTATATGCTGATGCCGCAGGTTATCGGCTTCAAGCTGCTCGGCAAGCTGCCGCAGGGCGCGACCGCGACTGACCTCGTGCTGACGATCACCCAGATGCTGCGCAAGAAAGGCGTGGTCGATAAGTTCGTCGAGTTCTACGGCCACGGTTGCAGCAGCCTGAGCCTGCCTGACCGGGCGACGATTGCTAACATGTCGCCAGAATTTGGCGCGACGATGGGCTTCTTCCCGGTCGATGACGAAACGCTGCGTTTCATGCGTAACACGGGCCGCGACGAGGCGCTGATTACGCTGGTCGAGCGCTATACGAAGGAACAGGGCATGTTCCGCACCGACGACACGCCCGATCCTGAGTTCACGGACACGCTGGAACTGAATCTGGCCGATGTCCTGCCGAGCATGGCGGGGCCGAAGCGCCCTCAGGACCGCATCCTGCTGCGCGACATGAAAACCACGTTCGAGAAAGCCCTGCGCGCGCCAGTCGCCGACCGCGGCTTCGCGCTGGACGAAACCGCCGTTGCCCGCAGCGCCGAAGTCTCCGAGAACGGCAGCAGCACGGAAATCACGAATGGCGTGGTCGTCATCGCGGCGATCACAAGCTGCACGAATACCAGCAACCCCTACGTCATGATGGGCGCGGGTCTGCTGGCGAAGAAGGCGGTCGAACACGGCCTGCGCACGCAGCCCTACGTCAAGACCAGCCTCGCTCCCGGCTCGCGCGTCGTCACCGATTACCTCGACAACGCCGAATTAACGCCTTACCTTCAGGCGCTCGGCTTCCACACCGTCGGTTACGGCTGCACGACCTGCATCGGCAACAGCGGCCCGCTGCCTCAGCGGGTGGCCGAGGCAGTCAACGAAGGCGATCTGGTGGCTGCCGCCGTCCTGAGCGGCAACCGCAACTTCGAGGGCCGCATCAACCCGCTGGTCAAGGCCAACTAT
>CAZZAO010000125.1:0-15615 GCA_964652205.1 uncultured Anaerolineaceae bacterium | reverse complement strand
CCGTACCCGTTTAGTCCGTTTCTATCCATAACCTTTATCGTGGTGGGCTACTAGTGCGCGGTGTGAGACGCCTTATCAGCGCAGTTTGAATTATTTCTGATTTCATCAGGAGAACCGATGCCTTGAAGATCGTCAATTCTGCCGAAAACATTATTTCGATGACGGCGCTCAACCCGTTTGATCGCCTGCCCGACGGTCGGCCCTATGTCCCGGACGACCTGCTCGAACGGATGAAGCATATCAGCAGTGAGCAGGCGTGGTCGATTCTCGACCGCGAGAAATATGAGTTTCAGTTCGACGGCAACTGGTTCCGCACCCACCCGGAAACGATTCTGGTCGGGCGCGCGGTCACGGCGCAGATGCTGCCTTATCGGCCCGACTTTCACGACGCTGTCCAGAAGCAGGGCGAGGCCGACGGGCGGATCGGCGGGCAGAATTCGTGGGTGATCGACACGCTTCAGCCCAACGACGTCATGGTGATCGACCTGTACGGCAAAATCCGCGAGGGGACGTTCGTCGGCGATAACCTCTCAACCGCTGTTAAGAAGCGCACTCACGCGGGCGCGGTCATTGATGGCGGCATCCGCGATTACGACGGCATCCGCGAGCTGACCGATGTCGCCTTCTTCTGCCGGGGAGTCGACCCGACGCCGATTCGCCACGCGACGCTGGCCGGGATCAACCTGCCGATTCGGATCGGCCACGCGACCGTGCTGCCGGGGGACATCGTCCTCGGCACGCCGACCGGCGTCACCTTTATCCCGCCGCATCTCGTCAGAGAAATTGTCGAAGTCGGCGAGCAGGTCCAACTGCGCGATCAATTTGGCAAGCAGCGGCTCGGCGAAGGCGCCTACACGCCCGGCGAGATCGACGTCTCCAACTGGCGCGAGGACATTCAGGCCGATTACAGCAACTGGTTAGCGCGGCGCAATTCGTAGCGCGGGAGCAGAGACGTCATGGCTGAAACACCCGCGATTCAGGACAGAGTCAATCAGAACTCGCGCCCGTCTGACCTGCGGATTACCGACATGGTGGCGATCAGCCTGAGCGGGCTGCCGATGAACTGCGTCATCATCCGCATCGACACCAATCAGGGAATTTCCGGCTACGGCGAAGTTCGCGACGGCGCGAGCAAGTCCTACGCGCTGATGCTCAAGAGCCGTCTGGTCGGCGAAAACCCGTGCAACATCGACAAGCTGTTTCGCAAGGTTAAGCAGTTCGGCTTCCACGCGCGGCAGGGCGGCGGGCCGTCAGCCATCGAAATGGCGCTGTTCGATCTGGCCGGGAAAGCTTACAGTGTCCCGGCTTATCAACTGCTCGGCGGCAAGTTCCGCGACCGGATTCTGTGCTACGCCGACACGCCGACCGAAACCGACCCGCTGGCGATGGTCGCTCAGATCAAGCGGCGGCTGGAGCAGGGCTACCGGTTCGTGAAGATGGACGTGGGGATCAGTCTGGTGCAGGACATCCCCGGCGCGATCAATGCGCCGCCGGGGATGATGGAACGCCGGGACATCATGCATCCGTTCACCGGCACGCAGTTGACGCCTCGAGGCATTGACGCGCTGGTTGAATACGTCGGCACGGTGCGCGAGCAGATCGGCTACGAGCTGCCGCTGGCGGCGGATCATTTCGGCCATCTGAACCTCGAATCGTGCATCCGTCTGGGCCGCGCGCTCGACCCGTTCACGCTGGCATGGTACGAGGACATGATTCCCTGGCCGTTCGTCGATCAGTACGTCCGGCTGGCGGAATCGGTGACGACGCCGATCTGTACCGGCGAGGACATTTATCTCAAGGAAGGGTTTCAGCCGCTGGTCGAACGGCGCGGCGTTGCCGTCGTCCATCCCGACATCATGACGGTCGGCGGCCTGATGGAGATGAAGAAGATCGGCGACTATGCTCAGGATCATGGCGTTGCGCTGGCGATGCACATGGCCGGTTCGCCGGTCGCGGCGCTCGCCAGCGTCCATGCCGCCGCTGCGACCGAGAATTTTCTGGCGCTGGAGAACCATTCCGCCGACGTCCCGGCGTGGAGCAGCCTGATCGACGGGCTGGAACAGCCGCTGGTTCAGAATGGCTATATCCCTGTGCCGGAGACACCCGGCCTCGGCTTCACCGATTTTAACCTCGACGCCTGCCGCGACTTCCTGCAACCGGATGATCCCGGCATTTTCGAGCCGACCGACCGCTGGATGTCGGAGCGCTCGCACGACCGACTCTGGAGCTAACTATGCGGGTACTGGTGACTGGCGGAACCGGGCTGATCGGGAGAGCCGCTGTGGAGCGCCTGCTTCAACACGGCTGGGATGTCCGCGTGATCGACATCGGGCAGGGAACCCGGCTCGACGGCGCGGACTATGTCGAATGCAATATCCTGAATTACGATGACGTGCTGCGGGCTACGCGCGGCTGTGACGCGGTCGTTCACATGGCGGCGCTGCGGATGCCGTCGCTCGCTCCCGGTCACGAACTCTTTCAGATCAACGTGCAGGGGACGTTCAACATCTTCGAGGCGGCAGCGGCAGTCGGCATCCGGCGGATCGTGCAGGCCAGCTCGATCAACGCGCTCGGCTCGACTTACAGCCTGCCCGACATCAAGGTTGATTATTTCCCCATCGACGAAGCCCATCCGACCTTCACCACTGACCCGTATTCGTTCTCCAAGCAGACCGATGAGGCGATTGGCGCGTACTACTGGCGGCGTGATGGTCTGTCCAGCGTGGCCTATCGCTTCCCCGGCGTCTACCGCCCCGATTACCGGGTCAGTGATGAGCTTGAGAAGCGACGCAGGGAGAATTTTCGGGTCATCGACCAACTGCTGAGCCTCTCGGACGCCGAGCGCAAGGCGCGCCTCGCCGCCGTTCATCAGCGGGTGCTCGACTTCCGCGGCGGACGCCCGATGGAGTGGTCGCCGGATGGGCCGATCAAGGTGCGCTACAAGGATGACCCGCTGTTCTATATCTACCTGTTCGAGCGTTTCAACCTGTGGGTGATCCTCGACGAGCGCGACGCCGCGCAGTCCATCGAAAACGGGCTAACGGCAGACTTCGAGGGCGCGCACGCGCTGTTTATCAACGACAGCCACAATTGGATGGGCTGTGACAGCCGGATGCTGACCGACCTGTTTTTCCCGGATGCTGCCGTCAGGCCAACGCTGTCTGGCGACACCCCGCTGGTCAGCATCGACCAGGCGCGCCGCCTGATCGGTTTTGAGCCTGAATATTCTGCCCAACGGAGCCAATCATGATCCGCATCGCCGAAATTTTGCCGCCGAAGCAGTCGCCGCTCTGGTCGATGGTCAAACAGTGCGGCGTCGATGACGTCGTCGGTATGATGGATTTCAGCGGCGAGGTGCAGACCGGCGTTCCCAGAGATGACCTGCCGTGGGGCTATATGTCGCTTCTGCGCCTGAAAACTGCCTACGAGAACGCCGGGTTCCGGTTCGATGTACTCGAAAGTCGGCCCCCGCTGACGCGCGCCAAGCTCGGCCTGCCGGGCGGTGACGCAGAGATCGACACGGTCTGCGAGCTGATCGAGAACATGGGCGCGCTCCATATCCCGGTCTGGTGCTACGAATGGATGCCGGTCTTTAACTGGATGCGGACTTCAACCACCATCCCGACGCGCGGCGGCGCGCTTGTGACCGGCTACGATCACGACCTGATGCGCGATGCCCCGCTGACTGAGTACGGCGAAGTGAGCGAGGAAAAGCTGTGGGAGACGCTCCAGTATTTTCTGGAGCGGGTGATTCCGGTGGCGGAGAAAGCCCACGTCAGGCTGGCGATGCACCCTGACGATCCGCCGCTGTCGCCGATTCGCGGCCTGGGGCGGATCATGCGCAGCGTCGAGAATTTTCAGCGGCTGATCGACCTGATTCCGAGTCCGGTCAACGGCGTCTGTCTGTGTCAGGGCAACTTCGCCCTGATGACCGACGACCTGCCGGGAGTCATCCGCCACTTTGGCGAGCAGGGCAAAATTTTCTTCGTCCACATGCGTGACGTGCGCGGCACGGCAGAAAAGTACGTGGAAACTTTCCATGACGACGGTCAGACCGACATGCTGGCCTGTATGCGCGCGTACCGGGACATCGGCTTTGACGGCGTGCTGCGCCCCGACCATGTCCCGACGATGACCGGCGATACGAATGAGAATGCTGGCTACTCGTCGATAGGCCGCCTGTTCGCCATCGGCTATCTCAAGGGGCTGCGGGAAGCGGTCTACGCGGAGTAAAGCGCCCTCATGCGGCTCCCTCACCCTAACCAGAGGCGGGGTGAGGGCGGATTTACTGCTTCGTGATCCGCACGGCGATGTCATGCTGGAAGGTCGGCACGGCAATCTCAATGCTCGCGCCGCCCTGAAGCGCGATTCCCGGCGAACTCAGGCCAGTTTGCGGATCGTAGGTCGCCAGCCAGTAGCGCCCGTCCGGCAGGTCGAGGCGGATCGTGCCGCTGATGGCGCTTCCGGCGTCGGCAGTGCCTTCCGCGCCGCCGGGTAAATCGCGGGCGGCGATTAGCTCGCGCTCGTCAGCCAGATAAATCGCCACATCCTTGCCGGGGATGCCGAACGCGATCTCCAGCGTGTGTTCGGGCTGCGCCTTGACGACGTCGGACAGCGGTCGCGCCTTGACCAGATTGAACGAGTGGATGAACGATGACAGGTAGCTCATCCATGAGCGGATGCCGCGCTGCGATTCCGGCGTGCCGATTTCCTGACCGGGGATGATCGAGAAGTCGATATAGTCGTAGTGGTTGCCGGTCAGGACAGTCATCCATGCCCGCTTGCGATGGATCGTCCAGCCGTCGAAGTCCTTATACTGGCTGGCGACGTTGTCCTCGTCCTGATTGAGCGGCTTCGAGGCGGCGCAGGTCGCCAGCCCAAAATCGCGCATGGGCCGCAGCATCAGTTCCTTCGACATAAATTCGCCCAGAGGGTAGCTGAGGCCGTTGTAAACAGTGTTCGGCAGCGGGTGCATGTTGACTACGTCGTAGCCCATTGTCGTGAACGAGCGGTCGGATGGCTGCTCCCACGGCTGGTAGGAAAAGGCTTCCTGCCCGGCGATCAGGTGCTGATGGGGCAGAGCGGATTCGGTTTCGCGCACGATGCCAATCAGCGCGTCGAGCCAGGCGTTAACCTCGTCGAGCGAGGGATTGTCGGCGCTGCCGTCGAAGCGTCCGCCCGGCTCGTTGCAAATCTCGAAGATGACGTTGTCGTAGCGGTTGACTTCGGTGACGATCTTGCGGACGTGCGCCGCCTGCCGTGCGAACAGTTTCTCGTCGCGCTGGCTCATGTAGTCCGGCCAGTGGATTTCGTCCAGCCCGTTGAGGTTGTTGGCGGCGTTGAGCGGGTTGAGCGCCCAGATCGGCTCCGCATAGGTGTTACTGAGCAGCACGACCTCGACGATGATGCCGTAGCCCGACGCCAGCGACAGGAAGCGGTGCAGGCGCTCGAAGAACTCCGGGTTAGGCTGGTCGAGGTCGTACTTCAGTTCCTTGTCGAGCGCGCGCCCCGGCCCGGTGCGCCTGAACGGGCTGATGTAGTCGGGCGATTCCGGCTTGCAGGTCGAATAGGGATTGATCGGCGACTGCTGCTCTCGAAAGAGAGTGAACAGCCGCGTCAGCGTGATGCCCTTTTCGGCGCTGTCGGCCAGATAGCGCTCGAATTGAAACGGGCGGTTCATGACCGCGCCGTAATGCTCGGTCGCGGTCAGCAGCACCAGCGGCCTGCCGCGAAACTCGAACAGCTTCGGGTTGTCGGGATGGATGCGGATCGGCTGGCTCATGTTCATTTCGCTTCCAGAATGAAGACCCAGTCTTGAAGGATGGCTGGCGTCGGCACCTGATAATCGCCATCGGCGTTGCCTTGAACCGCGCCGACGTCGTAGCGAGTGCCGGTTTTCGGGTCGAACCACGTCCCCTGATAGCGGACGTCCGCTTCAAGCTGCCTGAGCGTCGGCTGTTTGGTGGCGAGGATAGCAATCGCCGAAACCGGGAAGTACATCACCCGCGCCTGGCCGGGAATCCCTGCCGCGTAGCCGGAAATACGATTTTCGGCGCTCTGGTGCGGTGTGACCCATTCGGGATGCGTCTCGAAGCGCCACCACTCGAACTGCTCCAGCAGGCGCTTGCCCAGGCCAAGCTGCCCCGAACCGGGGAGCTTGTAGGCGTCCTTCCACGGCGTATGGCCCCACGAGATGCCGTGCGGCGACGCGCCGTGCGGCTGTTCCTTCGTGTTCACCTGCCAGATGCCGTTCGCGCCGTAGCTGTGTCCTGCCGCGCCGGACAGCAGGCACGACCAGAACAGGAAGCGCTGGATTTCCTCGCGGCTGCTTTCGAGGATGCCTTCGTAACACACCTCGCTGACGATGACCGGCATTTTCGGCTGGCGACTCAGGGCATCCTCGACCATGCGGATGGTGTTGATCGCGCTGGCCTGACCGCCATGACCGGTTTGCAGCCAGTCGATGTCCATCGTCGTCGGGTCGTCAACCTGATCGGTTCCGTGCTGAATCGGGTGGATCGTCAGCGGGTTGTGATACGGGTCGGTCGCGCGGATCGAGCGCATGATGTCCGACCAGGTGGCGCGCATCTGGTCGGGGAGCCACTGACCCTTATCAAGCGATTCCAGCACTTCCCTGAACTCGTCCGACTTGTACCACGGCAGCAGCGCCTCACCGGCAGCGCACCAGACGACTGGATACGCGCCGTAGCGGGCGATCAGATAGCGCCAGTGTTTCTTGAGCACGTCGGGGCCAGCGAAACCGAGGAAATAGCCCCAGAAGCCGACGATGCACGGCACGAGTCCCGACTGCACCAGATAGGCAACGCGCAGATCAACGTGGTCGAAGTAGGCCGGGTTAATCCGGCTGAAGTCGGTTTCCCACGGGAAGCCAGCTTCATTCGCGCCGCGCGGGTCGAACGGCTCCATGTCCGGGTACAGTCCGGCGACGATCTGAATGACCGAGAAGCCCTTGCCGGTGCGGTCTGCCGTCAGCTCCTGAAAGTCCTGCGGCCACGACATCCGCTGGCAGAAGCCCATCCACCAGGTGTCGGCCAGCCAGAAGAACGGCGTGCCGTCGGCGTGTTGCAGATGGCGCTGGTCGCCCGCAACCCGCAGCCTGCCATGCTGATAGAGTTTGTTGCTGCCGCTGTATTCCCCGACTTCAAGCGTGCCGGTGACGCCGTGCAGGTCGGGATTGGCGCTGTCGGAGCAGACCGAGCGCAGTTGATGGCTGCCGACCTGCGCCGAGGCGTAGCGCACGCGCCAGACCTGATCGCCCGCCCAGTAGGCCGGGACGCGCTGCTCGCTGCCGTCCGGCGCGGTCACGACCACGTCAACTTCAACCCCGTTAAACGGATCGGCGTAGCGCTTGCCCGATACATAGGCCCATTCAGTCGGCACATTTCGACTTGAAAACAACATGATGGTCGTCTCCTGAAAAGGATGTTAGAAAAATCTGTTCGCTCATTAACGATGCGGCGGATGATTCGCGCTGCATCTCATCCTGTCTTTCGTAAGGCCGTGATTGTTCGCGCCCGCAGGCCCCTCTCCCTGATCTCCTTCCCGCCAGTAGAGGGGAATCGGCTCCAGATGATTGCATTGAATGGCGGCCTGAGAGGGCTGGATTAAGACGCCGCTTCCAGCACGGCGCAGCTCAACGGTGGCAGCGTGACGGTGAGCGAGTCGCCGTCTGGCTGCGGCTGATGCGTCCAGACGGCCTGAGCGACTGTGTGCAGCATCCGCCCTGTGGTCAGCCGCGCGTCGGTGATCGTCACGGTCTGCGCCTGCTGCGTCCAGTTCGCCAGCGCCATCGCCGTGTCGCCAGCGGGACTCTGCCAGACGGCGTTAAAGACCGCCGGGACGTGATGAACTTCCCGGTCATGCTCCCATGAGATCGTCATGGTCGTAATCGGCGTCGGCGGCAGCATCCTGCCGTAGACCAGATATGGTTTGCCTGCGCCGCGCCGGAGCGCAACCGCTGATTGCAGCATCGCCAGCGACTCGTCGTTGTCGCCGAGCGGCGGCTCCCACGGCGCCCAGTTGATGCCGGGATTGTCCTTGTTGAGCAGTTGGCCGTCACCCGCCAGCACCGCGCCGGGAATCTCGCCGACGACCAGATTATAGGCGTTCCGAATCGCCAGATGATGCGGGTCAGCGCCGTGGCCGAAGCCGCCCTGAATCAGCACCTGCTCGTGATAGAGGAAGTGATAGAGCGGGATGAAGCCTTTCCACCACGGATGCTGCGCTTCGTTCCCCGGCGGCACAACGCGGATGTCGCAAATCTGGAAGTAGGGCAGGTAGAACTCGCAGACTGGCCCCTCGACCGAAAAGGCCAGTTTGCGCTGTCCCTGAGTCGCCGTCAGCACCTCGGCCTGCTTCTGGCGGAAAAAGGCGGTCAGGTCGAGCATCGCCTCAGTCATCCAGCGACCGGGCGCGGGCGGATGGCCGTGTTCGTCGCTATAGCAGGGGAAGGTGCAGACGCCAACATTCTGGTCGAGGAACTGAATCCAGTCTATCCCATAGTCAATCACCTGCTGGACGAAGTCGTGAGCGATGCTGGCCGTCTGTTCCGCGCCGAGGCAGGCCGTGAAGCTCGGACGCCAGGTGGCGTCCCACGTCTCGGCCCACAGGCTGCCGGTGTGCGTCCGACAGATGCTTTGTTCAGCATGATGGGAGTCGAAATAATCGTGACCGTCGTAGCCGCTCCAGTAGTGGCCCAGCACCCAGCGCGTGCCGTTGCTGTAGGTTCCGACGTGCCAGCCCCGCTCCCGCGCGCCAGCCGTGAAGGCCAGCAGCGAGTCGCCGCCGACCGGCGGGAAGCAGTCGGGATAGACCCACGGGCCGCCGCGCTCCCAGGCCATGATGATCGGCGCGACGGACGCTTGAATCCGATCTGAAACCGCCTGAAGCAGCGGCAGCAGCTTCGGGTAGGGTAAAAACTGCGCGTTCGGCTCGGCGGGGCCGAGATCAAGCTCGCCCTGCATCCGCACCATCAGATGCGCCGGGGAATCGAGCAGCCAGTCCGGCACGGCCTCGTCCTGGTGGAGCGGCGTTTGCGTCCAGCTTTGCGTCGCGGCCCAGTCGCGGTACAGCGTCGCCGCCGCGTACCAGTCGCCGGAAAAGCTGCCGACGACGACCTTGTATTCGAGCGTTCGCGCCCCGTTCTGCGGCCAGTCGCCGACGTGGGCGATGCCGAGACGCAGGCCGGGGCGTCGATGCACCGGCTTAATCAGCTTGATCGAGCCGCTGCCGTCCTGCGCGGCGATGTACACGCCTGCCGACGGCCTGTAGTGGGCCATAAACTGTGCCGTGATGAAGCCGGGATAGTGCAGCACGCCGGTGTTTTCAGGGCGCATCTGCCAGGCTTCCGGCGAATCGGGCTGGAGATCGTAAGGCTGCGGGTTCTGCCAGCAGACGCCCGCGCCGACCGGCCAGACGAGGGCCGAATCGCCATCGACCGGATCGGTGTACGGCACGACCACGAACGGATACTGCACGCTGATGATGTTCAGCCCGGCGGCGTTGCGCAGTTCCAGCGACCACTCGCTTAAACGCGCGTCGCTGTCCGCCTCGATGGTCGCCGTCACGCCGATGTCGAATCCGCCGAGGCGCGCGAACGTGGCTTTGACCTGCGCGCGGCTGTCGCTCAGGCGAACAGGCTCGATGTGGATCGACTCGGCCTGCCGGGAATCCAGCTCACGGAAGCGTTTTTCGGCGTCGAGGTACTGGATGACGAAGGCCGGAAGATCGTCCTGCGTCGTTATCAGCTCAACATCTGGCACCGACTTGCGCCGGAAGGAGACCAGCCGACCGCTGGCGGCATCGAACTGAAAGCGGTCATCCGAGGTCTGGAGTATCAGGTTGTCTGCCACGAGTTACCCTTTGACGGCCCCTGCCGTCAGACCGCGCATAAACTGCCGCTGAAGCAGCAAAAAGACGATCACGACCGGGAGCATCATCATGACGATCAGGGCGAAGCGTTGTTCCTGCTGAACGACGAAGCCGAACTGGAACACGAGCAGGCCCTGCGGCAATGTGTTCAGTTCGCTTTTGGTGATAAACAGCATCGGCAGCAGGAAGTCATTCCACGCAGCCAGACCGATAAAGATCGCCACCGTTGCCAGCGCCGGTTTTGTCAGCGGCAGCAGCACGCGCCAGTAGATCGTGAAGCGCGACGCGCCATCGACAATCGCCGCTTCTTCCAGTTCCTTCGGCAGCGACTCGAAGAAGCCGCGCAAAATCAGCACCGCAAACGGCAGCCCAAGCGCGACGTAAGGGCCGATCAGCGCGGCGCGGGTGTTGAGCAGCTTGAGCGCGACGTTGACCTGATAGAGCGGGACGATCAGCGCGGCGCTCTGGAGCATCAGGCCGGTCAGCAGCAGGAAGAACAGCGGCTCCTTGAAAATGAAGTCCAGCCGCGCGAAGCCATAGGCCGCCAGCGAGGCGAGCAGCAGCACGAGTGCCACGGTCGCCGCCGTGACAATGATGCTGTTCATTGCCAGCACCGGCACGTTAGCCTGCACGAAGACGTCAACGAATTTGGCGAGGTCGATCTGCTGCGGGATCAGCCCCGGATTGGTCTGACTTTCGCCGGGGGCTTTGAGCGAGGTACTGATCGCCACCAGCCACGGCAGAAACATGATAAAGGAAATCAGAATCAGAATGAGGTTGAGGACAAGGTGCGACTTGCGCTGCCCAACGTGCTCATGATCCATAACCAGCGTCCTTAAGAAAAATCAATCTCCGGTGAGCCTCAGCGCCTAACCAAATAAGCGGGCTTTTCCCCTGAGCATAAGCAGTTGAATGATCGTGACAATCGCCGAGATCAGCAGCAGGATCATCGACAGGGCGGCAGCGTAGCCTACCTTGCCGGTCTTGAAGGCGAGATCGTAAATCTGGTAAGCCATGACTTCTGAGGCGTGATACGGGCCGCCTCTGGAGAGCAGATAGACCAGCCCGAACTGGTTGATTGCGCCGATGAAACCCAGAATCAGCAGCGCGCGGGTCGTCGAGTTGGTCATCGGAATGGCGATGTGGATCATCTGCCGAAAGCCGGTTGCGCCATCGACGGCGGCGCTGTCGTACAGGTCTTGCGGGATGCCCTGGAGCGCGGCCAGATAAATCACCACCCAGACGCCTAAGGCCGACCAGATGCCAACGACAATCACAGCGTAGATGGTGGCGTGGGTATCGGCCAGCCAGACGCGAATCCAGTCGGTGTGGTTGGCGAGCGTCAGGAATTGATTGACGATGCCCCCGTCGGCACGGTACATGAACTCCCAGGTGAAGCCGATGACGACCAGCGAGGCCGTCGTCGGGATGAAGATCAGCGTGCGGTAGATGTTGCGCAGCAGCAGCTTCTGATTGAGCATGTAGGCGATCAGAAAGCCGAAGACGGTCAATGCGCCGATAGTCAGCACCGCCCAGAGGATATTATTGCGGATGGCGAGCTGAAAATTACGGTCGTTGGTCAGCAGGTTGATATAATTTTTGAAGCCGACGTAGCTTTTTTGCGGGCTGACGCCGTCCCATTTATAGAAGCTGGTCGTAATGGTCGAAATAATCGGCCAGGCGACAAACAGCAGGTAAAAACCGACGGCAGGAAGAACGAAGGCCAGGCCGACATTAATTTTATGCCGCTTCCAGAACGACTTTTTGACACCGACAGAGGCGGAATAGGGCGCAGCCTCGGCAGAGAGATCGGGGGAAGACTTTGTGACCATCCAGAAAATCTCCGATTTCAAAGGACTGCGGGAGATGCATCCCGCAGTCCTTAGTTCAGCATCGGTTATGCCAGTTGAGGGTTAGCTGCTGGTGACCCACTGGCCGCAGCCGCTGTCGAAGGCGTCCTGCACGCTCTGCGCTGCTGTCGCCGCGTCGATCTGCCCGGTGACGACACCGGGGATCGCCTGCGTGACGGCGTTATAGACGTCGGGGCAGAGGATTCGGCGGAAGACATTATCGCCCGTTTTGAGCGCGTTGAACAACGGCGTGGCGAGGTTCTTGTCGAAGTCGGTGCCGGTCGGCGATGGCTCGATGGCGGCAGCCCCGAACGGCGAGGAAGCGTCGTGGGCGTTGTATTCCGCGCCTTTGCCGACGGTATTCCACTTGACGAATTCCCAGGCGGCGTCCTTATTGGTCGAAGCGTCGACAATCGCCATTCCGGCGTCAGTCGCGGCCAGACCCTTGCCGCCGGGAAGCTGGAAGGTCCCCCACGAGTTGCGGATGTCCTTACGCACCTGTTCGTTATCGTTGGCAAGGAAGCCGAACCATGGCGTCCCGGCGAACGTCATCGTCATCGCCGTCTTATGTCCCTGGAAGTTCTGAATCGAAGTCGCTGCGTCGGTGCCGATGGCCCCGTCCTGCATGAACTCCTTGTACAGCCGCGCGACCAGATCGAAGGTAGTGACCATATCCGGGTCGGTGAACCTGGCTTCGCCATGCTGCGCCTTGTCCATCTGTCCCGGCGCGGCGACTTCGACCAGCGCCTTGTACCAGTCGGCCAGCTCTGCCGGGTGGTTCGAGCCAGTCAGCGGAACCAGCCCTGCGGCTTTGAGCTTGGTGCAGGTGGCGATGAAGTCGTCGTAGGTCTTGAAGGTCGTCGGGTCGATATCGTTGGCCTCGAAGTCGGGAATCCAGTAGTACGGCCAGCCGAGAAGCTGCATGTTGCCGGGGATGTAAAGCACCTCATCGGGACGGCCCGCCGCCTGCGAGACCAGATCCATTTCGGTGACGGCGGTCGGCGTGAAGATCTTGGTCTTCCAGTCCGCTCCCCATTCCTTTTCGCCGAACGGGTTGAGGTTGGTCATGAACTGCCAGTACGGCCCCATCACGTCGAAGTCGGTCGTGATGACGTCCGGGCCAGTGCCTGCCGGAAGCGCGGCGCGCAGCTTCGGGCTGAGGTCGGGTTGATCGACCAGATTCAGTTCGACGTCGACGCCTGCTTCTTCCTTCACGCGCTGAACGATCAGGTCAGTGCCGTCCGCGTCGAACGAGCGAGTGATCTGCGTCGGCCAGCCCCAGACCGTGACGGTTGCGGCTTGCAGCGAAGGCCGGAGCAGCTTCGACGTGAACAGTGCGGGCGGCGCGAACGACGCCAGCGGAGCCGCTGCGGAAGCGGTGGCGATCAAACGGAGAAAATGGCGGCGGGAAATTCCATGTCGGATTTGCGAAGTCATTTGTCAAACCTCTTTAATATCATCGGCGAATCGATTTTTACCTGTCCTGCTGTTCATCTTCGCGCTGCGCTCCCTCTCTTTCCCTGCGCCCAGGACTTTTTGATTGGACGATTGCCAGTTTGGATGCGTGATCCTGGATATTGGATACACCTGCGGACGATCATGAAACCTGAACAGGCTGCTGCGATGTGAGAGAATATAGAATTCCACCAACTATATATTCTTTACCCGCCTCTTGTCAAAAACTTGATCGCCGAAATAATATCCCTGTGCGTCCTCATCCTGATCTGGCTCGACAAAGGACATTTATGGATGACCTGTCGCTGTCGTCGTCGCGGCTGTCGCTGGCTTTTCAGCAGGCGGACAGTCGGCTGACGCTCGCGCGCTATGCGCTGGACGGCCACTCGTGGCTGCATGAAGGATCAGCGTCTGGCCTGTTCGCCGTGACGGCCAGCGGCGCGCGCTTCGACGCGGGCAATCTGGCCCTCAGGGACGCGCGTATCGAGAGGCGTCAGGGCATGACAGCGCTGATCGCCGAGTTTGCCTCGCCGGAGATCGCCGTGACGCATCATGTCAGCGTTTATGCCGATACCGGCCTGATTGAGCAGTGGCAGTTGATTACTGCGCGGCAGCCGTGCAGCCTGACGCGCGTCGACTCGTTCTCGCTCAACGTGCCGCGCGCTGACTACGATCTGCTGCGCTTCAGCAGTGACTGGGGCCGGGAGTTCGAGCCGCTGCGCGCGCCGCTGACCGGCGAGGTCATCCTCGAGACGCGGGCCGGGCGGTCGTCGAAGGGGATGCATCCGTGGGCGGCGCTGATCGGTCAGGCGGGCGCGCTGTCGATGTCGGTGATGTGGTCGGGCAACTGGGCGCTGCGCTTCGAGCCGCTGGCCGACGGCGGCGCGCGCTTGAGCGGCGGCCTGCATGACTGGCAGTTTGAAAAGATGCTCGCGCCGGGGCAGTCGATGGAAAGTCCGCCTGTTGTTCTGGCGCTCGGCGCTGACCTGAACGACATCGCGCGCCAGCACACGCGCGTCGGTCGGCGTTTCTGGTTTCCGCGTAATACGCTGTCAGATTCGCTGCCGGTCGAGTGGAATCACTGGTGGAGCTACGAGGATACGGACATCGACGAGACCGTCTTCGAGCGTAACAGCGCCGCCGCCGCGTCGCTGGGTATCGACCTTGTGACCCTCGATGCCGGGTGGTTCGGGCCGAGTGACGCCGAAACACACTGGCATTCCTATCGCGGCGACTGGAGCCTTATCAACCGCGCGCGCTTTCCGCACGGCATCCGCGCGCTGGCCGACGCGGCGCACAAGCGCGAGCTGTGTTTCGGCCTGTGGTGCGAGATCGAGGGGCTGGGCGAACAATCGGCGCTCAACCGCCAGCAGCCTGACTTTGCCGCCCTGCGCGCCGGCCTGCCGCTCGGTTATGTCTGCCTCGGCAACCCTGACGCGCAGGCATGGGCCTACGAAACGCTCGCGCGGCTGATCCGCGACAATGCCGCCGACTGGATCAAGCTTGACTTCAACCTCGATCCCGGCGCGGGCTGCAATCGCGTCGATCACGGCCACGGCGCAGGCGACGGCCTGTACGAGCACGTTCAGGGCTACTATCGCCTGCTCGACCGAATACGCGCCGACTTTCCCGGCGTCGTCCTCGAAAACTGCGCTTCAGGCGGGCAGCGCCTTGATCTGGGGATGATGCGCCATACTCACCTGACTTTCCTGAGCGACGCCGACTGGCCGGTTCACAGTCTGCAAGTATTCTGGGGCGCGTCGCTGATGCTTGCGCCGGAAACCTGCCTGCGCTGGAGTTTCTCGGAATGGCGACCGGGCAACGGCCCGCCGCAGCAGAATTTCGACCCGCGCGACCCGGCGCTGACGCCGGAGAAGCTGGCCTACTATACGCGCATCGCCATGCTCAGCGCGTGTGGTTTCTCGCAGAAGCTGCCTGACCTGCCGCTGTGGGCCACCGACGAAATCGCGCGGCAGATTCGGACGTATCAGACGCAGATGCGCCGCTTCGTTCGTGAGGCGGAGCTGTACCGGCTGACCGATCAGCCGCGCCGCGACGGCTCCGGCGAGCGCTGGTGCGCCTTTCAGTACCGTTTGCCGGACGAGCATCTGCTGGCTGTCTTTCGGCTTCCCGGCGCAGACGCCGGGCGTTCGATTCGGCTGTCCGACCTCGACCCAACGCGACTCTATCAGCTCGACGACTTCGACGGCGGGCTGCGCGCTGCGATGCTCGGACGCGAACTGATGGAAACAGGGATCACGTTTTCGGAGCTGCGTGAGGAACAGTCAGCGTTGATTCGGTTGTTTTGAATTTTGCGGTTAATTGCCGGAGGCTGGAAGCCATCCGGCAAGCAAAAAGAAGCCAGCTAGTAGCCCACCACGATAAAGGTTATGGATAGAAACGGACTAAACGGGTACGG
>CAZZAO010000124.1:0-15618 GCA_964652205.1 uncultured Anaerolineaceae bacterium | reverse complement strand
CGACTGGCTTTATCTTTCTCCCCTCGCCCTGAGGGAGAGGGGTTGGGGGTGAGGGCCTTCATCACCGTGCCGCGACTGGCCTTATCTTTCTCCCCTCGCCCTGAGGGAGAGGGGCCGGGGGTGAGGGTATTCATCACCGTGCCGCGACTGGCTTTATCTTTCTCCCCTCGCCCTGAGGGAGAGGGGTTGGGGGTGAGGGTATTCATCACCGCGCCACCTCGAACGTCCCGACTGGCAGGCGGTCGCCGCGCGCGCCATCGGCCACGACCGTTCCGTTCAGGCGCGCGCCGCTTTCCCAGGCGTAAACGATCACTTCGAGCGTGTATTGCCCCGGCGCTAACCGACTGACGTCGATCTGCGCCGGGTGGCAGTCGAAGGTCTGCTGGACGAGGCCATAATCGGTCTGCGCCGCCAGCTTCCCGGCAGCATCGACGACGTGGAACGAGGCCGAGTAGGTGTTCGGCGGCACGTGGCTGTCAAGCTGCCAGCCGACCTCGACCGGCAGCGTCGTCTCGACCGTCGGCGGCAGCGTCGCCACGCCCATCAGGTCGATGCCGCCGTCGAAGCGGATCAGCGGCGAGGCGTTGCTGTCGCCCGTCCAGCAGCAGACCGGCGTCCGCGCGTACAGACTCAGGGCGATAGCGCGGCGCTGGCGCGTCGTACAGAGTGCGAACTCGTCGGCCAGCGCTGCCTGTAAGTCGCCCAACGCGCTCGGCGGATTCGCGGGCATCTCGGCCAGCCAGACGCGCTGTTTGTCCTTGAGTGTAGTCATCAGCGCAGCGTGTTCCTCGGCCTGCGCCGCTGGCGGGCTGCGCCCCTCGATAGTGCGGAAATCCATCCCCATGCCCCAGAAATAATAGTTGTTGACGCCGCCGAAGCGCCACGCTTCCAGCCCGTCGGGCAGGTCGTTGATGACGGTGTCACCGGGCTGTGCCGCCAGCTCGCGCAGGCCCTCGGCCACCTGAAAGATCGGGTAGACCTCAGTGCCGCCGTCAAGCTGCGCCGTGATGGCGTTCGAGAGCGCCGCGTAGACGCCGAAGGCCATCCACAGCGCCAGCGCAGCGAGGGCGATCTGCCGCGACGTCCAGCGGCCTAACTGCGTCAGGCCGAGCGCGCCGATCAGCGCCAGCAGCGGCCACAGGCCGATCAGGTAGCGCCCGCGCCCTTCGAGCATGACGTGTGAGACGGCGTTCGCCAGCACCACGGTGACGAACAGCGCGACGGTGAAGAACCAGAGTTTGGGCGCGCCTCGCCGCCGGGCGATCAGCGCCGCGCCGCCGAGGACGACGATCAGCGCGACGAACAGCATCGGGCTGCCGTTGCCGAACAGCGTCACGACGCGGTTGACCGTTTCGCCCAGGCCGATGAAGTTGCCCTGCAAGCGCTCGTCGCCCGCTGCTTTGTGCAGTCCGGCCAGCAGCACGCCGAACCACGGCAGAAACGCGATTCCGGCTAAGGCCATCACGCCGACCACGCCCCACCAGCGCCGATCCTTGCGCGCGAACAGCAGATGATAGAGGCCGATGGCGCCCAACGGCAGCGCGGCGAAATAGTGCGTGTACAACATGCCGACCGCGCCCGCCAGCAGCCCGATCCATGCCAGCGCTGTCGGCCTGCGGCGTGGATCGACGACTCGCAGATAGGCCCGGAGCGTGAAGGCGGCGAACAGCGCGAACAGGCTGTACATCCGCAGTTCGTGCAGGTAATGAATGAAGAAGGCCGACGAGCCGAGGATCGCCGCTGCGAACAGCCCGACCCGCGCTGAGGCCAGATCGCGCCCCAGCCGATACGTCCACGCCAGAGCGACGATGCCTGCCAGCAGCGAAAATCCGCGCAGCGCGAGGGCGGTCGATCCGGCCAGCCGCTCCCAGCCGCTCAGGGCGATGAAGTAGCCCGGCGTGTGCCACGGATTGCGATTTTCGACCCGCGTCCAGATTTCCGCCGGAGTCAGCGGGCCAAAGACCGAGCCGCCCGAATCGTAGACCGAGTAATACTCGTCCCACCAGAGCGAGTCGGCATTCAGCCCGCGCGCGCCGAGCCAGAAGGTCAGCAGCACGACCGGGATCATCCACAGCCAGAGTCGGGAAGGGCGCGCTGCTGGGGTCAAGCGAGCCACCCCTCGACGACTTTCTTGCAGCGCGCGGAGACGCCGCCTGCGACCTTTGAGCCATGCTCTCTGAGGACGGAGCGCGTTGAAGTCGGCTCATTCGGCGAGCGCCGGAAGCCGCAAGCGGGTTGGGGGTGAGAGAAAAAGCGGTCGCTCATGGCACGTTGACCGGGCCGAGGCCAATCTGCGTGTCGGTCGAGCCGTCAGGCAGCGTCACCGGCAGGCGGGCGCTGGCGTGGTCGTCGGTCAGCGCGGCCAGACTGATGTACCAGCCGCCCGATTGAGGGTCGGCGGGCAGCGGCAGCGTCACCGTCTCACCGACCTGCTCGCCGGGGAGCCAGCAGGTCGTCGGGTAGCGGGTCTGGAGCGGCTGCCAGACGGTCGCGTTCGGCAGCGGCGCGCCGTCCGGCCCGACCAGCAGCGCCGAGAACCAGTAGGGCGTCGTCATCGGCGCGGTTCCCTGCCAGTCGAGCCGCAGCGTCACGACGCTGCCGTCGGCGCTTGCGTCCCATCCGGCCAGCGTAAAGGCCGCGTCGAAGGTCGCGCCGCTTGCCCGCGCGGTGGGCAGCCCGCCCGGCGGCGTCGGTCGCGGCTTGAGGTCAGGCGCGTTGATGACCGCCAGCTAGATCGTTAGCGCCAGCATAATCGCCGCCTGCGTCAGGATGACGAGAGGAAAGGCCGCTCTCATCCCCGCCCCGTCTCCCGGCGGGAGACGGGTGAAGCCTGAGCCGAAATCGGCTGCCTGCGATTGCTGAAGCGTTTCTTCAGTGAGGTCAATTTCATCACGGTGTCCACTTTGTGCGGACGTTTTCTCCCCTCTCCCACCGGGAGAGAGGTTGGGGGTGAGGTCGAGTCTCCTCAGCCCATCGACCGCCGCGATCAGCGCGAACGGCGTGAACGGCAGCCAGACGCGGCCACTCTCGCCGCGCGCTGTGCCGCTCAGGTCGAGCGTGACGGCGAACAGCAGCAGCGCGAGGCCGAGCAGCGGCGGACGGTCGGCCTCGTGCCTTCGCGTCCACGCCCACAGGCCGAGCAGCCACAGCAGCATCAGCGGCAGGCCCGTCCACAGCGTCCAGTCCCACGGGTGCAGGAACAGCCAGGGCAGGTACGGGCGCGGAATGTCGAAATGGATCGACATCGCGGCGCGGAAGATGTCGAGCGGCGTCAGCCGGGTCAGCAGATAGTAGACGACCCACGGCGCGGCCAGCCCGACGGCGAAGCAGACGCCGACGATGATCGGGCGCGTCCACGGCGCGGGCGAGGCCGCCCTGCGCTCGATCAGGAAATAGCGCGCCAGCGTATAGAAGCCGAAGAAGGCGACGAACGGCAGAAAGACGAAGTTGGTGAAGGACATCACGCCCATCAGGAGTCCGGCGGCGAAAATCCAGCCTGCGCCGCGCTGGCGGTTCAGCCCGATGTCGAACAGCCAGAAGGCTAGCAGGCTGAAGCCGGGATAAATCGTGCTCCACGTCGGCGAGAAAGTGACGAGCGCCGGAATCAGCGCCCACAGAATGACCGCTCGGCGCGCGCCCTCGGCTCCGGTCACGCGCCGCGTCACGCCGTAGAGCGGCAGCACGGTCAGCGATGCCCACAGCGGCGTCAGGATGCCGAACCATGACGTCGCCCATTCGGCGGGCGTGTAGCCGAGCAGAGTGTAATTGGCGCATTGATACGGCTGCACCGCCGCCCGCATCGACGCCAGCAGGCCGCTCGGCAGCGCGCCGAACAGCGTGTTGAGCAGCGCGTAGAACATCGGCAGGCCGGGCGGGCTGACCGAGACATGGCCGCTCAACTGGTCGAAATGCTTCATGACGGCGGGCCAGTCGTAGCGCCCGCTGCCTGCCCAGTCAATCGTCGCGGCGGCGTAGTGCGTGCCGACCGTGATGCTCGACACCGTGCGGTCGAACAACGCTTCGAGCAGGTCGTTCTCGCGCAGCGCCATCACCGCCAGCGTGACCGCGATCACGCCGATCATGCTCCAGACGATCACCGGCCACGCCCGCCGGGTGCGCGTCAGCAGCAGCCAGGCGATCAGCAGATAGCCGACGGTGACGGCGAACAGCGGCACAGCGCGGACGAGCGGCGCGGGCGCATACGGCCATTGCCAGCCGAAGCCGCCGCGCAGGATGGGGATGGCGTCGGTGGCGATCAGCGCGGCCAGCCCCAGTCCGGCGGCGACGACCGCGACGATCAGAGTGCGCGTGCGCGGAATCATACCCTCACCCCCGGCCCCTCTCCCTCAGGGCCAGAGGTGAAAGATTCCTGGTTGGGTAGGCAGAGTTTAGTTCAGAGGGTTTGCGGCCAAAGGGAGAAAGTGCTGTCTTAAAAGCGTGCCTGAAACAGCGCGTGATCTGTCCAGCGCTGATCCTTCGCCCCTCGCCCTGCGAGAGCAGCGTGATCTGTCCAGCGCTGATCCTTCGCCCCTCGCCCTGCGAGAGCAGCGCGATCCATTCAGCGCTGATCCTTCGCCCCTCGCCCTGCGAGAGCAGCATGATCCATTCAGCATTGATCCTTCGCCCCTCGCCCTGCGAGAGCAGCATGATCCATTCAGCATTGATCCTTCGCCCCTCGCCCTGCGAGAGAGGGGTTGGGGGTGAGGGCATTGTCTCTTTAATCCACAAAGCGGTATTTAATCAGTGTCCACATGGCGATTGGCGCGTCAGTCCACTTGATCTTCTTGCCTTCGTTGATCTCGCGCCCGTTGTAGGAAATCGGCACTTCGTAGATTCGCAGCCCCTGCTTGAGGACTTTGGCCGTGAACTCCGGCTCGAAGTCGAAGCGGCGCGAGTGGATTTTCATGGTGCTGACCACGTCGCGCTCGAACACCTTGTAGCAGGTTTCCATGTCGCTGAGGATGGCGTTGAAGAGGATGTTGGTCGTCAGCGTCAGCGCCTTGTTGGCGACCATGTTCCAGAAGTTCATCGCCTTGCGCGGCCCGCCGAGAAAACGCGAGCCGTAGACGACTTTGGCGATCCCTTCGCGGATCGGCTTGATGAGGACGGCGTACTCGCGCGGGTCGTACTCGAAGTCGGCGTCCTGAATTAGCAGGATGTCGCTTCTGGCAGCGGCGAAGCCCGTGACCAGTGCCGCGCCCTTGCCCTGATTGTGCTCGTGGTAAATGATGTGAACGTTCGGCGGCGCTTCGGCTTCCATCTGCCTGAGGATGTCGCGCGTGCCGTCGGTCGAGCCATCATCGACGATGATGACCTCGTTGGCGAGGCCGACATCGAGAACACGCTCAAGGATGCCCTCAATCGTCTCGGCTTCGTTGTAGCACGGGATGATGACGGAAAGGGTCAGATCGCGTTCCTGCCGTCCCTGAGCCGAGGGTTTGACTTTGACTTGCATACCCCATCCTTGCGTCACTGCCGAAATTGATCGCGCGATTATAGCACAGGCCGTTTCGGGCGCTATAGCGCGGCTTGCGCCGGGCTGAGAGCGGGGAATGACGCGGCTATTTTCGCCGCGCGCAGTTTGAGGTTATAGTTGGGTTTGTATGATGGATGGATGCAGATGGCCTCTTCAGGCGAGAAAGGGGGCAACGAATATGCCCTGGCGTAAACTGACCTCACTCGCTGCCTTGCTGACTGTCGGCGCGCTGCTGCTGCTGACTGCCCGCGTCGGTCTGGCCGACTTCGGCAGCAACTGGACTGCTCAGTATTATGATAATGACAATCTGAGCGGCGACCCCGTTCAGACCGATAACGGCATCAACGGCATCAACTTCAACTGGGGCAGCGGCAAGCCGATCAGCAAGGTCGATAGCGATAAGTTCTCGATCCGCTACACCTCGACGCAGACCTTCGGCGCGGGTACCTATGAATTTATCCTCGCGTCGGACGACGGCGCGCGCGTCTTCATCGACGGCAACCTCGTACTCGACCGCTTCGTTTCGCGCCCGCTGACGACCGACCGTTTCCAGCAGACGCTGACGGCGGGCGATCACAGCCTCAAGGTCGAGTATTTCGAGAACAAGGATAACGCCTCAATTCAGTTCCAGTGGTTCCTCGTCAGCGGCGCAGTAGCGACCCCGGCCAATATCTACACGCCCGGCTTCATCATCCCGACCGCGATTCCGGCCACCGCCTTCCCGACGATGATTCCTGCGACCGCGCTCCCGTCGATCCCGGACGGCGCGCTGACCGCTGTGGTCATCAAGGCGGCCAACGTCAAGATTCACGACGCGCCGAGCCTGACCTCGGCCCAGATCGGCAAAGTGCAGCGCGGCCAGACTTACGCCATCCTCGGACGCGACGCCGACGCCCGCTGGTTCCTGCTCCAGTTGAGCGGCTTTCAGGGCTGGGTCTGGGGCTACTACCTGTTCGTCAACGGTAACGAGTTCAACGCGCCGGTCGTCAGCGCGTTCGTCTTGCAGGGCAACCCGGCGGACGTTAGCCCGACCGGGACGGTCATTCAGGCGCGCGTGACCTTCCGGCTCCGCGCCGCGCCGACGCAAAACTCCGAGCAGATTGGCCGCGTCACCCTCGGCGATATGCTGCCAGTGATTGGCCGCACGCGCGGCGGCGTCTGGTTCAAGGTCGTCTATAAGGGGACGACCGGCTGGATCGGCGCGTTCGGCGACGACTGGATTAAGGTCTTTGAGGGCAGCCTGAACGACGTTCCCTACGTGGACGGCTAACCTCAGGTTGTGACAGCCTGTGACACAATGCGGCCCGGCCCGAAGGGCGTCGCTGAACTTAAGCAGTGGAACCCGGACGCGGACGGCAGCCCTCAAAGCTGCCGTCCGCGTTGGTTGTGAGTGTTCTTCGTCTGAGCGATCTGCCCGTGAACCATCCCTGTCGCGCTCATTCTGCCTGAGAACCTGATACCTGAGCGGCTTTCGGGCGTATAAAAGAAGGACACTGATTCGCCACGTCGGATACCCTGATGCCCACTGACTTCCTGCTCCGCGCCATGCAGCCGAGCGACGGCCCGGCGCTCCAGCGCCTGATGGAAAATGATCCGGTCGTCGGCCCGCTGGCCTCGACGACTCATTTTCTGGTCGATGCCTACCGCGCGTGGATCACGCTCAAGCCGACTCTGATCGGGATGGTCGCCGAAGCGCCCGGCTTCGATGGTCTGGCGGCAGCAGTGACGATGGCGCTGGACGACGCGCAGTTCGATGGCCGCCTGCTGTCCGGCGCATACCTCGAAAACCTCAAGGTCGATCAGGCCTTTCGCGGCCAGCGGCTCGGCGCGCGAATCGTCGAGGCCGCTGCCGCCGAAGCGCGCCAGCGCATCGGCGACGGCGTGATTTTCACCGGCATGTCGGCGGACAACGCGGCCTCGATTGCCAGCATGAAAAGTTGGTCGAAGCAGGTCGTCGGCCCGCTGGCCGTCGCCGCGCGGCCCACGCGCAGCCACCCGCCTCGACCGCTGCCCGGCATCACCGTCCGCGCCGCTGAACCGCGCGAGCTGGCCGAGATCGCCGAGCAGTCGAATCGCTTCTACGCCGACTACAACCTCTATCCGCCGCAGAGCGCCGAGAAGCTGAGCGCGCTTCTCGCCGCCGCGCCCGCCGTCTACCACTACCACATCGCGGTTGACCGGGGCGGAAAGCTGCTGGCGGGGGCCTTAGTGACTGAGCGCGCCCGCCTGATGATTGACCAGATTCAGAATGTCCCGCTGCCTGTTGCGATCATCAACCGCGCCCTGCGCCTGATCCCGGCAGATCATCAGTTGCGGATGGCGGAAGTCAACCTGTTCTGGTTTGAGCAGCTCGCCGCTGGACGCCAGCTCTGGCAGACGCTCAAATGGCTCTATCACGATCAGGCGGACATCCTCGCCGCGAGTTTTGACCCGCGCGGCCCGCTGAGGGACGTTTATCAGCTTCGCCCGTGGCATCTGCCGAAAATCGCCGTGACGATGGTCGTCGGTGGGCCGACCGCCATGGATACCCATCGACTGCTGGCTCAACCGCCGCGCGGCTGATCGCTCTGCGCCTGCGCCCATCTGTCGGGCCGGATAACGCCGCGTTATTCCGCCAACCGCTCTCTCTGACGAATAAATGATGTAATCTATATTAAAGGCGTAAATTATTGGCCGCAAATCTTCCATTATAGCGCCAGATTATTTATAGTGTAGCTAGGAATTATCCGTTCAACTTGTTAATGAGGCAATTAAGGAGGCGCTATGAAGCACCGATCCTGGTCTTTTTTCAGTCTGCTGGTGATTTGCGCTATCACGCTGGGTTTTACGCGGATGATGATTGCCTCGGTCAGCGCCGATAACTGCGGGGCCAGTGGGACGCCGAGTGACGACCATATCACCTGTAATGGAAGCAGTACCGGCGATATCTCGACCAGTGGCGGGAATGACACCGTGACCGTGAAAAATGGCGGCGAAACGGGAGACATCAATACCGGTGGCGACAACGACCAGGTGACTGTCAAGGGCAGTTCAACCGTTGACGGGGACATTAAAACCGGCAACGGCGATGACAGCGTCACCATCCGGGACGGCAGTGATGTCAATGGCGACATCAATGGCGGTAACGGTAATGATACGGTCAGCGTTTATCACGATGGCGTTGACAGCGTCAATGGCGGGGATGACGATGATACGATCCTCGTTCACGAAGCCGGAGCCGGGACGCTGAATGGCGCGGACGGCAACGACACCATCATCCTCAGGAGAGCCGGAGCCGATTCGATTAAGGGAGGGGATGGCGACGACAGCATTACGCTTCGCCAAGCCGGAGCCGATACCATCCTTGCCGGCGACGGCAATGACACCGTTGATATCAATAAGGCTGGCGTTGACTACATTGATGGCGGCCAGAACGATGACTCGATTACCGTTGGCCGCTATGCCGGAGTCGAGGGCATTGATGGTGGGCAGGGCAATGACACGATCACCATCAAAGGCAGCGTCTATGCGCTATCTGCCGGTCAGGGCGACGACCATGTCATCATTGGCGGTTACAACGGCAGCGAAACTTACCTGAACGGAAACGGCGGCACGGATACGCTGACCTTCAAGGTGAAGGACGCATCGGCCAGGGAAAGGCTGCAAAATCGGATCGGCGGCGCCGCCAGCGCTGGCGGCGTGATCTATAAGGGACAGCTCTTCCTCTGGAAGAACTTTGAAGCGCTTGACTTCCTGCTCAGGTTCATTGCCGAGCATGGCGGCAGCGACGATGACGTGACCGTGCTCGTGGCGCGCGATGCCCGTCTCAACTCGGAAGCGGTCGCCGGCCCGATTGCGATTTACTGCACGGCTGGACGGGTCGAAGTCTGGCTGGTTGACCCCGCAGATGGGCATGGCGAGTTGGTGCTGTCAGCGCTGGAATCCGAGCTTCCGCAGTCGGCCAGCGGCGTCAGCGTTGCGCTCATTGGCGATCAGGTGACTTCAACTTACGGGGACTACAGCTTCAGCTTTGCCGCCAGCCTCTGCCCCGGCTAGCCCGGTCAGTCAACCCAATTCCACCATCGGACAGGCTGCTGATTGAGCAGCCTGTTTTGATTCCTTGACATATCCTTAAGATCGCCCAGTATTGCTTTACAATTTTCATAAATGACATATTCAGTGAGAGAAGCGGTCATGGATCGGAATGAATTTGTTGTTATCCTGCTCTCAGTGGGCAAAGGTGCCGCGCTGCGCGAGCCGGGCAATCCCGCTGTCTACGCGGCCCACACGGCGCTGCGCGACGCGGTCGCCGCCTGCATTGGCGAAGGCTCGGAGCGGATGCTGTTCGAGGCGCTGATCGGGCTGCCGCAGGATGACCTCGACTGGCTCAAGCGCTTCGTCCGCGTCACCGGCATGGCCGACGATCCGCCGCTCTACGCCGCCTGTCTGGCGCTGGCCGGGACGATAGTCGTCTGGGCCAGCGACCTCGGCGCTGAGAATATTTTTCCCTATCACCTTGAGCGCGGTGAGCAGCGCATCCGCGTCAGCGGCGGGGAAACCGAGCTGTTTCTCAGCCTCGATGGCCGGTTAGCTGCGCCTGACGCTGATGACCCGACAGCCTTCATCGACCTCGGACGGCTGGTCGATACGATCATGGTTGGCAGGCTGCTCCCCGGCGATCTGAACGTTGAGGCCGGTCTGCGCGACCCGGAAGCACTCACGCTTCAGTCCGCTGCGCCCGCTGGTGGGGCCTTGAGCCTGGTCACTGGATGAGCCAGAGCGGCCTCTTTTCATGCTCGCTGACGGCAAGCGTCGATTGGCGATGATGCTCGATCAGGCCGGGCGCTTCAGCGTCCATGATCCTGCTGCTGGCTCACTTTCGACACGACTGGTCGCGCTCTCGCCCGCCAGCCTCGCCGACTTCGGCGCAATTCTAAGAGCCACCCTGAGCGACTCGCCTTTCCCCGGCGAAGCGGGCAGCTCGCCTGCGGCCTGCCCCACCTCAGCCGCCACGCGGATGATCCAACCGGATCATTTGCGCTGTCATAAGTATCCGTGAGGTGGTCATGCCAGTCACAGAGAAGCGCGTATAATGGATACAGGAATTGCAGTTCCAAAACGGCTCTGGACATATGAAAGGATATTCGATGAGCGAAGCAGCCGATGACAAAAAACGGATGCTTGTCGATATTCTTAAACAGGCACACGGTCAACCCGGAAACCGTGTTTACGTCAACAACGCCGTATTCTCGGTGAGCGCCAACGAAGTCACAATTGATTTCTTCCTCATAAGCCGTGATCCACTCTACGGTATCGAGGCGGCTGAATATGTCAGTCGAATCATCATCCCGTTATCGTTTGCTAAAGAGATGTCCACTCACCTTCTGAATGTGACGAGTCAGTGGGAAAAAGCCTTTGGCGTCATGCTTCCCTTGAACGATCTTCGTCAACCATCGAGAGTGGTAACGAGTATGCCAGACACACTGGCTGATTTTGAGCCAGCTTCCAGAGAAGAGGCGTGGCAGGCGTTCGATGAGCTTCTAGCACAGCTTGCTTCAAGTGATGAATTCATCAACGACCTGGACGATGAGAAGCTGGAGAAACTGCGCGCCTCGGTGGATGGCCGCCTGAAGTGGCTTTATGACGCTGAATCGTGACACTCAATATCTACTCGATACCACAGTTTTTATTGATTTGATTCGTCACCGCCCTGCATCAACAGGACTTATTCACCAGATCCATCGGGAAAACATCTCGGCTGACTATTCTGTGTTGACCGAAGCCGAGTTATGGGTTGGTATTCGCACGCCAGCTTTTGAGGTTGCTCACCATGTCCTGCTGGAACCCTTCCGCCGCTATCCTCTCCATAGTTTAGCAGCGCGCCGTGGCGCAAAAATGTGGCGGCATCTGGAGGATGAGCGCGCGAGAGGAGAAAGTATCCCTGGTTTAATGGATTGTCTTATCGCCGCCACCGGCGAATATGATGGGCTGACGATTTGCACGAGAAACGAAAAACATTTTGGGATGTTCAGCCAGTTCGATATTGGGTTACTGCTCTACTCAGAAAAATAGCTTCTGACCATCGCCGATCTAACTTAATGAGCCGATCAATAAGCCTCGTCGGAAAAATGTCCATCTGGACACCCCCTCACGCCTTGACACTGACATAGGCTGAAAGCAGATGCCGAAACGCGCCTCAACCGGGGGCGCGTTTTTATTTCTCGAAAGGAGACAGCCGTGATTGAAGCGGAAACCGCGCTCGTCGTGACCTTCGCCGACCTGCGCGACGCGCTCGCGCCGCTGCATCTGGGACGCAGGCCGTGGGTCGATTCGCTCCATGATCTCTGGAAGCTGGGCGCGCCGTCACCGGACAGCCGCATTTTCGTGTCGCTCGGCTACGACGAGCGGCAGAGGCAGCCCGGCAGCGTCGAGAAACGCCTCGTCCTGCCGACGCCGCTCGCCCAGTGGATCATCCAGATCAGCGCGGCGCGCGGCATCCCCTACACCTTCGCTCAGGCGATGAGCATTCTCGCCGGGCAGGCTCACGATGGAGAGAGGAGTATTGCCCCATGACCGACCCCGAAACCGCCGTCACGCCGGTTGACGACCCCTCGGCCCGGATCGCCGACCTCGAAGCGCAGCTCAAAGCAGCGACGCTCAAGGCGCTGCGCGCTCAGGTCGCCGCCGAGGCCGGTCTGCCGCCGAAGCTGGCCGCGCGGCTGCAAGGCGAGACCGAAGCCGATCTGCGCCGCGACGCCGAAGACCTGCGCGCCCTTGCGCCCGCGCCCCGCGCCGCGACCACGCCGCTTCCGGCGGGCGCAGCCCCCGGCGAAACGGATGCCCAGCGCCGCGCACGGCTGTTCGGCGGCGCGTCGATGTTTACCGGCGGGCGTGTCGTTTATCACGGCGATCCAGCAGACCTCGAAGCCCCGCTCTAGCGACGGGCCTGTTTTCAGCCTTTTCCGGCTCTCATTTCTCGCTGCTTTCTAAGGAGTTCTCATGCCTGTCTCGACCATCACCTCGCTCAACTCGTACTTCAACGACGTCTACGCCGACACGCTGTTCGTCGCCCGTGAGACCAATCTGATGGCCGGTCTTGTGACCGCCTACAGCGCCCGTGGCTACGCCAATCGCATCCTGCCGATCTATCCGAGCCTGACGGCGCAGCCCGTCGCCGAGGGCGTTGACTTCGCCAGTGCGACCGAGTGGGCCAAGACCGACGCCGTCACGCTGACGCCCGGCGAAGTCATGACGCAGGTCATCCTCACCGACCGGCGCATCCAGACCGACCCGAACGACGCCCGGCGCGATGCCGCTGTCGAGATGGGCGGCGCGATTGCCGCCAAAATCGACACCGATCTCGTTGGCCTGTTCTCCGGCTTCAGCGTCGACAAGGGCGCGGCTGGCTCGGCGCTGACGATCAAGCGCTGCGCGGCGGCGCTGGCCCGCCTGCGGACGGAAAAGGTGCGCGCGCCGTTCTTCTTCGTCGTCCATCCCTATGCCTGGCACGCGGTCTGGACGGAACTCGGCCAGCCGACGGCCAATCAGGCATTCCTCGGCGAGGTGGCGAATCAGGCCATGCGTGACTACGGCGTTGGCAGCTTTCTGGCGGCGCAGTGGTTCAGCAGCGCTAACATCGCCATCGACGGCAGCAGCGACGCCGTCTCGGCGGTCTTCAGCCGCGAAGCGCTGGCGCTCGACACCCGCGAAGCGCCGACGCTCGAACCCGACCGCGACGCCAGCAAGCGCGCCTGGGAGTTGAACCTGCGCGCCGGGTACGCCGTCGGCGTCCGCCGCGACGATTTCGGCGTCAAGCTCACCCACGACGCCACCGAGCCGACAGGGGCCTGACGGCAGCGCCGAGAGCCGAGAACTGAGAAAGTACGCCGGTCATGGCTTTCTTCTTTTTCTCATCACTCATCACTCAGCACTCGTCACTCAGCACTCAGCACTCAGCACTCAGCACTACTATCATCTCTCACCTACTCTGGAGGCTCCTTAATGTTCGGTTCTGAAAACGTCAAGACCGCCTCGCTCATCATCGACGCCGATCCCGGCGCGGCTGACGAGGTTTTCTACCTGATGAAAGCGCCGCGCGCGCTCACGCTGCTTAACGTCTACCTGGCGAGTGAGCAGGCCAATAACGCCGGGACGGCGATTCAGGCCCGGCTCGAAAATTGGGGGACTGCCGGAACTGCCGTCGAGGGAACCGCCTGCGCCTATCTCGGCGGGACGGCAGTTGCCAGCCGACTGAGCGCCCGCGCGCCTGCCAGTGGCGTCCTTGCCGCCGCGCAGCGCTACGTGGCCGAGGGCGCGTGGCTCGTCGTTCGCTATGGCGAGGAAGGCGCGGGCTGGCAGGCGGGCGACCGCCTCAGCCTGCACGTCCATTACCTCGACGGCGTTGGAGCCTGACTCGCCCGAACTTCTGCGCGTTGTTTCCACCCGCTGTTTGCCCCCCATCAATTCGTGGCCGTTCCCCCTCTCCGCGTGCGGGAGGGGGCAGGGCGGTGAGGTTGAGCGGCCTGGTCAGGGGCGAGCTTGTTCTGCGGAGACCAAAAAAGTGTCACAAAGACCATTCCATATCCTCTGGCACAGCAACAGCGCCTTTGCGCCAAACGGTTACGGTCAACAAACGGCCCTTTTCACCCGGCTGTTGACTGAGGCCGGGCATCAAGTCATCGTCAGCGCCTTCTACGGCCTCAGGGGCGCGGAACTGACCATCAACGGCGTCCGCCACCTGCCCGGCGGCATCGAGCCGTGGGGTAACGACCTGCTGCCGCTGCACTACGACGCCTTCCGCCCCGATGTTACCCTCACGCTGGTCGATGCCTGGGTCTTGCAGCCAGAGATGCTGGCGCGCGTCCCGGTCACAGCGTGGACACCCATCGACCATCACCCGGCTCCACCTGCCGTCATCGACCGGCTGCGCCGCTGCGCCCATATCTGGGCGATGTCGCGGCACGGCGAGCGCGAACTGCGCCGCTTCGGCCTCGACCCGGCCTACGTCCCGCACGGCGTCGACTGCGACCTGTTCTGTCCGCTCGACCGCGCCGACGCGCGAAGCCGACTCGAGATCGACGGCAGCACCTTCTTCGCCGTCTGTGTCGCCGCCAACAAAGGCTGGCCGAACCGCAAATCGCTCGACCGGCTGCTGAAGGCGTGGGCGCGCTTTGTCGTTCGCCATCCAGCGGCGTTGCTCTACATCCACACCTATCCCGGCGACGACTACGGCGGCCCCGACCTGATCGAGATGGCGCAGTTCTATGGCATCCCGGAGCGCAGCCTGCGTTTCCCCGATATCTATCGGCTGCTGCGCGGCAGTTATGGCCCCGCCGAGCTGAACCTGCTCTACAACGCCGCCGACGTCATGGTGCTGCCGAGCGCGGGCGGCGGCTTCGAGATTCCGCTGATCGAGGCGCAGGCGGCAGGCTGCCCGGTCATCTCGACGCGCCTGACCGCCATGGCCGAACTGATCGGGCCGGGTTACGGCCTGCCCGTCGATTCGTTCGACGGGCTGGTCTACACCGAGCAGGGCAGCGAGCAGGCCAATGTCCTGCCGAGTCAAATTCTCGACGGGCTGGAATGGGCGCTCGAACGGCGCGACGATCTCAACCTGCGGGCCGAGGCGCGGGCTTTCGCGCTCGACTACGACGCCCGCCGCATCCTGCGCGCCTACCTGCTCCCGGCGCTCGAAGCGATCCGTGACACCGATAGCGCCGTGTCCGCCCTCACCCCCGGCCCCTGGTGATGGCCTGTTCGCCCTGCGGGTCGAGACGCCGCTTCGCGGCGCGAACGAGGCCCTACCATTTCGTCTCCCGGTAGGCGAGGGGAGAAAGATCAGAGTTGCGATAGGTCGCATCCGCTCCCCCTCTCCGTTTACGGGGACGAAGCGTGCCGAGCGTCTTTTGCTCGGCAGGAGCCGGAGGCCGCGTAGGACAGGGGAGGGGTCGTCTTCCGTCGGGCCGCGATAGGTCGCGCCCGCTCCCCCCTCTCTGCTTGCGGAGAGGGGCCGGGGGTGAGGTCGCCTTCTGTCGAGGCATCGGCCCTCACCCCCAACCCCTCTCTCGGTAGGCGAGGGGAGAAGGATCAGAGTTGCGATAGTTCGCATCCGCTCCCCCCTCTCTGCTTGCGGAGAGGGGCCGGGGGTGAGGTCGCCTTCTGTC
>CAZZAO010000123.1:0-15633 GCA_964652205.1 uncultured Anaerolineaceae bacterium | reverse complement strand
CGACGCCTATCTTCTCACCCTACTCACCACTATTTAAGACGCGATTGCCCTGTCCCGAATCAGGTTCCATTGGTAGAAATGACATAGTTTCGGGCGCGCCTATCCTTCGGGGAGCGTCCCGTGGATCGTCATCACCTTCGCGTCGATCACCGTCCAGCCGGAGAACTTGCTGCCGCGCACAAAAGCGTAACCGTTGGCCGTCTGGACAATCGGGTAACTGTGGCCGCTGGTCAGGTAGCCAATCGGCATGGCGCTGGCAGACGGATGGTAGCGCACGGGATAGTTATCGACGTGGATCGTCAGGTACGGTTCCTGACCGGCGAAATCCGGCGGCTCGAAGGCATAGAGAAACGGCACGCCGTCGGTATTCAGTCGAAAGACCTGCCCCATCAGGTCGGCGCGCAGAGAACCGCTCGGCAGGGCGTCCGCCGTCGGCATGGTTGACGACGGCGCGACCGAACCAGGCAGCGGCGACGGCCCCTCGACCGGGCCGATCACTGCTGGATTGCTCGCAGTCGGCAGCGGCGTGAGAACGATCTGCGTCGCTGAGTCGGTGACGCGCGGCGCGTGGGTCGGAGCGTTCGAGCGTAGCGCGGTCAGCGTCATGGCAATCGACGTCACTGACGTCGGCTCGATGGCTGGATGGCTCGGCGCTGCCGTCGACGTGAATGTAACCGGCGGATCATCAGCGGATGCGGTGATAGCTGGCTGAAGGACGATGCTGCTGGCCGTCGAGGCGCTGACTGCGGTGCGCGTCGGCAGGGCGTTAGCCGCAATCCCGGCCAGCCCGTGAATGGCGGACGGCGGCTGGAGCAGAATCAAGGCCACCGCCGCGACGGCGATTAATCCCGCCAATGCGCCGAGCAGCAGGGCGGAACGCGGCAGCATCCGCTGCTCGACCAGCCGATAGTGCGGCGTGGTGTCCTCGAGTATCTGCGGCGAGATCGGCGTCAGCGCCGGGATCGCTGCCGCCCCGCCGCTCTCGGTCGCTGCCGCCAGCGCCTCGGCAAAGGCTGTCGCCGACGGGAAGCGCTGCGCCGGGTCTTTTGACAGCGCTCGTTCCAGCGCCGCCGAAATTGACGCCGGTAAATCATCACGGAAATCCTGAATCGGCGTCGGCGCGTCGTTCAGGTGTTTATGCATCATCTGGTAGAGCGTGTCGGCGTCGAAGGGCAGCTTGCCGCACAGCAGCACGTAAGCGACTACGGCCAGCGAGTATTGATCCGCCGCCGGCGTTAGCGTCTCAGAGCGCCACTGTTCCGGCGACATAAAGGCGGGCGTGCCGAGTGCCGGGAAGGCGTCGGTGTTGGTCGTCTGACCGTCGCTCTGGCGCGCCAGTCTGGCGATGCCGAAATCGACCAGATAGACGCTGCCGACGTCGTCGAACATGATGTTGCCCGGCTTGACATCCCGATGAATGACGCCGCGCTGATGAGCGTAGTCGAGCGCGTCGGCCAGCGGTCGGAGAATCTGCGCGATCTGGTCGAGCCGGGGGGGCGGGCGCTGGCCCGCCTCAGCGTCGCGCAGCCACTCGCCGAGCGTCCCGCCGGTCAGCAGGCGCATGACGACGTAACTCTGTTTGTCCTGGACGCCGTAATCGTAGACCGGGACGATGTGCGCGTGTTCGAGCGAGGCAGAAATCCGCGCTTCCCGCTCGAACCGCCCCAGATAGCCGAGCTGGTCGGCCAGATCGGCAGGCAGCACTTTTACCGCCACGTCGCGGTCGAGACTGGCCTGATGCGCGCGGTAAACTGCGCCCATGCCGCCTGAGCCGAGGATGTCGAGCAGGGTGTATTGTCCGAGCGTTTGCCCGACGAGTTGATCGACGCTCATCGCTCTCGATTTCGTTCTGAGCTGGAAACAGGAACCGAAATTGTAACTCAGATTACAACAAACTTTACGTTCAAACCTGTGGAGTGAATTAAAAAAGGGCCGTCTCCGCGTGAGTCGACCCTGATAACGGTAACATGTTACCGGTAACAGCAGGCTGTATAGGCGATTGTTCGCTGCGTCCGATCCATTGCCCGGCGTCGCTGGCGTCGCCTCACCCTGAGACGACGCCAATCGTCAGCAGGAGATTGGCGTAGATCCGCGCTTCGCCGGTCGCAATTACCAGACCGACTTCTGGCTGTTGAGTCGCGTCGTAGAAGGCGAAACGCTCTAACGCTGCCAGCCTGTGACCGGGCAGCAGCGCGCGGAACTCGGCGAAGATCGATGGCTCGCTGCCGTCGGCAGTCCGCATGACCTGCGCCGACTCAATCGGGATCACGGCGGCCAGCGGCTCCAGCACGTCGGTGGCGCTGACGAGGCCGGGGCGCAGGTTGAGGTAAACGCGGGCGGCGGCAGGGTTGGTGTGCGTGGCGAACGGAAAGTTACCGTCGGCGATCAGCACCTTGCTGCCGTGGCCCATCCGTCCGAGCGCTGCCAGAATTTCAGGATGCGTGAGTCTGGTCGTGAGCATGATGTTATCCTTTCGGTTTTCATCCCGGCGGGAGCGAGGAGAAAGCTCAGAGGCGCAATTTTTCGCGTCCGCGCCCTCACCCCCAACCCCTCTCCCCGGAGGGCGAGGGGAGCAAGCTTAGCCGCACGATCATCGTGGCTTCTGTCGGACGCGATTGGTCGCGCCCGACCTCACCCCCGGCCCCTCTCCTTGGAGGGCGAGGGGAGCAAGCTCGGGGCGCGATGGTTGGTATCCGCGCCCTCACCCCCAACCCCTCTCCCGGAGGGCGAGGGGAGAAAGAACAAAGCCGCGATGGTTCGCATCCGCTCCCCCCTCTCCTTGGAGGGCGAGGGGAGCAAGCTCAGGGGCGCGATGGTTCGCATCCGCTCCCCCTCTCCGTTTACGGAGAGGGGGCCAGGGGGTGAGGTCGGCTTTCGTCGAGGCGTGAAAAATCGCGCGCCGCACGGGTTCTTCATCACTCGAAAACTCCGATAAGCATTCTGCATCATGCCGATCCGAATTCCGTGATCGTCACTTCGGCGCGGATTCTCTCGAAATTCTCCTTCGTGAACACGCCCGCGCCGTACTGGAGCGTGTTGGCCGTCCCGGCGGCGACCCCGTCGGCCAGCGCGTTCGCCAGCGAGTCGCCGCGCGTCAGGCTGCGGGCGAGAGCGGCCAGCAGACAATCGCCGGAACCGACCGCGCTCCTGACGCTGACGGCGGGCGGGCGAGCCTGGAGCGCCTGATCGCCGTCAATCGCAAGCGCGCCGTCCTCGCCGAGCGACAGGACGATGATCGTCGAAAATTGCCGCGCAAGCGCCCGCGCCTCGGCGACGAAGTCGGCCACGCGGCTCGGCGCTGCGCCGATGAGCGCGCTGAACTCAGATTGATTCGGCTTGATGAGATGCGGGCTGGCGGCGACGCCCCATTTGAGCGCTTCGCCGCTGGTGTCGAGCAGCGCCGGAACATTACGCGCGCGGGCGATGCCGATCAACTCGGCATAGAAATCGGGCGGCGCGCCTGCCGGGAGGCTGCCGGACAGTGTCACCGCCTCGTAGCTGCCGATTTCAGCGCGAAACCATCTCCGCAGCGCGCTGAGTTTGTCCGCCGGAATTGCCTCACCGCGCTCGTACAGCTCGGTCAGCGTTCCGCCTGTCTCGTCGATAATCGAGAGACAGGTGCGCGATTCGGCCCCGGCATCGATCAAGGCCGTCTCGATCCCTTCAGCGCGCAGACCCGACTCGATGAACTGTCCGGCAAAACCGCCGACCCACCCGGCGACGACGGGTGTTTCGCCCAGGGTTCGCAGCGCGCGGGCGACGTTCGCGCCTTTGCCGCCCGGCAGCGCGATCACCTGCTGCGGGCGGTGAATCTGGCCGAGCCGAAACGGGCTGACGAGCGCCGTCCTGTCGATGGCGGCATTGAGGTTCAGGCACAGGATCATCAGGCTTTTCCGCTTGCGCCGAAGAAGCGCAGTCGCTCGCGCACCGCCTCACTCATGGCAGCGCGCGCCGGGCCGAGATAGCGGCGCGGATCGACTTCGCCTTCGTCGGCCAGCACCGCCCGCGCCGCGCCGGTAAACGCCTGCGTCAACTGCGTCGCCACGTTGACTTTACACAGCCCGCGCGCGATTCCGGCGGCAATCGAGGCGTCGGTCACGCCGGACGAGCCATGCAGCACCAGCGGAATATCGACCCGCGCGCGAATGGCGTCCAGCCGGTCGAGGTCGAGCTTGACGTGCTTGCTGCGGATGGCGTGAACCGAGCCAATCGCAATCGCCAGCGTGTCGATGCCGGTGGCCGCGACGAAGGCGGCGGCGTCTTCGGGGCCGGTTAAAGTGCTGCCGTGATCGACCTGTCCATGACGGTCGGCGCGCGGGACTTCGCCTAATTCGGCCTCTATCGAAATACCGAGCGAGTGGGCGATTTCACGCAGACGGCTGGTGACGGCGACGTTCTGCTCGAACGGCAGGTCGCTGCCGTCGAACATCACCGAGGTGAAGCCGAGCGCCATTGCCTGCGCGACTTCCTGCTCGTTGGCATGGTCGAGGTGCAGCGCAATGGGTACGCTGACGCTCTCGGCAGCGACCTTGCCGATCTCGGCCATGTAACGCAGGCCGAGAATTTCATTGCCGCTGCCCGCATACTGAAGCGCGTGATGGCTGATCTGGACGATGGCAGGCGCGTTTTCGGCCTGCGCCGCCAGCACAATAGCCTGTACCTGCTCCAGCGTGTTGGCGTTGAACGCGCCGACGGCCCAGCTTTCGCGCTGCGCCTGGACAATCCACGGCTTGACGTTGCGTAGTGTCATACGATTCCTTTAAGGCATCACCGCTGGCTGGCTGGCGGCGGCCCGCTCGACCGCCGAATCATCAGCCTGACCGGCATGACGATTTCCTGCGCCGTGTAGGGGCCGGGATTTGCCAGCCGCTCAAGCAGCAGCGTCGTCGCTCGCTGGCCCATCTCATAGGCGGGCTGCGCCGCTGCCGTCAGGAACGGGTCGAAGTTGATCGCTTCCGGCAGGTCGTCGAAGGTCACGACTGAAAGATCGTCGGGGGCGCGCAAGCCGGTTTCCTGCAAGTAGCGCAGCGCGCCAAAGGCGATGAAATTGTTGCCCGCCAGCAGCGCCGTCGGGCGCGGAGTCTGCGCCAGCGCCAGCCCGGCCATCCGATAGCCGCCCTGCGCGGTGAATGACGCCGACAGAATTAACCCTTCTTCGATGGCGAGGCCCGCTTCTTCCATCGCTTCCCGATAGCCGAGAATACGGTCGGAGCCGGTCGTGACGGCCTGCGGGCCACTGAGAACGGCAATTCGCTGGTGTCCGAGCGCGATCAGATGCTGAGTCAGGGCGTAGGCCCCCTGAAACGAGTTGCCGCGCACCGTATCGACGCTGATGCCAGGGATACGCCGGTCGATGACCACGAATGGGACTTTCCGCGCGCTCAGATAGCGCGCCGAGTCGGGCGCGCTCCTTGAGGGAACCAGCAGCACGCCATCGACCTGCTTCTGCGCCAGCACGTTCAGGTAGCGCGCTTCCTCGTCGCGCGATTCGTCGGTGTTGCAGAACATGACGCTGAAGCCCTGCTCACTGGCGACATCTTCGACGCCGCGCGCGACCGTCGTGAAAAACGGGTTGGTGATGTCGGTAATCACTAAGGCCAGCGTCCGGGTCTTTTTGAAGCGCAGGCTTCGCGCCAGCGCGTTCGGCACGTAGCCAAGCTCGGCAATCGCCTGCTCGACGCGCTCGCGCGTTGCCTGACTGCTGTAGCCAGACTGGTTGATGACACGCGAGACGGTCATTTTCGAGACGCCTGCGCGCTCGGCGACATCGCCGATGGTGCTCATGATGGCCCCTTATCAAGACTGACGCTGAGTCGTGTCGTCAGCCGATCTTTTGACTGTCTAAAGGAATAGTAAACTTTCATGTTACCGGTAACATGCTGCCATAACTTAGCATGGCGCGGCGGGACTGTCAACACCGTCAGAGGCTGCTGGCGGGGAAATCCGTACTGCTGCCCGTCAGCGCTGATGGCGCGAAGATGCAGGCTGGAAATCGTCTTCGGCAGCTTTGAGCCGGACGCCTGGAACAGCGGCCATGTCACCTGCTCAGGCGGCGCGACGAATGGTGTCGATCAGGGAGCTGAGGTCGGTTCAGTCACGATCCGGCGCGCTTCTTCGAGGGAAGCGACGAAGGTTACGCCGCCTGCCTTGTCGGCGAACAGGCTGCTGAAGACGGTGAACATCGAGCGGATCAGCGGCCCCGCGCCGACCACGGCGATCTGTCCCCGGTCGGTCTGAGCGCGGTTGACGAGCGCCTGCGCGTGGTCACGGCCCGTCCGATTGAGGAAGGAGCCGCCGGGAAGCGACGAGCCTTCGCGCAGGTCGAGGATCGCGCTGACGCGGGCGGGCGCGTCTTTCGCCAGCGCCTCGCCGCTGTCGAGCGAGGCGTACAGTTCCTCCCACGTCCAGTTGCCCAGAAACGTATAGCGGACGACGGTATGCTGCTCGTTATCCCACTCGACCTGAATACTCATCGGCCTGACTCCTTCGCTGTCCGCATTATAGGCCAGATAGATCGGCTGATGAAAGGTTCAACCGGCGCTGAGCAGTCGGTGAGTCGCGTGGTATCATTGCCGCCGTGAGCGTCCGCCGCAGATGGGACTATCGGGAACATGATGCGCTTCAGTCGAATACTCTGGATCGGCCTGATTATCATCGTCGGCCTTGCCGTCGTCATCGTCGTCACGGCGCTGCTGACGCCGCAGCAGACCAACCCGGCTTACGCGAGGGCGGTCGAGTTCGCGCAGGCGGTCGGCAAGGGTGACGAGGCCGCTGCCTTCGCGCTGCTCGACGCGACTATGCAGACCTATGCCCGCTCGCGCTGCCCGGACGGCAAAATCACCGCCTGCGTCGCCAGTTATATTCCCGCTGACTGGGGCGACTATGAGACGGCAGTCTTTCGCCGCGCCTCGCCGGGCGCGCGTGACGCGGCGGGCCTTGTTTCGGCCTACGATGTCGAGGTGCTGGCGAATTACGAGCGCGGCAAGGGCGGCAGCGGCGTCTGTATTTACGAGCGGATGGAACCGACCGGCAGCGAGTGGTTCGTCGCGGGCTATGGCGGGTTCATCTCCTGTGGCGACCCGGCCTCGCGCAATATGCAGACCAATCCCGACACGCCCAATCGCGCGCCGTGAAATTCATTAACCGATGAAACAGTTACGCTGCTTACGAGTTGTGTTCCTGCTGTGCTTCGTCGCCCTCGCGGCCTGCATTCCGGCCAGAACGCCCCCGCAGTTCGGCGCGACTGCCGCGCCCGGCATCGTCATCTCCGGGGACAGCTACGATGCTGGAGCCTTCCGCGTCCGCGTTCCGGCAGCGTGGCGGGCGATCACCAGCCCCGCGGGGGCAGCGCCAGCGGTGATTTTCGCTTCGCCCGATAACTGCACCCTGATTGCCGTCTCGTCTGCGCCGATGGACGCGCCACAGCCGTCGTCCTGCGCCGATTCTGCCGCGACGTTTCGCCGCGACAGCCGCGCGTTGACCGTCAACGGCGCGCCGATCACCGTCGCCCTGATCGCGCCGGAGTCCGACTGGGACGAGGCGCAGGCGACCTTCGATCAGATCGCAGCGTCCGTGACCGGCGCGATTTCCGGCTGAAGCGCAGGGGCGGCGGTCGATCCGCTGCGGACGATGGCGAAGCGTGACTTGAGGCGCAGGAACGGCGTCTCGAAGAAGCGGTATGACAGCCCGGCGACGAGGATACTGAGCGACAGTGTCAGCGTGTAAAGGACGATATTGAAGACCAGCGGGTTAGCGGCAGCGCTGTAGCCGATGTCCTGAAAGACGTGCAGGATCGCCAGCAGGACGAAGACATGATAAACGTATAGCCCGTAGGAAATGTTGCCGAGAAAGCCAGTGACGCGATTCTCGAGGCGGAACAGCGGCTTCGGGTTGGCGGCGATGTTCATCAGGACGATGGTGTAGAGCACCGTCAGCAGAAAATGCTCGGCGGGGCGCAGCGTGCTGTAGAACAGCACATGCCAGATAAAGATGGCCGCGCTGCCATACTTGACGACCGGGTGAAAAATGATCCGCAGCAGCCATTCCTTATTCAGGAACAGGATATACGCGCCATACGCGCCAGCGGCCATCGCTTCCAGCCGCCAGTCACGCGCGAACAGGTAGGTCGATGCCAGCAGTCTGTCGTGATGATCGCCGGGGAGCAGGACGACAGCGGCCAGAATGAATTCGGCCACCAGTTTGAACAGGATAATGCCGTAGATCACCCAGCCGAGACGCCGCTTAAACCTGCGTACCAGCCACGGCCAGATCAGGTAAAACTGTTCTTCGACGCCGATGCTCCACAGGTGTGCTGCCGGGAGCGCCGTCGGCAGGTAGGCGAATGGAATATTGGGCAGCAGGAAAAAGAAGAACAGGAACTTGGCCCAGAAATCGGGGTCAGACGCATTGAAGACGAAGCCGGTCGTTGCCACGACGTTATTCGGGCCAAAAACAGTCGGCATCACGAAGAAGGCGAAGAAAACGATCAGGTAGTACAGCGGCCAGATACGCAGGATACGGCGGATGTAGAACTTGCCGACCGCAATCGTCCCTGTGCGCTCGCGCTCGGCCAGCAGCAGATAGGTAATCAGAAAGCCGCTGATGACGAAGAACAGCGTGACCGCGTTGCCCGACGACGGCAGCAGATACGAGATCGGCTGGAGCAGATTGGGATAGTGTGACAGGCCGGGATAATTGCTGCGCTCGACAATGTGATCGTAAATGACGGCGACAGCGGCATAAAAGCGCAGGATATTGAGGCCGGGAAAGAAGATGCGCGGTTGTTGAGTTTGCATTGGCAGGTCGATTTCGCTCATAGTGCCTTAGCGTCGCAGGGCTTAAACGGGCGGGACTGGTGACGGAATCGGCGTTCTGTCTGCCGGGGCCTCAAGCGCCTCGGCAGGGGCGGCGGTCGATCCGCTGCGAACCAGCGCGAAGCGTGACTTGAGGCGCAGGAACGGCGTCTCGATGAAGCGATACGACAGCGCGGCAGCGGCAATCGAAATCAGCAGCGTCCCGCCGTAGATAGCGATGTTGAACAGCAGTGGGTCGCCCTCAGCGCTAAAACCGACGAGCCGAAAGACCTGTAGGAGCGCGTACAAAATCAGGTAGTGGTAGACGTAAATGCCGTAGGACAAGTTGCCGAGAAAGCCGGTGACGCGGTTCTCGAAGCGGAACAGCGGCTTCGGGTTGGCGGCGATATTCATCAGCACCAGCGCATAGAGCATCGACAGCAGCAGCAGATAGCCGGGCGAATAGGTGTCGAAGAACAGGATGTGCCAGATGAAAATCGCCGCGCTGCCATACTTGACGACCGGGTGGAAGACGATCCGCAGGAACCATGTCCGGTTCAGGAACAGCATGTAGGCGCAGAACGCGCCGACGGCGATGCTGTCCAGCCGCCAGTCGTGCAGGAAAGCCGAGATCAGACGCAGCAGGACGTCATTACGATCACCGGGCAGTTTGAGCAGATAGAGGAAGGCCCATGTCGCCACAACTTTGGCGAGGATGATGGCGTAGATCACCCGGCCAATGCGCTTGCGGAACGCTTTCATCAGCAGCGGCCAGATCAGGTAAAACTGCTCCTCGACGCCGATGCTCCACAGATGCGGCGCGGGGATGAAATCGGCTGCCAGCGCAAAGACGACGTTCGGCAGCATGAACATGAACAGCCCCAGTTTGGGCCAGAAGTCGGGGTCGGAGAGCGTGAAGACGTAGCCCCTCGGACTGATCACGTTATGGCTGCCAAAGACTATCGGCATGACGAAGAAGCCGAGAATGACGACCAGATAATAGATCGGCCAGATGCGCAGCATTCGCCGGATATAGAACTTCCTGACCGAAACAGT
The DNA here is from genome assembly GCA_964652205.1 of uncultured Anaerolineaceae bacterium. GTDB lineage: Bacteria > Chloroflexota > Anaerolineae > Aggregatilineales > Phototrophicaceae > ZC4RG36. The sequence continues at coordinate 5,785 of CAZZAO010000123.1, read as the reverse complement.
CCCGGTCTGTTCCTGCTCGGCCAGCAGCAGATAGGTAATCAGAAAACCGCTGATGACGAAGAACAGCGTGACCGCCTCGCGGCCCGCCGGGAAGAGGTAGGTCAATGGCTCAAACAGATTCGGAAAGTGAGATAGACCGCGAATGTTGCTCGATGTAGCGACATGTTCGGCAATGACGGCGACGGCGGCGTAAAAGCGCAGGATGTTCAGACCCGGAAAAAAGATACGTGAACGCACATTCATCGAGACAACCGGGTACACTAACCCTTAAGCGGCAATAATCGACCCGATCAGTGTAACACAGCCCATGCTCACCCACGAGAATACGCCTCGCCCACTGACCTTTCTGATGATCTCGCCCGTGCCGCGCTTCCCGTGGCGCGCTTTGATCGCCGTGCTGGCTGTCGCTCTGGTCGGTCGCGCGCTGCTGCTCGCCAGCGGCAGTGTCTCGTTTCACTCCGATGAAGCGGTCGTCGCGCTGATGGCGCGGCATATCAATCAGGGCGAGCGTCCGGTCTTTTTCTATGGTCAGGCCTATATGGGCAGTCTCGACCCCTGGCTGGTCGCCATCGGCTTCCGTCTGCTCGGCGAATCCGTGCAGGCGATCCGTGTCGTCCAGTCGGCGCTCTATCTGCTGGTCGTCGCCAGCGGTTTCATCGCGGCGTGGCGGCTGTCAGGGCGTCCAGTCGTGGCGCTGGTCGCCGGCCTGACGCTGGCCGTGCCGCCCGTGCTGATGGCGGTCTACAGCACGGCCACGCTCGGCGGCTACAACGAGACGCTGCTGTTCGGCAATCTGCTGCTGATCCTCGCCTATGACCTGACGCACGAGACCCCGCGCTCGCTCTGGCGCTGGGCGCTGCTCGGCCTGATCGCGGGACTCGGCTGGTGGACGAATGGCCTGATCGTCGCCTTCGCCGCGCCGGTCGCGCTGTTCCTGCTCTACCGGCTGATCCGTCCGCTCAATCCGGCGCGCTCCGGCACGCTGCTCCAGCGCGGGCTGCTGGTCGGCGTCGCGGTCGCCCTGTTTTTCGTCGGCAGCGCGCCGTGGTGGGTCTTTAACCTTCAGCATGACTGGGCGGCGCTGGCCTTCTACGTCGCGCGCGGCGATACGCCCGGTTATGCCGGGAACGGCGTCCCGCAGGGCAGCTATCAGGGACTGGGCTTCGGCCTGTTCAGCCTGTTCGTCCTCGGCCTGCCGACCGTGATCGGGATGCGTTTCCCGTGGGAGCCGGCCTTTTTCGCGCCAGTCATTGGCGCGGCGCTGGTCGTGGTCGATCTTGTCGCGCTAATTCGACTGCTTCGGCGCGGGCGACAGGCGCTCAAACCGGACGCGCGCGCGCTGATTCTGGGGATGATCGCTATTTTTATCCTCATCTTCCTGGTCTCGAAATTCAGCATCGACCCGACCGGACGTTACTTTCTGCCGCTGCTGCTGCCGTTCGGCATCGTCCTCGGCACGCTGGTCGATGGCCTGCGTCCGCGTCGGCTGCTGCAAATTGCCGTCGTTGCCCTCGTCGTCGGCTATTATGCGGCGGGGCAGATCAGCGCGGCGCGTGTCCAGCCCGGCCTGACGACTCAGTTCAACCTTGAGACGCATATCCCCAACGACGACGATCAGGCGCTGATCGACTGGCTCGACGCGCATCATCTGTCTACCGGCTATACCAGCTACTGGATCGCCTTCCGCATCGCCTTCCTCAGTCAGGAGCGAATACGCTTCAGCTCGGCGCTGCCGTACAAGTCGAGCTTGCAGTACACCGCCGCCGACGAGCGCTACCCGGCCTATAAACAGGTGGCCGACAGCAGCGACGACATCGCCTATATCACCGCCAGTGTCGAGGCCGTCCGCGTGGCGCTGGAAGCGGCGTTCGCGCATTCCGGCGCGCGCTACGACAGCGCCATCGTCGGGCCGTACCACATTTACTACCATTTCCGCCCGCAAATTCCCCGTCCGCCGCTCGAACTGGCGCTTCCATCGGCGCATAAATGACCGTTCATGCTTAAAAAACGCTCACATCACTATAATGAGGCTAAGTGACATTCTCTAAGCCTGATCTGCGGTTCTACAGGGTAGTGTCGTAAGGCGGGTTGCAGCCGTGTTGTGGACGAAACTTTCTCAACCTGAGCCGTCCGTGCAGGGAGCCGAGCGCAGGCGGCAGTCATCGCTGCTGGTCGGGCTGGTGCTGGTCATGATTCCCTGCATCATGCTGACGGCCTTAGCGTGGGTGCTGCTGACGCAGACGGCTTTCTTTTCCAACCCCGAAGCGATCATCTGCCTTCTGACCTCGCTTGCGCTGCTGATTCCTTACGGGCTGGCGCGTCAGGGGCGCTACGAGCAGAGCGCAGTGTTCACCATCGTTCTGCTGACGCTGGCGATGTGTGCCGCCGCTGTTCCGACGGCTTCCTCATCCGAGCTACGCCTGCTGATGTGGCTGATTATCCCGATCTTCGTCAGCAGCGTGTTTCTCTCGCTGCGGACGACCATGCTGGTCATTGTGGCCGTCTGCGTCGCCATGCTGGCCTTCCCGCTGATCGTCCCCGGCGTGCCGATTCAGGGCGTGTTTCCCGGCCCGCTCGGCTTTATCATCCTCGTATCAGCGCTCATCCTCGTGTTTACGATCCATCGAAATGCGCTGGAACGGGATCGCCGGTCACAGGTGGTCACGCGCGATCTGCTGCTGAGTGCCGTCACTGACGGCATGATGGACGTTATCACCCAGCTTGACGCGCAGGGGAAGATCATCTATCTCAGTCCATCGAATGAACGGTTGACCGGCTATCCCTCTGACGACCTGATTGATAAGCTCTATCCTCAATCGTTGATCCATCCCGACGACCTTGAACGTGTCAAAGCGGTGAGCAAGGCAGCGGCAGAGCAGGGGATTCCTGCCCGCTATCAGTATCGCTTTCGCCACGCCGACGGACATTATCTGTGGCTCGAAACCATCGGCCATCGGGTTGATCTCGACGACCACAGTACGCGCAGCTTTCTCGTCACCCGCGACATCAGCGAGCATAAAGAGGCGCAGGAACGGCTCCGGCAGCAGAATGAACTGCTGCAAACCATCTTTGATCATATTCCGGTGATGATTGCGCTCTATGATTCCGATCTGAACTTCAGGCTGCTCAACCGCGCGCACGCTGAAACCCTGGGCTGGTCGCTCGACGACAGCGACAGCGCCGCGATGATGGCATCGCTCTATCCTGACCCGGCGGAACGCGAGCGCATGTTCGCTGCCATGCGCTCAGGCGAGGCAGGCTGGCGTGACACCGTTCAGGTGACGCGCAGCGGCGGCCTGATTGACACGACCTGGGCCAACATCCGTCTCTCGGACGGGACGAGTATCGGCATCGGTCAGGACATTACGCAGCGTAAACAGGCCGAGGCCGCGCTCCAGCGCTCGAACGATGACCTCGAACAGCAGGTTGCCGCGCGTACCGCCGAGCTTTCCGAGACCAACGCCCGACTTCAGGAACAGATTCTCCAGCGCGAGCAGGCCGAACGCCGCCTGATCGAGGAACATACCCTCATCCGCACCCTGTTCGACATCCTGCCCGACCTGCTGTACATCAAGGATCGTAGCAGTCGCTTCCTGCTCGCCAATCAGCCGATGGCGCAGTTTTACGCGCAGGCCAGCCCCGATGCCCTGATCGGCACGAGCGATTTCGACTTTCTGCCGCGCGAGATCGCCGCCGAGTTTTTCGACGACGAGCAGGAGATTATCCAGACGGGCGTTCCGCTGATAAATAAGGAAGAAGCGACGCTCAATGCCAGCGGTGAGGTGCGCTGGTTCCTGACCACGGACGTCCCATTGCGCGACAGCACGGGCGAGATCACGGGCATCGTCGGCGTCAGCCGCGACATCACGGTTCGCCGCGAGGCTGAAGCTGCCCTGCGCCGCCTCAACGAGCAGTTGGAGCAGGGGGTTCAGGAGCGGACTGCCGAGCTATTGCGCGCCAATACCCGCCTCGAGGCTGAAATCGCCGAACACGCTCAGGCGGAAGTTACGCTTAAGGAGTTGGCTGGCGCGCTCGAACAGCAGGCGCGCCTGCTCGACGAGGTGCTCTCGACGACGCCGGAGTTGTTCGCCATGCTCGACCGCGACGGTCGCTTTCTGTATCTCAACCCGCCTGCCTTGCAGTTGCTCGGCCTGACCGTCGAGGAAAGCCACCACAAAACATGGCGCGAACTGGCTGTGCCGCCAGAGTTTGGCAGCCAGCTTGCCAGCCGGCTGGAGCGCGTCTTCCTGACCGGCGAAGTCGATGTGGCCGAGCAGCGCATCGCCTACGCCAACTCCGGTACGCTCCGTGAGTTTGAGTCGGTTCTCAGCCCGATTCACGATCTCTCCGGCAAGGTCGCCGCCGCCGTGATGACCAACCGCGACGTGACCGCGCACAAGCAGACCGAGTCCGCCCTGCGCGCCAGCGAAGAACGCTACCGCATCATCTCCGAGCTGATCTCCGATTATGCCTACTCGTATCGGGTCGCTCCTGATGGGACGATTCAGGGCGATTGGACGACCGAGTCCTTCACCCGCGTCACCGGCTACCCGGTCGAGACGGATGTCAACTGGGGGAGTTACTCGCTCTATCATCCCGACGACGCGCCGCTGGCGGCTGAAGGCGTCGAGCGCGTGCTGAAGGGCGAGGCGGTGACGGGCGAGTATCGCATTATCCGCCGCGATGGCGTCGTCCGCTGGCTGCGGATTCATCGCCAGCCGGTCTGGGACGTGGTCGAAGGGCGCGTCGTTCGGTATTATGGCGTCGCCGCCGACATCACCGAGGAGAAACAGGCGGCGCGCGAAAAGCTGGTGGTCGAGCTTGAGCGCGAGCGCCTCTCGCTGATGAGCCGCTTCGTGCTGGCCGTCTCGCATGACTTCCGCACCTCGCTGGCGAACATCGAAACCAGCCGCTACCTGATCGGCAGGCTGCTGACCGCCACTGACCTCGACCGTGTGGCGAGCAAGCTGACGACCATTCACGAGTGCGTCGATCATCTGACAGCGCAGCTTGAGAACTTCAGCACCGTCTCGTTCCTCGCTCATCCCAATCTGCGCCGCTGTGACATTAACCCGATGATGCTGACCCTGGCTGACGAACACCGCAGCCAGGCTGCCGAGCGCAGCCTGACTCTTGCCGTCGATCTGGCCGCTGACCTGCCCTCAGTTCGCGCCGACGAAGAGGAACTCAAGCGCGCTATCCGCCACATGATGATGAACGCGCTCAACTATACGCTTTCCGGCGGCGTGATTACGCTGTGTACCCGGGTCATCGAGCAGCAGGTTGCTATCGAAGTGCGCGATACGGGCGTTGGCATCGCGCCCGATCATCTCAACCACATCTTCGAGCTGTTCTATCGCGCTGATCCATCCCGCGCGATCCATTCCGGCGGCGTCGGCCTCGGCCTGAGCATCGTCAAGATGGTCGCCGATGCCCACGCCGGGCGCGTGATGGTCAACAGCAGCGCCGGGAAAGGCAGCGTCTTTACCTTGCTGCTGCCTATCGCTCAGCCCGACGCCGAACCGGCCTGAAAAGTGCTGAGTTCTGAGCAATGAGCGCCGCGTCAGGAGAGCAGAACCGGGAGCCGAGCGCCGAAGAAGTACGACAGGCACTGGGGTGCAATGGTTCACGCCCCATAGCTGTCAACTTAAGCTTATCCTTAAACCCTCACCCCCAGCCCTTCGCGGCCTTCGGCTACTCCCGAACGATCAAGCTGTTCGGGACGCTTCGCCTCAGGGCGAGGGGTGAACGATGTCCGGTTGGTGAATTCTGCGGTTCACCGAGC
>CAZZAO010000122.1:0-15839 GCA_964652205.1 uncultured Anaerolineaceae bacterium | reverse complement strand
GACCGAGTCGGGGGCGACCAGCTTCTTAAACAGCACCTCGCTGATGTAATCGGCGCAGATGCCGTGGGCCTGACAGGCGGCTTCCTCGCGGCCATGCAGGCAGTGAAAGGGATTGTTATAGGGGACATGATAGACGCCGGGGATCGCGCCGAAGCCTGCGCGCTGGACGACCTTGCTGGCCGTCAGCGAGAGCGCGCCCATTGTCCGCCCGTGGAATCCGCCGAAAAAGGCAATCACGTTCTGCCGACCGGTGTACCAGCGCGCCAGCTTGACCGCGCCTTCGACGGCTTCTGCGCCAGAGTTACACAGGAAGGCGCGTGACGGCCCGCTGAAAGGCGCGATCCCGGCCAGACGCTCGGCGACGCGCACCTGCACATCGTAGTAATAGTCTGTCCCGGCAATATGCAGGAATTTCTGCGCCTGCTCGGTGATGGCAGCAACGACGCGCGGGTGACTGTGGCCGGTCGAATTGACCGCGATCCCGGCGGCAAAGTCGATGTATTCGTTACCATCGACGTCCCAGACGCGCGCGCCAACGCCGTGATCCATGACGAATGGATAGCGCGAAGTCATCGAGCCGGACATGGCCTGATCGTCGCGCGCGATGATCGCCTGAGCCTTCGGGCCGGGGCGCGAAGCGGGTGAAATCGGCATGATGAGTTACTCCCTGCTAATCGCCGCGACATCAACAGGCGGGCGCAAGCGCGGCGTCGCAAGTATAATCCGTGCCTGAGACGGGTCGCAACCTCACTTGATACGCGCTCAGAAAGCCATAAAGCGTAAAATTCCCGCTCCGAAGATATGCCGTTATTTGGCCCACAATAGTTCCGCGCTACACTTATCGTCGAGGAGAAGTTATCTATGCGGCTAATACTGGTTGGTTTTGGGACAGTCGGCCAGGGGCTGGCCGAAATTTTGCGCGACAAGCGCGAGCAACTGCGTCTGGCCTATGGCTTCGAGCCGACCTTCGTCGGCGTCCATACGCTCGAAGGCTCGCTCTACGCGAAAGACGGCCTGAACATCGAGGCTCTGCTGGCAGCGGCGCAAAAGCAGCATCTGGATCATTACCCTGATGCGCCGGGGTTGGAACGCGGCTGGGACGCGCAGCAAATGATCGGCGCGGGCGGCGCGGATACGCTGATTGAGGCCGGATACACCAACCTCAAGACCGCCCAGCCCGCGCTCGATACCTGTCTCGCCGCCTTCGAGAAGGGCCTGAACGTCGTCCTGGCGAATAAGGGGCCGGTCGCGCTGGCTTACGAACGGCTCGCCGAAGCGGCGGCGCACGCGGGCAAGCTGCTGCGCTTCGAGGCCACCGTCATGTCCGGCACGCCAGCGATCCGTCTGGCGATGCAGTCGCTGGCGGGCTGCACGATCCACGATGCGAAAGGCATCCTCAACGGCACGACGAACTATATCCTGACGCAGATGGAAGGCGGCCTCGACTACGCCGCCGCGCTGGCGCAGGCCCAGAAGCTCGGTTACGCCGAAGCTGACCCATCCGGCGACGTCGATGGCTGGGACGCAGCGGCGAAGGCGGTGATTCTGGCACAGGCGGTCTTCGGTCGGCAGATCAGTATCAGCGACCTGAGCGTGACCGGCATTCGTGGCATCACGCCTGCGGACATCGACGCGGCGCGCGCTGCCGGAGAACGCTGGAAGCTGATCGCCCGCGTCTCACCGAGCGAAACCTCGGTCGCACCGGTTCGCATTCCGCTGACCAACCCGCTGGCCGGTGTCAGCGGCCCGATCAACGCCGTCACCTACACGACCGACCTGCTTGGCGAAGTCACGCTCGTCGGCCCCGGCGCGGGTCGGCTGGCGACGGGCTTCGCTCTGCTCTCTGACCTGCTCGACATCCACAAGGAGACGCGCCTTAAGCAATGAGCAGCGACCGTGTTCCTCTCCGTTTGAACCGGGCGTTCAGGCGGTCGTTATGAGCCAAACGACTATTCTGGTCGTCGAGGACGACCCCGGCCTGCTCGAAGGTATCCGCACGATCCTTGAACTGGATGGCTACACCGTCATCACGGCGGATAACGGCGTCAACGCGCTCGAAATTCTGCGCTCGACGACCGCCCTGCCCAACCTGATTGTGTCCGACATCATGATGCCGCAGATGGATGGCATCCAGCTTTTGCAGGCCGTTCGTAAGCAGCCTGGTTGGGTGACAGTCCCGTTCATCTTTCTGACGGCGCGCAGCAGCAAGGCTGATATCCAGCGCGGCAAGAAGCTCGGCGTTGACGACTACTTGATAAAACCGTTCGACGCCGAAGATTTGCTGGTCGCAGTCGAGTCGCGGCTGGAACGACACAAGGCGCTCAACGAAGCACAGACCGGGACGGTGGCAAACGTCAAGCGTAACATTCTGACGATCCTCAACCACGAGTTTCGGACGCCGCTGACATTCGTCGTCGCCTACGCCGATATGCTGAACAGCCATAATACCGACCAGATCGAAGATGCTGAGATGCTGGCGTTCCTCAAGGGCGTCGGTTCGGGCGCGACCCGCCTGCGCCGTTTAATCGAGAATTTCATCCTGCTGGTCGAACTGGAAACCGGCGATGCTGCCCGCACCTACGAGTGGCGGCGCAATATGATTACCGACCTGCCTGAACTGTTTGAAAGCGTGTTCGAGCGCGTCGAGCAGCTTGGCAGCGCGCCACAGATGCACCAGATCGACATTCACGGGTCGATCCCGCCGTTCGTCGGCGACCGCGAGTACCTGTCGGCGGCACTCTGCCAGTTGATTAGCAATGCCGTCAAGTTCTCGCCGCCGGACAAGCCGGTGACGCTCGGCGCAGCAGTCATCGGCAGCAGCGTGCAGCTCTGGGTTGAGGATCAGGGACGCGGCATCCCGGAACCAGAGCTGGATCAGATCTGGGAGACGTTCTATCAGGTCAACCGCGCCTACCATGAAGATCAAGGAACTGGCTCCGGGCTGGCGATTGTTCGCGGCATTGCTCAGATGCACAGCGGCTCGGTTCAGGTCGAGAGTCAGCACGGCGTCGGCAGCAAGTTCACGCTCGTGCTGCCCCTGGGCAACCCCTATCCAGCGCGCTAAACCCTCATAAAAGGTCACGACAGGCGGCTTTCGACGGGCGTGATCGATCATGCCCGTCGGCGTCGTTAAATGACCTCGCTGCCTCATCGATCACCACCCCTGCATCTGCGGGCTATACACTGCGCCCGATAGAACTATTTCCTGATTTCCGCGTATAAGCTCCCAGTTATTCGGTAGGGCAATCGCCTATTCTCTGATTTGGGGGCCAGAAAGGCCCAGGATGGTAGGGGCGACCCGACGGGTCGCCCCTACTCACCCGTTTCGACCGGCAGAGACCGCTATTGGATAGATGAAGGATGAATAGGCAATCGCCCCAGTTATTCGGGCGCGGTCATTCCCCCGACTTCGTGGTAAACTTACGAGATACATTCTCTCAACCGAGCAGGAGAAGCTGCCGTTATGGCTCAGTCGCTTTTTGATAAGATCAACACAATGGTCAATGCCAGCCTGCACAGTATGGTCGACCGCGCCCTCGAATCGAACTCGGTCGCCGTGATGGATGAATACATCCGTCAGGCCGAGAAGAACCTCGACGCGCTCGAAGACTCGGCGGCCACGGTCGGCGGGACGGTCAAAACGCTCAAGCGCAAGGCCGACGAATTTTCGGCGGCGGCAGAGAAGCTCGACCGCGACATCGATACGCTGGTCGTCAAGGGCAAGAACGACCTTGCCGCCGCCGCGCAGGCCGAGTTGAACACCAAGCAGCAGATGGCGCAGGAATATTTCGAGCAGTATCAGCAGCAGGAAAAACAGTACCAGACGATGCTCGACATGCGCCTCAAGCTGGAATCCCGGCTGACGTCGGTGCGGCAGGAGCGTGAGCATATCCGCGCGCTGGTCGAGCTAACCGAGGCCAAGAAGACCACCACGCGGACGATCAAGAGTCTCGACGCGCTCTCGAACGTCAGCGATAAGGAAGTCAGCGGGCTGGCAGAGCAGATTCGCGCCCGGCTCGACACCGAGGATGCCCGTCTCGATATGGCGACGCGCAACGTCTCCGACCAGATTGACGACGTCGTTCGCAGCGGCGAGATCGACCGGCAGCTTGAGGAGCGACGGCGACGTCTGCTCGGCGGCGCAGGCGGCAGTGGCGAGCAGGCCAGCGGCAGCACATCCAGCAGTTCGAGCGGAAGCTAACAACCCTCTATATCGAATTCCGTATCACTGTTCAGGACTGAGGGCCGAGGACTGAGGACTGAGTGAAAGACAACTTCAGCGTATCAGGTATTTACATGACTGACCGCGCGGAACTCACGCTTCACTTCTGTTTACTCAGTCCTCAGCACTCAGTCCTCAGTCCTTCGTTTCAAGTTCTGGATACACCATGACCGACACGACCCGTCAGCGCGCTCTGGGCGCGATCCTCGCCAACGCGATTCTGCGCTGGCAAACGCTGGTGACGATTGCCGTCACGGCGATTCTGTTCCTGTTCGTCCCGATGCCGTTTCCGTTCTGGCAGCCGTGGTTCTGGCTGGTCGCCGGGCTGATCGCTGAAGGCGCGCTGGTCTACTCGGTGCTGCAAGACCCGAATGCTGCGACCGAGGCGGTTGCCCGCGAGTTTGAGAACAGGCTCGACCTGAGCCGGATTCGTAACCTGTCGTCGCGTGACCGCCTGAATCGGGCGATGGAGTATCGGCGTAACATGCTGACGCTGGCGCAGCGGCAGGACGGCGCGATGCGAACCCAGTTGATGCAGACGGTCGCCGACGTCAACGACTGGATTGAGCAGATGTACAACCTCGCCCAACATGTCGATGACTTCGAGAGCAATCGGCTGGTCGAAAATGATCGCCGCGCCGTGCCGCAGCAGTTGGAGCGCGCCCGCGTCCGCTTGCAGCGCGAAACTGACCCGGCGGTACGCGCCGACCTCGAAAACCAGATCAAGCAGTACGAACAGCAGTTGACCAATCTCGAAGCGACCGCCAACGGCATCAAGCGCGCCGAGATTCAGTTGGAAAGCACGCTGTCGTCGCTCGGCACGATCTACGCGCAGATGTCGCTGCTCGGCGCGAAAGACGTCGACAGCGCCCGCGCGCAACGCCTGCGCGTCGAGATTCAGGACGAAGTCGCCGGGCTACAGGACACCATCACGGCGATGGACGATGTCCAGTCGCAGCGGCTCCAGGTACGGTAAGGCTTCCCTCACCCCCGGCCCCTCTCCCGGCGGGAGAGGGGTGAATCGCCCGCTTAACCAGCGACGCCTTCAGCAGAAACCTGTTCAAAACCCGGTAAATAAAAAGGCCGCTCGATGCGCATCGAGCGGGCCTTTTGCGCGCAGCCTGATCTCATGAAGTTTCAGGACAACATGGCGGGCGATTTTTCTCCCTCTCCCGCCGAGAGAAGGCTTAGGGTGAGAGAAACTAGTCCTTGTTGAGACGGCGGCGATACTCTATCACCACCATCTCCGGCGAGATCGATTCCATCAGCCGCATCGAAACCAGCAGAATGCCGAGGTCGTCGAGCTGGCCCAGCCCCGGAATGATGTCGGGGATGAAGTCGAACGGCGAAACGATGTAGAGCAGCGCGGCAATCGGGACAATTTTCGTCCACAGCGGCACGCGCGGGTCGCGCATAAGCTGCCACGTCAGCGTCAGTTGGGTGATAAAACCACGGATCATGGGCGTTTTCCCTCAGGAATAGGTGTTACAGCACGCCTTGCGGATATAGCGCGCATTGTACACTATACGCAAAGGTTCGAGAAAAGGTTGCTGCGCGCGTTAATCTGCGCCAAAGATAAAGTCACCGACCAGCCGGAACACCTGTTCGCGCTCTTCGTCCTGCGTCAGGATGTGTCCGCTCCGTTCCAGTGTATGTTTCTGAATGACGGCGCTGCCGACGTGGCGCTCGATCAGGTCGGCCTGCGCGGGCGGCGCGGTCGTGTCGAGCGCTGAATTAACCAGCAGCAGCGGCGCAGTCACCAGCGGCAGACGCGCCTGAATGACCTTCGAGAGCGCATAGACTTCGGAGACGCCGCTGGTCGACCAGCGCGCGTAGGCCACCCGACCGACGAGCGGATCGCCCCGGCGCTGCTGTTCGACCTGCAAGCGCTGATGAAAATCGAGACTCGCGCCCTGCATCGTGTAGGGAACGACGTACTTGAGCCAGCGAGTGTAGGGCAAAATCCGCTCGCGCAGATAGACGGGCGCGGCCAGCGCGGCGATGCCATCGACCGGCTGTTCAGACGCCAGCAGCAGCGCCAGCATCCCGCCCATCGATAAGCCGAGGACATAGACGCGCTCGCACTGGGCGTGGACGACGTGATAGCCATCGAGCGCGGCGGCGTACCAGTCGCGCCATTTCATCCGGGCGACGTCCGAAGCCTGCGTGCCGTGACCGGGCATTCGCGGGATGTAGACGGTCGCGCCGCGCGAAGCCAGGTCGCGGCCAAGCCAGCGCAGCTCATCCGGCGAGGCGGTGAAGCCGTGCAGGCACAGGCAGCCGACCGGCCCACTGCGAATAAATTCAGGCTGCGCGCCCGGCATATAAGGGATGAGGGCCACAGGCATTCCTCACGAATGGCGTGTGTGCGAACTTCGATACCGTTATACTAACATCGTTTCAGGGAAGGCGCAGAGAGAAAGGCCAGCTTATGAACGCGCTCCGTGGGCTGCTTCTGATCGGGATCGCGCTCGCTCTGAGCGCCGCGCCAGCGCTGGCGCAGTCGGACGCGCTCAACCTGCCGACCGACCTGTACGTGCTGCAAAACGATGGCGTCGTCCAGCGCTATGGCGTCGGGTCGGGCGGCGTAGTCGATGTGACACCGGCGGACGCCTTCGTGGTCGATTTCGGCATCTCGCCCGATGGCGCGCGAATCGCCTATCGCACGCAGGCCGGTCTGTTCGTCGCTAACCTGAGCGACACGACCGCTGCCAGCCCGGTTGATGTGGCCGCAGGTGTCCCGCCGCTGCGCGGTCGCGGCGAGACGATTGTCTGGTCATCCATCGGCGACACCATCGCCTATACCACGCAGGCCGGAGCGCGGATCTATTTCACCAGCGGGGCGCTGGTCGATCTACCGCAGCCGGGGTTACAGGGCTTAGGCTGGTCGCCCGATGGAACTTTCCTGCTGGCCGAAGCGCAGGACGACATCTGGTGGGTTTACCGCCGCGCTGGCACGGCGCTGGTGCTGACGGCGGCGCTTCCCTCATCGGTCGGGACGGCGTGGGCCAGCCCGGCGGAGCTGGCGTTCGCGCCGCAGGACGGCGGGCTGCTCATCATGAACCTGAATAACCGCAACGCGCAAACCAGCCTGCTCGACGCAGGCAGCGTCGTCCAGCTTCCGGCTCTCGCGCCCGACGGTCGGCTGTTATTCTTCCGGCGGCTGAAAAGCGATACCGCCACACCCGCCGGTTATGGCAAGCTGGCCGCCATTACTCAGGGGACGGCGACCGCGCAGGACGTCGGCACGACCTTCATCGACCTCGGCGGCGGGCTGCGCTGGACACCCGGCGCAAAGCTGATGCTCGCCTTTCAGGGCGGCGTGCTGGCGCTGTTCGACCCCTCGACCGGGCAGGGTTTTCCGCTGCCGATCAGCGGCGCGGTCGCCTACGCCTGGGGGCCGTACCCGCCGCCGAATCAGCCGGAAGCCACGGCGACTGATGAGGCCATTTTCCCGACCGAATTTCCGACCCTCAGCCCGGAAGTGACGCTCGACGCACTGACGCCGGAAGCAAGCGCTACGCCCGGATGATGAAAGATTGCTCATAATTTCGGCCCGCCTGTCATGTAGTACGCTATACTACAGCCAGTCATTTTCCCGGCAGCACCTAGAGGAAGTCACCCATGGCAGGCGAACGTATACTGCTGATTGAAGATGAAGCGCGTATTGCTCAGTTCATCGAGCGTGGACTGATCTATGAAGGATATCGTGTCAGCGTCGCCCGTGACGGACAGACCGGCCTCGGCATCGCGCGCGACAACCCGCCCGATCTGGTCGTCCTCGACTGGATGCTCCCCGGCCTCGATGGGCTGGAAGTCTGCAAGCGCCTGCGCGCCGCCAGCGATGTCCCGATTTTGATGCTGACGGCGAAGGATGACATCAAAGACCGCGTCACCGGCCTCGACGCGGGCGCAGACGATTATCTGGTCAAGCCGTTCTCGGTCGATGAATTGATGGCGCGTGTCCGCGCATTGTTCCGCCGCACAACGCCGACCTCGCGGCCCGAAATCCTGCGCTTCAACGACCTGACGCTCGACACCGGCACGCACCGCGCCTATCGCGGCGAGCGCCCCATCGACCTGACGGCTAAAGAGTACGAATTGCTGGAGCTGTTCATGCGTAACCCGCGTCAGGTGCTGACGCGCGACGTGATCTTCGACCGCGTCTGGGGCTACGACTTCGGCGGCGAGAGCAATATCATCGAAGTTTACGTCCGCTACCTGCGTCAGAAGACCGAATCGGAAGGCGATCCGCGCGTCATCCACACCGTGCGCGGCGTCGGCTACGTTCTGCGGGAAGAAGAATAACAGGCGAACGTCTGCGTCATGTCGATTCGCACCAAACTCATCCTGTGGTACTCCGGCCTGCTGATGATTATCATCGTGGTTTTCGGCATTGCCGTGTTCAGCGTCATGCGCTGGGCGCTGACCTCGGCGATTGACCGCACGCTGTCAACGACCACCGATCAGGTGCGCGCGGGCAGCCGCGCCTCGGTCATTGCCGAGTTTGGCGCGCCGCAGCAGGTGGCCGTTTACCTGCCGGAGCTGGACACCTTCGGGCTGGCTGGCGTGCTGGTACAGGTCTGGAACCTCTCGACCAGCACGCCGACGCTGATTGACGAATCGACCAACATCCAGAACTATCGCGCGCCACTCGATGCGAGCGCGCTCCAGTACGTTTCGGGCCAGAAAGACCCGGACGCCACGGCCTACAGCAATATCCTCAAGAACGACGCCGAGTGGCGCGTGCGGACGCAGACAATCAACGTCTGGGGACGGCGCATCGCCGTCCAGGTGGCCGAGTCGTCGCAGGCGATCAAGGACGCGAACGCGATGCTGCTGGTCATCATGCTGGCGGCCAGCAGCATCAGCATCTTCGGCTCGATCATGCTCGGCATGGTCGTCTCGAACCGCACGCTCAAGCCGATCAAGCAGATCACGACCGCTGCCGATGCCATCGTCGCCACCGAAGACCTGAAGACCCGCCTGCCCTGGCAAGGCCCGATGGATGAGCTGGGGATGCTGACTTCGGTCTTTAATCGGATGCTCGAACGGCTGGAGCATCTGTTCAGCGTCCAGCAGCGCTTCGTCGCCGACGTCTCGCATGAACTGCGCACGCCGCTGACGGCCATTCGCGGCAACCTCGACCTGATTAAGCGCTACGGCGCGGACGAGGAATCGCTCGAAGCCATCGAGAGCGAGGCCGACCGGATGGCGCGACTGGTCAATGAACTGCTGTTTCTGGCGCGCGCCGACTACGGCGAACTAACGCTCGAACTGGAACCGCTCGACCTCGATACGGTCGTCAGCGAGGTTTACCGCGAGGCTAAAATTCTATCGAAGGACCGCGACCTGACGGTGAAAATCATCGACTTCGAGCCAGCGCGGATCAACGGCCACGCCGACCGGCTCAAGCAGCTTCTGCTCAACCTGGTCAGCAATGCGCTCAAGTTCACGCCTGATGGCGGGCAGGTGATTATCAACCTGCGCCACGAGGACGATGACGCGGTCATTGAGGTCATCGATACCGGCATCGGCATCAGCGCCGAGGACAAAGAGCGGATTTTCGACCGCTTCTTTCAGACGGACGCCTCACGCGCGCGCCACCATGGCGAAGGCGTCGGCCTCGGCCTGTCGATTGCCCGGTGGATCGTCGAGTCACACCACGGGACGATCAGCGTGGCGAGCGCGCCAGGCAAAGGCGCGACCTTCACCGTCAAATTCCCCTCGCTCGACGCGCGCCCGCACATCCTCAGTCAGGCGATTACGCGGCCCCGACTCGGCATCATCCGCCGCAGCAGCGCCACGTCAACTAAATCGACGCAAAAGCAAAACGCAGAATAGAAAACCCGAGAGTCGGAAAAAAGATTAAAGCGGCTCCTCGCTGACGCCAGAGGCTGGAGCCAGCTAGCCATTTAATCCGGCAAGCCACAGGGCCTTGCGATGGTTCGCGCTGACCTCACTCCCGGCCCCCTCTCCGCAAGCAGAGAGGGGAGAAAGATCAGACGATGCTTTTCGTCGAGGCGCGCCCGCTGACCTCACCCCCGGCCCCTTCGCGACGTTCGGCACGCTGCGCCGCAAGCAGAGAGGGGAGAAAGATCAGGCCACTGTATCCGAGTATCCGTAAGGGCTTGATGCATCAAGCCCGGTTTTACCCCTTTGATTCGTTAATCTTCAGCCACTGGCTAAATGCGGATTGACCCGTGTTCAACTGACTCCAACCGGGCTGGATTCGGGCCGTCCCTTCGTTCCTCAGGCAGGCTTCGCACCCGGCGGGCTTTCAGTCACAGGACTACATCCGAACTAAAAAGGACTGAGCGGTTTTCACTCAGTCCTCAGTCCTTCTCTTGCTCAGTCCTGTCCTCAGCAGTGGCAGTCGAGGTGTTCGATGCTGCTGATGAGGATGTCGCGCAGGTGGGTGTCGGCGAGCGTGTAGTAGACGTGGCGACCGGCCTTCGTCCAGCGGACGAGGCCCAGTTCACGCAGATATTTGAGCTGATGCGAGACGGCGGGCTGATCCATGCCGAGCGCCTGAGTCAGGTCGCCGACGCACCATTCGCCATCGGCCAGCGCCTTGACCATACGCACGCGCGTCGGATCGGAGAGCACCTGAAAGAAACGGGCAATCTCGCGCGCGTCGTCCGCAGTCAGTACGCGGTTATCGCTGGTCGTCGGGGAATACGTCACGGTCACAGTTACCGTCCGAAAAACCTGAAGATCGAAGCCCACTTACAGGCTATCAAAGTTTGCGCGGGCATGTCAAGCCGTTCAGGCGTTTTCCCTCAGCCTAAATTCTGCTCCCGGCGCGAGAGAAATTTCGGCGAAAGTCCTCTTTATCTCCTGAGTCAGGAAGCCATACAAACGGGAAGCGCCCATCAGGCTGTGACCGCTTCCCCCGCTCCGTACATGGAGAAGGGTCGGAACACTACTTCAGATAGCCGCGCTGGCGAGCGAGCGCAATCGCCTCAAGGATATTGCCGTTGGGGATGCGGTTGTAGTCGGCGTCCATATGCCAGATGCCCTGCATCACCTGCTTCTGATCGTCGAACCAGTCCCACATGCCGAGCGCAGGCGCCCAGGTGAACACCGGCACGTCGATGCCATGCACCTGCGCAAGCTGCATTTCGGCCAGCATCCACCAGAACCACTCGGTCTGCTGCCAGCCACGCGGCGGGCCAGACGTCTCCGTGAGCCAGATCGGCTTGTCCGGCCAGCGCCTGCGCGCATCCTCGATCAGCATGTGGAACGGCGGCACGCTGGTATCGCGGTAGTGGTTGAGGCCGACAATGGTAACGTACTCGCTTCGTCCGCCTAGCTCAGGATCGCGCAGGCCCATGACTGTATCGAAAATCGCGGCCTGCTCATCCTGAGGAATCTCATTGCTGTGCCACGGGTCGGGCAAGATCAGCAGCGCGTCGGGCTTGATCGCCAGCACCGCTTTCGAGGCAGCAATGATGCAGCGGCAGATTTGCAGGCGCAGCCGCTCCTGATTTTTCCGGCCACGCAGGAAGGGACGCCAGTGAGCGCGCCTGCCGCCCCGCTCGGCCAGCAGCGATGGCTCGTTGGCGATGCACCAGTGCCTGATTGACGGGTAGCGTCTGGCAATCGCGGCGGCGAATTCGGCGAAATGCTCCGGCGCGTCTGGCGACATCAGGTCGAGCCAGTCGGGAAAGCCGTAATGCCACAGGTCGAGGTAGAGCGTCAGGTTGAACTTTTTCGCCGCCGCCACGACCTGATCGAGCCACGTCCAGTCGAAGGTATGCGGCGCGGGATGGGTGACGTACCAGCGGGCCGCATCGCGGATGCCGACGACGCCAGTATCGACCAGCAGTTGATAGTCCTGCTCCAGCCTCTCATCATGCCGGTTGAGCAGCACTTCGTCCCAGCGCGTCAGCTTACCCCTGTGGTAACGCTCAAAATCCGAGTTTTCGAGAAAAGCCCAGAATTCAATGGGTTTCAAGGTCGAGGTCATCAGTGGCTCCCTGAAAGATGCGGGTCAGCGCCATGCGCCGCTTGAAGCGGCTGCGGCGTGGTGGTCGGGCCGAGCACGACCGGCAGATCGTCAATCCATTGAAGCCGGTCGATCCGCATCAGCCGCGCCGTCATCGCCGCATCCCAGGCGTGATAGATGATAAATTCTTCGCCATCGGGCGACTCGGTGAACGAGCAGTGGCCGGGGCCGATAACGCCGGGGATCGACTGTAAAACCGGGCGGCGAGCGTTGTTCGGCGCGCGGTATGGCCCCAGCGGATGCTCGGCGACAACGTAGGAGACGCCATAGTTGCTGCGCTCCCAGGCTCCCCCACTGTAGAAGCAGTAAAGCTTGCCGTCGTGAACGCGCGTAGCCGCGCCCTCGATGGTATACCAGTCATAGACGCCGCCGTACATCGAACGCTGCGCCATGAACAACTGCCAGTCGGCGGTCGGGCGGACGACGACCTGCGGGTTGCCCGCCAGAGTGGTCATATCGAGCAGTCGGTCGACGACGATCCCTGTACCGACGCGCTGATTGCCGTCGAGAGTCAGGAAGTCGCGCGAGTAAAACAGATACCAGTCGCCGCTGGCGTCACGAAACGGGTGCGCGTCGATGGTGAACGGCTGATCTGGCACGAGCAGCCGACCGCAGTCGATAAATGGTCCCAACGGACTCGGACTCGTGGCAGCGCGAAGCTGCTGATCCTGCCCACCGATGCCGGACGCCGAGTAGTACATCGTGAATACGCCGTCGCGGCAAGCAACTTCGGGCGCCCAGTATTCTTCGCCGCCTGCCAGCGGCACGAGCGCGCCGCCACGAGCTTCCCAGTGGGCTAAATCTGCCGACTCCAGCAACCGGAATTTATTTTCCTCGCGCATCGGTCGAGTCGTACCGTAAGCGTAGTAATGGCCGTCGAAGCGCAAAACGAAGGGATCGGCCATGTACTCGCCATAGACCGGATTCTGATAAGTTGTCGCCACCGTCAATCACTCCGTCGCCAGATCGCCAGAGGTTGAGAACTCCTCGCTACGAAATATGCTGCGCAAGCTGCCGGGAGCCTGTTCACAGCGATGCTGCCTGCCACTGACTCCGGCTACTCCTTGATGCCGGTCAGCGCGATTCCCTGAACGAAATACTTCTGCGCGAACAGGAAGGCAATGAACAGCGGCAGCAGCGCCAGCGTCGCGCCCGCCATCAGCACGCCATACTCGACGACATGCTGGCCCATGAACAGCGCCAGACCGGCAGGCAGCGTCCGCATATCGTTCGAGCTGGTGATGAGCAGCGGCCAGAGAAAGTCGTTCCAGTTGTACATAAAATGGAAAATGGCGAGGGTCGCCAGCGCCGGGCCGGACAGCGGCAGGATGATGCGCCGGTAGATGTAAAACTCGCCCGCGCCGTCGATGCGCGCGGCGTCGTCCAGTTCGCGCGGCAGCGTGATGAAGAACTGGCGCAGCATGAAGATGCCAAAGGCATTGGTCGCGCGCGGGATAATCAAGCCGGCGAAGGTGTTTTGCAGATGCAGATTGACGACCGTCACAAAGACCGGGATAAACATCACCTGAAACGGCAGCATCAGCGCCAGCAGGATCAGCAGGAAGATGGCATCGCGGCCCGGAAAGTGCAGCCGACTGAGCGCGTAGGCCGTCAGCGAATCGAGAAAGAGCGAGATAGCCGTGACGCCGCCCGCGAACAGCACTGTATTGATGAAAAAGCGCGCGAACGGAATCCGGTTCCAGACATTGACGTAGTTATCGAGCGTGAAGGCCGTCGGCATCAGACGCGGCGGAAACGTGACGATGTCGTTCTCGTACTTGAGCGAGGTCAACACCATCCAGATGAACGGGAAAACGACGATGATGGCGGCGATCAGCAGCACGACGAACATGATGATGGTCGCAGGCGTGTAGCGCGCGCGATTGCGGGTTGTTTCCTGTTCGCTACCCAGACTTAGCATTTCGGTTGCCATCAAGACGCCTCTCAGTCCGGGTCGCGGAAGCGCAGCACGCGCAGTTGAATCAGGGTGAGGACAAAGACGATCACGAACAGCACTACGCCTATGGCAGCGGCATATCTGATAGTCGGCACCTGCACGCCCTGATAGTAGATATAGCTGACGACGGTTTCGGTGCTGAAGAGCGGCCCGCCCCCCGGCGTCATCACGTAAACCTGATCGAAGACCTGAAATGACGAGATGACGGTGATAACCAGCACGAACAGCGCTGTCGGGCGGAGCGAGGGCAGCGTGACGTACCAGAAGCGCTGCCAGCGGTTCGCGCCATCGACTTTGGCGGCCTCGTAAAGCACATCGGGGATGCCCTGAAGCCCGGCCAGAAAGATGACCATGTTGAAGCCGATGCCCTTCCAGATGCTGACCATGATGACCGCCATCATGGCGTAACGGACATCGCGCAGCCAGTTGGTCGAGCCGAGGCCAAGCGAGTTCAGCCAGTAGGACAACTGGCCGATGTCAGGGTTGAGCAGGAAGCTCCAGACGATGGCGACGATAGCAAACGAGCCAATGACGGGCAGAAAGAACATCGAGCGCAGCAGCGAGCGGCCCGGAATCTTCTGATTGAGCGCCAGCGCCAGACCGAGCGAGATCAGCAGGCCGAGCGGCACGGTCCCGGCGGTATAGACCAGCGTATTGCGGAATGCGCCGATCACGCGCTTGTCGGTCAGCATCCGGGTGTAATTGTCCAGCCCGGCCCAGGTCGAGGGCCGGTTGCCGAACTGCCAGTGTTGAAGACTGAGGATGAACGCCTGAATGATCGGCCAGAAAACGAAGACCGAGAGGACAATCAGGCTCGGCAGGATGAACAGATAACCGATCCGTGTCTCGCGCCTTCGGAGTTCATGACCGAGATAGCTGAGGCGCTCCCTGAAATTCAGCGGCTTTCCCTCGCGGTCTTCGCGGATGATCGGTTGACGGGCCTCGATCACGAGATTGCATCCTTACTTGTGCTGTTTCAGACGGGCAGGGAAACGGATGAGCCGCTCCCCTGCCCTGTCGTAGTACGGCGGAGCTAGCTGCCCTGAGTCGCTTCCGGTTCCGGCGTCGTCTGCTGGGCAAGCAGATCGGTTAGCGCCTGATCCGCGCTGGTGGCGGCATCCTGCGCGCTCGCCACGCCCTGCGTGATGCTCTGAACCATCGGCACGACGATGCTGCTGTCGATCTGCGGGCCAGCCTGCTCACCGCCCAGATAGAAGCGCGAGGTCGGCGCGGCAGCCGCGAACTTGGCCGACCATTCGTTGGTCAGCATGTCGGAGATGTCCGTGCGTCCGGGCGGGAAGGCGACGGTGTTGGAATAGAACGCCTGTGAAGCCTTCGAGTCCCAGAACTTGATAAATTCCTTCGCTTCTTCGGGGTGCGCGCTGGTCGCGTTCAGCATCAGTACATCGGCGGTGGCGGCGGTCAGCGGGCCAGCGGGGCCAGCAGGCGGCGGCGTCACGTCGAAGTTGATCCCTGCATCGAGGAAGCCCTGAACAGCCCACGGGCCGGTGATTTCCATCGCAGCCTTGCCGGTCTGGAACAGCTTATCGGCGTCCGCGCCGCTCAGGCCGAATGGCGTGATCTTGTCGTTGATCACCAGATCGCCCCACTTCTGGAGCGCTTCGACCGTCTTCGGGTCAGCCAGAGCC
>CAZZAO010000121.1:0-15922 GCA_964652205.1 uncultured Anaerolineaceae bacterium | reverse complement strand
CTTCGAGCGCGTGTTCGAGGTGGTCGATCTGCCGACCGAGATTGTCGAAAAGCCGAACGCCCCTGCCCTGACCGACGTGCGCGGCGAGCTAACCTTCGACCATGTGACCTTCCGCTACACTGTAGACGAGGCCAACCTGCTCACCGACGTCAGGCGCTATGGTCGCACCGACAGCATCACGGCGGTGCTTTCTGGCGACGAGCCGAAGGGGGACGGCGCGAAGAAAGAAGCGCCCGACGAGTCTGCGCCACCGACACAGGCCCGCGAGATGGCGATTGAGGATGTCACTTTTACGGTCAAGCCGGGGCAGCTTGCCGCGCTGGTCGGGCCGAGCGGCGCGGGCAAGACGACGATGACCTATCTGATCCCTCGGCTGTACGATCCCACCGATGGGCGCATCCTGATCGACGGCAAAGACCTGCGCGACGTCCAGCTTGACTCGCTGGCCGAAACGATTGGCATGGTGACGCAGGAAACCTATCTGTTCCACGACACCATCCGCACCAACCTGCTGTACGCTCGGATGGACGCGACGCAGGCGGAAGTTGAAGCGGCCTGCCGCGCAGCCAATATTCACAATTTCATCATCGGCCTGCCCGACGGCTATGATACGGTGGTCGGCGAGCGCGGCTACCGGCTGAGCGGCGGCGAGAAACAGCGGATCGCCATCGCCCGCGTCATCCTCAAAGACCCGCGCCTGCTGGTGCTGGACGAGGCGACCAGCAGCCTCGACAGTCAGTCCGAGGCGCTGATTCAGGAAGCGCTCGAAACAATCATGCAGGGACGAACGAGCATCGTCATCGCTCACCGCCTGAGTACCATCCTCGCTGCCGACTTGATTCTGGTGATGGATCGCGGTCGGATCGTCGAGCGCGGCACGCACGCCGAGCTGATGCAGGCTGGTGGCCTCTACGCCTCGCTCTACGAAACACAGTTCAGCCGCCAGCTCACGCCGTAGGTTGGCCGCCGTTCCGCCAGGGGCTTGAGCCTCTGGCTATGGGCAAAAACCTGCCGAAAGCTGGCTCAAAGCCAGCTCGGATAGCTACGGCTGGAGCAGCCAACGAGCAAAATAATCAGGTCGGGCAGGCTTCAGTAGGGACATGGCTTTGGCCCCCGCAGAGGCTCATCCAAGCACACCCGCTGTTCACTGAAACCTCTACAGACGCTATAATGCGTCTATAGGGATTCGGATCGACGCAACGGATGCTCTCGACTATGACTGACTGGAACCTGATCGTCGGGCTGGGCAATCCCGGCGCGAAGTATGAAAATACCCGCCACAATATCGGCTATCGCGCCGTTGAAGCCTATGCGCGCAAATATGGCCTGAGCTTCGACCGGCAGGAACATAAGGCGCTGGTGGCAGGCGGCACGATTCTCGGCAGGCGCGTGCTGCTGGCAAAGCCGCTGACGTTCATGAACCTGAGCGGCGAGTCGGTGCAGCCGCTGATGCGGTTCTACAAGATTGAGCCGCCAAACCTGCTCGTCGTCTGCGACGACCTCGACACGCCGCTCGGCACGCTGCGCCTGCGTCCGACCGGCAGCAGCGGCGGACAGAACGGCCTCAAGAGCATCATCGAGCGGCTCGGCACGCCGAATGTCAATCGACTGCGGCTCGGAATCAGCCGCCCGCCGGGACGGATGAACCCTGCCGACTACGTGCTGATGCCGTTCAGAGGTGACGACGAAATTCTGGTCATGGAAACCATCGACCGCGCCATCAAGGCCGTGGATACCTGGCTGACCGAAGGAACCGAACTGGCAATGAGCCGTCATAACGGCCCCGCCGCGCCGGTCGGGCAGCGTCAGGATGAGACGAAATAAGGAGCAGGCACGATGTATAAGGCAAAAGTTGGCGACAACGGCCAGATCGAACTGCCGCCGGAGTGGCTTGCCAGGCAAGATATTGCTGACGGCAATTTCGTCGTTATCGAAGAAACTGAGGATGGAAAGCTGATTGTCGCTTCTCGTAAAACGGTCATAGAAGAAGCGTTGAGCGGCCTTAGTCAAGGTCTTCAGGCTACAGGAATTACGCTCGAAGAGTTTCTCGAAGGAGGCGAGAAGATTCGCCAGGAGATTTACGAGGAAAAATACGTCCACAAAGTTGCTGGTGATGCTTAGGGTTTTCGTCGACACCAGCGTTTTGTTTGCGGCTGTTTACTCCGCTTCAGGCAGCGCCAGTGACCTTATGAAACTGGCTGCTGATGGCCTTATCCGGCTCATTGTGAGTCCATCGATACTTGTGGAAGTGGAGCGGAATATCCTCAAGAAGCTCCCACACGGGCTGGGCTATTATCAGAGGTTGATTTTTGCGATCAACGCCGAGCTAGCCAACGAATTGAACAGCGAAATCACCACTAAAGTCGCAGAATATGTTGTTCAGAAGGATGTCCACGTCATCGCGGCGGCGATAGCCGCGCAGCCCGATTATCTGGTGACGTATGATCGCAAGCACCTGCTCGATGTCCCTGAAGTCACCGTTCGCTCCGGCCTGAAGATCGTCACGCCAGATGTCATCGTTAAACTGCTTGAGGATCAGGGGTAAAATGGTCATAAGCGTCTCGGTCAACAGCCAGGACGAAACAGGAGAGCAAACACGATGAAATATAAAGCCGCGATGCAGGACAACGGCCAGATCGAACTACCGCCGGAGTGGCTCAAAGAGCTTGGCGTGAAAGGCGGCGATGCTGTGCTTTTCGTAGAAGCCGAAGATGGAAGCCTGACCCTGTTTCCACGCCGCGCCTTAGGCGTGGCCGCGCTGAATCGGATCAGCAGAGACCTCAAGGCAAGCGGCGTCTCGCTTGAGGAATTTCTTGAAGAAGGTGAGAAGATTCGGCAGGAAATTTACGAAGAGCAATTTGCCCACAAAGTAGCAGGTGATGCTTAGGGTCTTTATAGATACGAGCGTGCTATTTTCCGCAATCCACTCCCATTCTGGTTATGCCCGCGACCTGATCGAACTCGCCTTAAACAACAGAGTCATTGCCATTCTGAGCAACGCGGTTCTGACGGAAGTGGAGCGCAACATACGGAAGAAAGCGCCGAGGCGATTGGCCGACTATCAAATGCTGTTACAGCTTATGGACGCTGAACTCGCTGAACCATCGCCTGATGTGATTGAGCAGGTCGCTACTTACGTGGTTCAGAAGGATGTCCACGTCATTGCGGCGGCGATAGCCGCGCAGCCCGATTATCTGGTGACGTATGATCGCAAGCACCTGCTCGATGTCCCTGAAGTCACCGCCCGCTCCGGCCTGAAGATCGTCACGCCAGATGTCGTCGTAAAATTGCTTGAGGATCAGGGGTAAAATAGTCATAAGCATCTCGGTCAACAGCCGGGACGAAACAGGAGAGCTGTCATGAAGAACTATAAAGCCACCATGCAAGCGAACGGTCAAATCGCCCTACCGCCGGAGTGGCTCGAAGAACACGGCGTCCGCAGCGGCGACGAGATCGACATCGCAGAAAATGAGGACGGCAGCATTACCCTGTTCTCCAATGACATCATCCTCTCAAACTTACTCATTGAAATCGGTGATGCTCTCAAAGCAGAAGGCATTACGCTTGAGCAGTTGCTTGAGGATAGCGAGCAAATTCGGCAGGAGATCTACGATGAAACCTACGGTCGCCACAAAGTAGGGGAGGATGCTTAGAGTATTTGTTGATGCCAGCGTGCTGTTTGCTGCCCTCTATTCACGTAAAGGGTATGCCCACGACCTCATCATTCTGGGCGCGCGCCATCGTCTCACTTTACTGATTACGGCAGAAATCCTTGACGAAGTTGAGCGTAACATCCTCAGGAAAGCCCCGTATCTACACGCTGTTTTTCCAGACACTCGAGCCAGATTTACCTCTGAAATTGTGGCTTCGCCATCTGACAAAGATAAAATAGAGGTCGCCACTTACGTGGTTCAGAAGGATGTCCACGTCATTGCGGCGGCGATAGCCGCGCAGCCCGATTATCTGGTGACGTATGATCGCAAGCACCTGCTCGATGTCCCTGAAGTCACCGCCCGCTCCGGCCTGAAGATCGTCACGCCAGACATTGTGGTAAAAATCCTTGACGATTCACGCTAAAAAGGCTGCACGCTTTGCGTATTAATCACAGCGCGTTGAGCAAGCAGGTTCCCTGATGCCAATACTCGATTCTGATCGCGCCTGGAAAAATCTTGGAGAAACCGATCCCTACTACGCTGTCCTCACGGCTGATCGCTTCAGGCAGGCCAATCTCACCGCAGATTCGCTGCGGGAGTTCTTCGCGTCTGGCGAAGGCTATGTAACGTGGGCTGTAGAAACAGCCAGAAAGCAATTTGACAGGGAATTTCAGCCCCAACGTGGTCTGGATTTCGGCTGCGGGACAGGGCGGCTCACGATTGCGCTCGCGCGCTACTGTCAGTCCGTTGTAGGCGTTGATATTTCTCCGCATATGCTGGAAAAGGCTCGGATTCATACCGGGCAAATCGGTCTGGAAAATATCGAATATGTTTTGAGCGACGACTCATTATCGAAAGTGGCCGGTTCCTTTGACTTCATTCTGTCCTTCATCGTCCTTCAGCACATCCCGCCGAGCCGTGGTGAACAGCTTCTCACGCAGTTACTCAGGAAGCTGCGCCCGAATGGCATCGGTTGTATTCATATCCCCTACGCCAGAGAAGCCAGTTTGCTGCGTCAGGCAGGCTATCGATTGCGCGTGCGCATCCCCTTAATTCACTGGATGCTAAACAGACTTGCCCGACAACCGATAAGATCGCCGCTGATACAATACAATACCTACCCTCTGAATCGCATTTTTCATGTGATCCATGAAGCAAATTGCGCTGATATTTACACCCATCTCATCGAGGAGCGGGACGCGCATTCAAAGTACAACAGCGCTGTTCTCTTTTTTAGAAAATCGGGTTGAATGTTAAAGTGACGCGAACGAGCACCCGCTAGGAATCCACTCGCGCGTATAACACTACTTCCCAGAACAGGTAGCGCCTGAAGAACTGTCGCTCGAAGCCACCCTCACGCAGAATACCATCGACATCCGCGACCTGATGGACGAAAAACCGGAAAGGATTGCGCTGCAACCGCATCCATAAATTGATGGCGCGACGTCCCGCGCGCATCCACCATGAGGCGCGCGGGTAGACCAGCCCGTAATAACGCTGCGCCCGTTGCGACGACAGGCGCACCAGCGCGGGCATGTCCGGGTAGCAGCAGATGACGCGGTCGAGCGTGACGATGTCCGCTGGCGCGACCTCGCCAGCCAGCGCGACGAAATCCCCGCGCCGATATTCGACCCGGTCTGACTGGCCGCGCCGGGCATCTTCCTCGCGGGCGACGGCGATATAGCCGCCGGACACATCCACGTCCACCGCGCGGCGGACGCCGCTGGCGAACAGCTCATGGTGAATCGCGCCGATGCCACCGCCGATGTCGAGCAGCGTTAGCTCCGCGACGCCGAAGCGCCGCAGCGCATCGACCAGAGCGCGGGTCGATTGGCTCGGCCCTTTCTTCAGGTAGCTTTTGAGGTCAGCCTCGGCGTTTGCCCGGTCGAACAGCCGATCCAGCCCGTCACAATGCGAGCAGCAGCTCATCGTTCACCTCGTGTTGGTCACGATTTCTGACCAGCATAACATAAGTAGGGGCAGAATGAACTCGTCTGATTTCACCGACTGCTTATGCCGCTCCTGCCTGAGTTACGTTACAATTCATATTTGTTGACGCTATTTCTGTGAGAGACGCCCATGCAACTGACCGGCCTGCTCGACCTGCTGCGCGAACATCCTCAGTTTCGATCCGTGATCGCGCGGCTGCGCAGCGAGCGCGCGGGCGGCGACCTGGGCGTGATTCGCTCGGCGCGTCCGTTCGCGCTGGCCGCCCTGACGCGCGAATGGAACAGCTCGGTGATCTACGTCACGGCCCGCATCGACCGCGCCTACAACGTCTCTGAGCAGCTTCCGGCGTGGCTCGACGCCGACGATCCTATCGTCCGTTTTGCCGAGCCGACCGCGTTATTCTACGACCGCGCGCCGTGGGGCGAGACCGCCATCGCCAACCGGCTGGAAACGCTGGCTGCGCTGATGCCGCCGGACGACTCGCCCTCACGACAGCCGCTGGTCGTCACCTCGGCGCGCGCGCTGATGCAGCGGACGATGCCAGTCAACCAGTTTCGCAAAGGCTCGATAGTGCTCAAAACGGGCCAGCGTCACCGCATCGAGCGGCTGCTGGAGCAGTGGCTGCGGCTCGGCTACGAACCCGCGCAGATGGTCATCGAGCCGGGGACGTACAGCCGTCGCGGCGGTATCCTCGACATTTTCCCGCTCGTCTCGCCAGCCCCGATCCGCATCGAGTTCTTCGACGATGAGATCGACAGCCTGCGCCGTTTCGACCCATCGACACAGCGCTCGACCGACACGATCAGGCAGGCGCTGATTCTCCCGGCCCGCGAAGCCATCCCGGCGGGGACGCCGCCGGTCGCTGTACACCTCGCCAGCTACTTCGCCGGGTTGTCTCCCTCGGAAAAGGACATGACCAGCCCGCAGGGCGACGCGCAGCCCCTGAGCGAAGGCATCGCCTTCCCATTTCTGGAGTTCTACCTGCCGTATGTCTACCCGAACCCGGTCAGCCTGCTCGACTACGCGCCCGACGACGCGCTGATTGTGGTCGAGGACTGGGGCGAGCTGCGCGACACCATTCAGGGCATCGAGGAAGCCAGCGAGCGGACGCGGGCCGAGAAGCTGGCGTCCGGCCTGATTCCGCCCGATTATCCACTGCCCTACCTGACGTGGGAAGCACTCCGCGAAGCGCTGGAATCGCGCCACCGGCTCAATTTCGGCAGCGAAGGTGAGACGGAAGAGGAAAACGCCCGCCCATTCGCCCTGCGGACCGCCGAGCCGTTCCGTGGGCTGTTCGGCCCGGAAGATCGCTTCGGCGGACAGATCAAGCCGATGCTGACCGAACTGCGCGCCCGCCGCGCGACTGGCGACCGGGTCATTGTCGTGACGACGCAGGCCGCGCGGATGACCGAGCTATGGCAGCAGCAGGAAGGCGCATTCGCGCCGCGCGTCGAGCGCATCGACACGCCGCCGGAGCCAAAATCGCTGATTTTCGTCGAGGGGGCGCTGCGCGAGGGCTGGCGGATGCGTACCGGCAGCGGCGAACTGCACCTGTACACCGACGCCGAAATCTTCGGCTGGAACCGGCCAGAGCCGCGCCGACGAAAAAGCGCTCGTGTCGCCCGCGCGCCGGAAGCCGGGTATGCTGACCTGCGCGAAGGGGATTACGTCGTCCACATGGATTACGGCGTCGGGCGCTTCGCCGGAATTCGGCGGCGCACGCTCGAATCGCTCGAACGCGAGTATCTGATGGTCGAGTATGCCGGGACGGACACGCTCTACGTGCCGATCCATCAGGCCGACCGGCTGACGCGCTACGTCGGCCCGGACGACAAGCCGCCGGTTCTGAGCAAGCTCGGCCTGCCCGACTGGATCAAGATCAAGAGCAAGGCGCGGCAGGCGGTCGAGGACGAAGCCCGCGAGCTGCTCCAGCTTTATGCCGTCCGCGCCAGCGCGCCCGGTCACGCCTTCGCGCCGGATACGCCGTGGCAATACGAGCTTGAGGCATCATTCCCCTACGTCGAAACCGAAGATCAGTTGAAAGCAGTGCGCGAGGTCAAGGCCGACATGGAGCAGCCGCATCCGATGGATCGGCTGATCTGCGGCGACGTTGGCTACGGCAAAACTGAGGTCGCTCTGCGCGCGGCTTTCAAGGCGGTCATGGACGGCAGGCAGGTAGCGGTGCTCGTGCCGACTACGATTCTGGCGCAGCAGCATTACGAGACATTCAGCCGTCGGCTCGCGCCGTTCCCGATCAAGGTCGAGTCGATGTCGCGCTTCCAGACGAAGGCCGAGCAGAACACCATCCTCGGCCAGCTTGCGTCCGGCGATCTCGATATCGTCGTCGGCACGCATCGGCTTCTGAGCGACGACGTCAACATTCAGAATCTCGGTCTGATTGTCATCGACGAGGAACAGCGCTTCGGCGTCAAGCATAAAGAGCATTTCAAGTCGCTGCGGACGCAGGTGGATGTGCTGACGCTGACCGCGACGCCGATTCCACGGACGCTGTTCATGGGGCTAACCGGCGTCCGCGATATCAGCATGATTCAGACGCCGCCGGAAGAGCGTCTGCCGGTGATTACCCACGTTGGCCCGTTCGACGAACGGCTGGTGCGACAGGCAATTCTGCGCGAACTGGAGCGCGGCGGGCAGATTTTCTTCGTCCACAACCGCGTCCAGAGTATCGATCTGCTCAAAGATAAGCTGGAGCAGATTGTCCCTGAAGCGCGGGTCGTCGTCGGTCACGGCCAGATGGACGAACGCCTGCTCGAAAACGTCATGCTCAGGTTCGGTCAGGGCGATTACGACGTCCTGCTCTCGACCTCAATCATCGAAAGCGGCCTCGATATCCCGACGGCCAACACGCTGATCGTCGACCGCGCCGACTGGTTCGGGCTGGCGCAGCTCTACCAGATTCGCGGGCGTGTCGGGCGGAGCGCGCAGCAGGCGTATGCCTACTTCTTTCATCCGAACGGCCAGCGCCTGACCGAAGAGGCGCGCGCGCGGATGGACACGCTGGCTGAGTACACCGACCTCGGCGCGGGCTTCCAGATCGCCATGCGCGACCTGGAACTACGCGGCGCAGGCGACATTCTCAGCACGCGCCAGACCGGCCACGTTGCCGCTATCGGCCTGCACCTGTACACCCAGATGCTGGCGAAGGCCGTCCGCGACCTCAAGGCGGGTGAAGGCGCGCCCGCTCCCGCCGAAGCAGCGGCCATCGTCCGCGAAAACAGCATCCTGATTGACCTGCCGGTTCCAGCCTACCTGCCTGCCGACTACGTCCCCGACATCTCGCAGCGGCTCCAGATTTACCGGCGTATCGGCGGGCTGACGAACGAGATGGAAGTCGAGCAGATGCAGACTGAGCTGCGCGACCGCTTCGGCGTGCTGCCACCTGCGGTCGAAGGGCTGCTCTATCAGATAGACGTCAAGCTGCTGGCGCAGGAAGCGAGCGCGACTGCCGTCATCGCGCAGCAGAAAGTGATCGACGTGCGCCTGCCCTACCTGGTCGAGATCGACCGGGAGCGGTTGGAAGCTAATCTGGGGGAAGGTATCCGTGTGACGCGGACGGCAGTCCAGGTGTCGATGGAGGCTGAGGAATGGCGAAGTCGGCTGCTGGAGATTCTGGCGCGGCTGGCCGAAGGCGCGCGCGTCGCGGCAGGGCTGTAAGAAGCTACTCTAAAACCTCAAAAATCTCCCTGACTGGCAGACTGAATCCCGGCAGCAACGAGCCACCCTCCAGCGTATCATTGAGGTGAAGGATTTTCACGATCTCACCGGGGACATAGACTTCAACCCGTTTACGCTCAGGGACAGGATCAACGATCCAAACGACAGTACCTTCATTAAGGTAGTTGACGACCTTAATACGAACATCCCTTTCCTGATCCGAAGGGGACAGAACTTCGACCGCCAGATCAGGCGCGAATGGCTTATACGAAACCGACAGACCCTTCGGCTGCTTTTCACGGCGGACGAACCCGACGTCGGGTATATACCGCTCCCCTGCGACACAGTAGCCGCCATCCGAGGCGGTGACACGCCCAAGCTTGTGGCGACGAACAAAACCTGAAATCATTTCGATAAGGAAGGCACCGATTTCCGAAGAATCACTATTAGATACCACCTCAACAATTCTCCCCCCGATCAATTCAAGCCGCCTGTCGGCGTTTTCGGGCAAGGCGGCAAGCTGCTCAAATTCCTCGACCGTCAGTTGTTTCGTCTCAAGCACCATCGTCGGCCTCTGTCGTTTTCATTCGATGTATCCTTATTATAACGCCTTTGTTCACTGTACTGCCGACGCCCTTCACCCAGGGCAAACGCATCAAATTTGATCGGAGTTTCAAGAAAGCTCATATCGGTTTATTTAGGGTCAACGGTAACGTAGGGGCGACCCGCCGGGTCGCCCCTACAAACCCTCATGACCTTTTATAGCCTGAGCTGCGATTTTGATGCGATTGCCCTGCCTTCACCAAAGAAGTGCGTAGCGTAACGGACATCTGCGCTATAATGGCGCGCGTCCGAGCCGGCTCCAGTGGACTCGGCCCAATTCTGCTCTGTGTCCATTATCCGGCACGCAGCACTATTTCTTGGAGGCACATCTTGTTGACTTCTTTGAAGCGCCTGTTCTCTGCCGCCCTGATTGCGGCACTTTCGATGCTCGCGCTCGGCACATGGGCGGCGGCCCCGGCTCTCGCCGACGACCAGCCGCTGTGTGACCAGATCGGCGGCGTGAGCGGCAATGCCATTACCGCGACCGGCAGCCTGAACAACATCTACCAGTTCGACCAGACAGGCAGCAGCTTCTGCCGCGTCCTGATCCACGACGGCGCATACTCGGTCGATCCCTCGGTCATCGGCGTGCAGGCGCTGCTCGACCTCGCGCCGACGCAGGCCGTTGATGTCTTTGGCCTGCTCGAAAACGGCATCTCGGCGGATACCTTCCTCACGCCGGTACGAATCTGCCTGCGCGGCTCCGGCACGGTCTATTACTTGCAGGCCAGCGACCAGACCCGCGCGCTCCAGACGCTGTTCGGCTGGGAAGCCAACCCCGGCTACACCTGCGCCGACGTCTTCAATCCCGGCATCGTCGCCCTGTCCGCAGCAGCGCCACCCGCCAGTACTGGCAGCACAGGGACAGGCAGCGGCACGGCCATTGACCCGCTGGTTCCCGGTGACGCGAATACGGTCACGCCGCTGACGACCTGCAACGTCACCACGACCTATGGCGTTTTTCTACGCATGGGGCCGACGGTGACAGCGCGCATCCGCTATATCTTCCGTGGCGGAGTGACGCTTGAGGCCACAGGACGTTCCGGCCCGTGGTATCTGGTCACGTTCAACAAGAAACCGGGCTGGATCAGCGCCGCCTTCGTCGAGCCACACGGCGACTGCGGTCAATAAATCGCTCTCTTTAGCGCTCAGATAAAACGACCCTTCGCACGAAGGGTCGTTTTATTTTCGCTCGGAGCGGGTTATTCGCTCAGGGGGTACAAGTTACAGAGGCACTAATACATTATTTACAGATTTCGGATATTTTAGCGCTGGAAGGCGGCTGATAGCGACGATCCTATGTTATATTCACCTCAGATTACTCATGAGTTAGTCCGCAAACTGCCGGGAGACATTATGTTGACTACGAAATCCTTGCCGCCATTCGCCAGCTTCTGTGCCGCCTTAATCCTCATTTTTATAGCCGCTGGCTCGCCTGTTGTTCAGGCGGCAGCCACGCATACCGTTTGCAGCTCAGGGTGTGACTTTACGACGATTCAGGCGGCAATCGACGCCGCCTCGTCAGGGGACACGATCAACGTCTCCAGCGGAACCTATAGTGAAGCTGTTACTGTCAATCAATCAGCACTGAAGCTCATTGGCGAGGGCAGCGGCAGCACGACAATCAGCGGCCACACGTTCACTATTTCGGCAAGCGGGACATCGGCAGCGGACAATGACCGACTGGTCATTCAGGGAGTCACGATTACCGGGGCGACAGGACATGGCATCGTACTTGGCTCAGTCAGCCATGTGACATTGAACGACGTCTATTCCACCTACAATTCGAGCAGTGGTCTGAGCTTATCAAACGTCAATGATCTCATCATACAGGACAGCGGATTCAACCATAACACAGTGGCAGGGTTGCGGCTTGGGACACAGGAGAAATTGGACGGCCTCACCGTGACAAACAGCCACTTCGACAATAATGTCTTTGGTATCGTGGTTTTCACGGTGGATTCTGGCACGCCAGACCCCTCAAATGATTTCACGAACGTCCACATTTCGGATACCACATTCAACAACAATACTGAAAAGGGCCTGTACTTTGAGAAGTTGAGCAACGCCACCTTCGACCACATCACGGTCGATTCGAGTGGCACGGAATCGACTTATAATGCCAATGCGGGCATTGACATTAACCTCAAGCGCAAAGCCTATTCGGACATTACGATCCAGGATTCTATCATTACAAACAGCGGCGCGGTTGGTTCGGGAGCCGCGCCCGGCGGCGCCGCGATCACCATCAAAGCCCGCGATGACGCACCCTCATACAACTCGCCAGCAGCGACACTCTCTAACGTGACGTTGACGCGCCTCATTATCATCAACAATCCGGTTGTGGGGATTCGTTTTGGCGAGTCAGCCAAGAATAATGCTACTCCAACCAACGTCACCGTCAGTTATTCACGCATCAGTGGCAATCCCGCTGGCGGTCTGGTCAATACGACCCAGGCGTCAATCACGGCGTCGAACAACTGGTGGGGATGCAATGAGGGACCCAATACAAGCGGATGTGATGACATCAGTAATACCAGCACGGGTTCGATCACGCAGGCCCCATGGCTCGTCCTGACCGCGCATCCCAGCAGCCAGACAGTCGAGCCGGGACACATCATCGACATCCTCGCTGACATAACGACGAACAGTGACGGTCAGGCATCGGGCGGTTTTGTCCCTGACGGAAGTACGATTAATTTTGCCAGCCTGAGCGGAAGCCTGACGCCGCCTTCGGCAGCCACCACCTCAGGCATAGCTACGAGCGCCTTCACGGCGGGCAATTCTACCGGCAACACAACGGTTGATGTCACGCTCGATAACGCAACGGTGAGCGTCCCGATAGGCATCGAGCAAGGTGGCGGGGGCAGCAGTGGCGAGAGTCAGACACCCGTGCAAAGCTTCTCCGGCGATAACGTCGGCAGCGGCACGGGCGGCGCAATCACGATTGAGGGCGCGATCAATAAGGCGACTAACGGCACGACCACAGGGAATGTCTACGGCAACGTCCTGGTTCAGGACGGCCAGTTCATCGCCAATCCGGCCACTATCGGCATCCCTGAGCTGCTGAACATGCACATTCTTCAGGCCATCGACCTCTATGGCCTGCTGCCGGGCGGCGTTTCAACCTTCGACTTCGTCAGCCCACTCCGGGTCTGCCTGCGCGGGACAGGATCGGTGCTGTTCGTCGATGCCCGCACGCACACGATCCAGAAACTTCCGGCGGTCTCATCGGGTAACTACACCTGCGCCGACGTCCCGGCTGCCGGGATTATCCTGCTGGTCGATGACGGCGCTTCTACGCCTGCCGCACTGGAAGCGCCAGCCACGCAAAGCAGCAGCGCGCCGCTGAGCAATTGTCAGGTCACGATGCAGTATCGCGTCAACCTGCGCAGCGAGCCGAGCAGCAGTTCAGCCATCGTGACGACGCTGCCATTCGATCTGTCGGTGCAGGCGACCGAACGCGATGGCGACTGGTATAAAGTCATCTACGGGGACTCGCAATACTACGTCAGCGCCGATCTCGTCAGCACCCAGGGCGACTGCGGCAGCTAAATCAACTTTCTACGGCAGCAAAACGCCCCGACCGAATGGCCGGGGCGTTTTGCTTGCGCTCACTTCTGTTTAGCCGCCTGCGTTTTCCTCACGGCGAACGACATCGACCCACTGGCCGCCGGTGATCGCCTCAAGCTGAGGGGGCGTCAGCGGGAAGATGGCGTTGTGCGCTCCACCGGCGGCATAGACGACCTCGTAGCGCCTCAGGCTGTCGTCGATCAGGGTCGGCAGCCCGGCGGTGCGGTGCGCGACAGGCGGGACGCCGCCCGGCGCATAGCCATAGATGTCGAGACATTCTTCCGGCGTGGCGATCCTGACCTTCTTACGCCCGACATGGTAGATCGCAGCAATCTTGCGATCATCAACGCGCTGGTCGCCGCTCGCCAGAACCAGAATCGGCTGTCCATCGACGACGAAGGCCAGACTCTTGACGATCTGCCCCAGCGTGCAGCCGATGTTATCGGCAGCCATCTGCGAGGTCGCCGTCGAGTGCTCGAAAAATCGGATCGTGATCCCGGTTCCCAGCTCGTCGAGCGCGGTCTGGACATCTGCGGGTGAAAGAGGTTGCACCGTATCTGCTCCACTGTAGAATTCAGGCATGAAAACGCCGATTATCCGCGCTCGTATTCAACAGTCAACTCTCGAACTGCTGGTGGGCGACATCACCGACCAGGACACCGATGCGATTGTCAACGCGGCCAATAACTCACTGCTCGGCGGCGGCGGGGTCGATGGCGCGATCCATCGCGCGGCGGGGCCGGGGCTGCTGGCCGAAACCCGCACGCTCGGCGGCTGTGCCACCGGAGACGCAAAAATAACCGGGGGCTACCGGTTGAACGCGCCCTATGTGATTCATGCGGTGGGGCCGGTTTACAAACGGGGAGATGCGCGGGTTGCTGAGCTGCTCAGAAGCGCTTATCGGCGCAGCCTTGAAGTCGCTGCGGAGAGCGGTCTGACATCGGTCGCCTTCCCGGCGATCAGTACCGGCGTCTATGGCTACCCTCCGGCAGAAGCCGCTGCGGTTGCGCTGCAAGCCGTCCACGACTTCTGCCGACAATCAATTGAGGTTGAGACCGTGCGCTTTGTCCTGTATTCAGGCGCCATTTATCAGGTGTTCGCCGATGCGCTCAACCAGCTCATCAGCCAGAATGACGATATTCGCTATCAGGACGATCAGCAGATGGATTAAGCGTCGAAGTCAGGTTCGAGTGTCTGCAACTGCTGAAGGACGTGCTGGAACAGCTCGAACTCCTCAGCGCTAAACATGGTAGCGACGCGGCTGTCGATCTGCTCGCCGCTGCCGATGATTTCATCACGCAGGCGGTCGGCCTCAGGAGTCAGGTAAATGTGAACCGCGCGCCGGTCAGAAGGGTCAGGACGGCGCTCGATCAGCCCTTTGTCCTGAAGCTTATCGAGGTTGGGGGTAAAACTGGTCGCGGCACGCCCGACGGCACGGGCAAGCTCGCTGGCGTGCTGGCCGTCACGCTCGTAGAGAGCGCGAAGGATGTACCACTCAATGATAGTCAGCCCAAAGGGCTGAACCGCGCGACCGAAGATCTGATCGAGATTACGCAGTGCAATATCGAGGTTGCACCACACCGAGCCATTAAACCGTAGCATCGCTAGTCTTTCTTTCATCATGTTGGTGCGCCTGCCGCATCCGACGGCAGCCACACAT
Organism: uncultured Anaerolineaceae bacterium; assembly: GCA_964652205.1. Classification (GTDB taxonomy): domain Bacteria; phylum Chloroflexota; class Anaerolineae; order Aggregatilineales; family Phototrophicaceae; genus ZC4RG36. The sequence continues at coordinate 808 of CAZZAO010000121.1, read as the reverse complement.
CCTCCTTGCTCTATTGCGAACGTAGTGACGATGACTTTCGCTCAGGCGAAAGCAGCACCTTGTTCAAGGATGCGCGAACTGAATGAACGCTGCCAGCGGGGCAGCGACCAGGAACTGTGAGCTTCCAGGTAGCGTATCGGCTCAAATGGCAGACACCTCCTCGTCACATGCTAGCACATAGCTCCGTTCAGAAAATATTCACCGAACGGACAAGAACATTATAATATTTTTTAAGTAGAATTAACAGGTCAATTTTATCGGTAGGCAGGTAGGATATGGAGTACCAGATGGCCCAATCGCAAGTCATCCCCAACATTCAGCGGGTAAGGTGTCTCTGGCAAAAGCCGCTCTCCATTGAGAAATGTGCCGTTGACAGACTCAAGATCAACAATGTGAATGGCCGCCTTATAGCGAATAAGAGCGGCGTGTCTCCGGGAAACACCTCGCTCGCGCGCGCCATAACCTGCAAGATCAACATCAGGGACATATTCGCTCCCTGCGTCCGAGCGGCCAAGCACATAGCCTTCGTGAGCGGGCGCAGCAAGCTGGATAACACTTCGGTCGTCGCCGCTCAACCGAAGTTCGAAATCAGAAGTCAATGCGAGGCCCGACTTAACGAGTGTAACGCCGCAGCGTGAACAAACCTGCGCGTCATCCACATTATCCTGTCCACAAACACTGCAATGGATGGACATCTTTACCTTATACCGTCTAACTTAACTTAGTCCAACAAGTATCCTTAATAATTGATGAGAGTGCCATAGTTTGCTTCAATATTAGGCCATAGACCTACGATACCCTGAATTGG
>CAZZAO010000120.1:6682-16488 GCA_964652205.1 uncultured Anaerolineaceae bacterium | reverse complement strand
GGCAGCGCAAAGTAGTGACCGCTCATCCCGTTATGGATGGGCATGTCGATGATGTCAGGCGAGCGTTGAGCAATCCTGAGGAAATCCGCCTGAGCCGTACAGATGAGTCCGTCTATCTGTTTTATACATCCGACGGAAAGCGGCTGGTGTGCGTTGTCGCACGGGCAGAAGGCGAAGACGGATTCCTCATTACTGCCTATCCCGCTGACAGGATGAAAGCAGGTGAAACGGTATGGATAAGATAAAAATTCGCTTCGACCCCACGGATAACTCGCTGATTGTGTGGTTCGACGATCCGCAAAAGATGGCCTATCTTTCGCCGATTGACGAGGACACACCTGGCGATATGCACCTCATCAGGAACGAGGCAGGTCAGGTCATCGGTTTTGAAGCGCAGCTTTACCATGTCGCGCCGGGTTCGCTGACGGTGGACATGGAAACTGCGCCGATGATGACCGAACGAACCAAACAGCCGTAAGCCTGAGCCATTGAACGCTGCCGCCGAAGCAGCGCTAGTCGTCAACGTCCTCATCGGACTCGGACTCGACGGCGGCGGGCGGCGCGTCCGTCCCGGCGCGGTCGAGGTTGAGCGCCAGCAGCCGCGCGAGCATGGCCTGCTGATCGTCGAGGATGGCATCCGGCCAGCCGTAAGCGGCGCAAACGGCGCGGTCGAGCGCGGCGTGTAGCTCGTCGAGCCGGGGCGCGAAATCCCCCGCCGCCGGGACGATTTTGATGCTGCTTTGCCCGCGAAAGACCTGAAGCGCGTTATAGAGGTTGGTCAGCGTCCGCTTCCTGAGGACGGTGTCCGGCGCGCCGGGCGGGTTGAGCCAGGCGTCGCGCTCGGCGTTGAGCGTCCGGGCGGCGGCGCTGATGGCGGCGTAGGCCGGGCTGGCCGTGTCCTCGTGACCGGGCGGCCAGGGGAAGGGGAAGGTTTCGAAAGTCGTGGTCGGCGTGTAGCGCGGACGATCTTCGAGCGATGTCCCCATCCGCAGCGACCAGACTTCATGCAGGCGCGAGTGCAGCACGCCGAAAAAGTAGTCATCCTCGCGGGCAAAGACAATTATCGCGTCATTGGAAAAAATATAGCCCGAGAGCCATACAATAGCTCTATGTTTTGCAACTCGCGGCGTTGCAGCGTAGCGTACCAGACCGCTTATAGCCTTTCGCATTCCAACACGCGGCTCCGCATACATCCACCATTTTTCTCGATAAGCCTTGCGATTATTTTTCTGCCGTTCAGGGAAAACAACATCTTTAACATATTGATAGGGTTCAACATATTTTGCGGCCTCACTCTCATTGAGGTCAGTTCCAAAATCGATTGTCCAATAGTGCCGGTTTGTTTGCATTAAATCAGAAGCGTTGACGACTGGCTTAACAACTCGACTATTTGAAAGACCATCAGGATTTGTTGCCATTAGCATTATCTGAGCAACATTGCCTGGGATATCAAACGCGCCTTTAGGAGATGGGCCTTGAAACGAGATATTGACGTTCTCAGTTAGGTGGAGTGCCTTAGTGATATCAACTGCTGAAGTCAAATCTGCATTAATGAATCTGACGGCTTCACCATCGAGAACTTTGACTACTTCCTCACCTCTATCGAAGCCCACCATTGACACGCGAACCGCTGCACCTTCAAGAATCCACGGACGATCTGACCATGCCAAGAAAATATCGCCAGTATGTTTTATTCGCTCAAGAACTATTCGATTTACTCCACCACGAATCGAATTGGTAGCAAGCAAACCTACCCGTTTTGGTTCAGGGTGTTCGATATAGGCTCGCGCTTTCTCGAACCAGTAGCAAACCATGTCAGCAAATGCAGGTATTCGTCCACTGTAGAGGTGAAATAAATTCTCGACGTACTCGTTGCCCAATTCGGCACGGATTTTGTTCCCACCTACAAACGGCGGGTTGCCGACGATCACATCGGCGTCCGGCCAGTTCGGTTCGAACGGCTGGCCGTCGGCGTCGAACTGCATGATGGCGTCCATCTTGAGGATGTGGCCGTCGAGCGGCACGAGGATCGGGTTATGGCGATAACCATCAAAGCCGTTATTCACATGCCACTGTAAATAGCCGATCCAGATGACGATGCTCGCCAGCGCGTGGGCAATCGGGTTGACCTCGATGCCGTACAACTGCTGCGGATGAACTTTCGGCGTCTCGTCGGGCCATTCCTGCCAGAGCGGCGAGGTAATGACCATCTTTTCCATGTCCATCAGCAGTTGCAGCGAGACGTAGAGAAAGTTGCCGCTGCCGCAGGCCGGGTCGAGGACGTGAATCGTCCGCAGGCGCTGGAGCATCCGCGCCCGCAGCGCCAGCAACTGCTCGCTGGCCGACTGTCGGACGCGGGGAGTCGTCGCCCCGTCGAACGCCGCGCGCAGCGGCCCGGCCTCGGCCTGAAGCGCGTCCCACTCGCGGCGCAAAGGCTGCATCAGCACCGGCTCGACGATCAGCAGAATGTCGTCTTTGCCGGTGTAGTGCGCGCCAAGCTGCGAGCGCTTGTCGGGGTCGAGGCTGCGCTCAAAGAGCGTCCCGAAAATCGCAGGCTCAATCGCCGACCAGTCGAGACGACTGGCCTGATAGAGGTCGTTGAGGGCGTTCGTCCGCAGATAGGCGACGTCGGCCACGTCCACCACGTCGAACAGGTTGCCGTCGAAGTAGGGGATTTCCCGGTAAAACATCTGGCCGCCGTCGGCCATATGGCGGAATAACTCGGTCGTGTAGCGGACAAAATCTGCCGGTTTCTGGCGCGTCTCCTCGATAATCTCGGAGAAGATACCGCGCTGGCCTTTCGCGCCGGTCGGCAGCAGCCCGATATCCTCGGCAAAGAGGCAAAAGACGATTTTAGTCAGGAAGCGCGCGATGCGGTCAGGGTTATCTTTCCATTCGCCGCGCATGTTATCGACGATATAGCGAAAGGTGGCCGCCGCTTCCTGCGTCACCTGTTCGGTGTCGCGGTCAGGCCGCAGCAGGTCAGGCGCAAAAAACAGGTGATGGAGCAGTTGGCGGTAATGCGGCTCCAGCAGGTCGCGGTTGGTGAAGCTGTAAACCTTCGGCTCGGTGTTGGTGAAGTTGGTGTGAATCTCCCAGTGGTCGGTATCGCAGACCACCAGCAGCGGCGGATTCCTCAGGTTTTCGCGGTACTGCTGAAGCTGGCGATAAGCGTCCTTCAGGTCGGGATGGTTGACGGCGCTTTTGTACTCAATCCCAAAATGACGTTCGTAGAAAACATCGGCGAAACCCTGCGCGCCGGTATCCTTCTTCGCGCCGTACTCAAAGACGAAGATATGACCATTCGCGTCAAGGCCACTGGCGCCCGGCGGCTCGTGGCCGATCAGGGAGCAAACGTCGAGGAAATGAAGCTGATAGCTCTGGCGCTCCTTGAGGACGTTCCCCTGCCACCTGTCAACAAACTGCTCCGGCGTGATGTAGGGCATCAGGTCTATTTCCTGTCGAGCATAGGATTGTAATGCGGCTATTATAGCGTACAGGCGGCGGTCGCGGCGCGCTAACTGCGCCTGATTTCAGTGTAGATCGATGTCAAGTGGGATCATCAGGCCCCACGGTTCCATGTTAGACTTAGTCAGCAGCTAGTTTGAGGTCATCCCATGAGCGATATGGAAATCACAATCCGGCTCCCTGAAGCATTGATCGCACGCGCCCATGCCGTTGGGATGGATATCGAGCAGCGATCCGAATCCTTCATTACGCTGGTTGAAAGCGAGATCAAACGGCGTGAGGCGGCCAGGGGCCTGCTGGAAATAGCGGATCAGCTCACGGCACTCCCTGATGAAATGAAGCCAACTGAAGATGAAATCAGCGAAGCCCGTCGCGCTTATTGGGCCACCAGGTCTTAGTGTGTCAGTATGCTTCGAGTCGTCATTGACGCGAATATCCTGATTTCCGGCCTGTTCTGGACTGGCCTTCCTCGACAAGTTTATCAGGCAGCTTTCGCCGGGGAATTTACGGTTCTTACAACGCAAGCTCTGCTGGATGAATTACAGGGCGTCCTCGGCGAAGAGAAGTTTCGAGCGCGGTTTGCGATGTCAGGGACCAACGTGCATGTCACTATGCTTCGATTGCAGGCATTGGCACAGCGCATTGAACCTGCCGCAGTTCCTCTAAACGCTGTGCGCGACCCAAAGGACAGAGCGGTACTGGCCTGCGCAGTCGGTGGTCAGGCGGATTGTGTCGTTTCAGGTGACTTGTTCTGGGCGTTTATGAAACCATCCCTATTCTGAACGCCAGCCAGTTTCTTAAGCTCCTCGCTGTGGAATGACAGTTGACCATCAGGCCGTCATTCCCCGCTCATTCCATGCTATACTCGTGGCGATTTTCGACCTCAAGCCCACGAGGCAGCATCCCCCATGACTGACCTGACCGAACTCTCCGTCGCCGACGCGCTGGCGAAGCTGCGCGCGAAGGCAATTTCCGCCGTCGAGCTGACGCAGGCGCACCTCGACCGGATCGCCGCCGTCGAGCCGAGCATCCACGCCTACATCACCGTCACGCCAGAACTGGCGCTCGAGGCCGCCAGAGCCGCCGATGCCGCGCTGGCGCAGGGCGACCGCCGCCCGCTGCTCGGCGTGCCGCTGGCCGTCAAGGACGTGCTTTCGACGGCTGGCGTCGAAACGACCTGCGGCTCGAAGCTCCTCACCGGCTACATCCCGCCGTTCAGCGCCACTGCCGTCCAGCGGCTGTTCGACGCCGGGATGATCCTGCTCGGCAAGACCAACATGGACGAGTTCGCCATGGGGTCATCGACCGAAAATTCGGCAAAAGGCGTCACGGTCAACCCGTGGAATCATGAGCGCGTCCCCGGCGGCAGCAGCGGCGGCAGCGCAGCGGCGGTCGCGGCGCGGATGGCTCCGGTCGCGCTCGGCACGGACACCGGCGGCAGCATCCGCCAGCCCGGCGCGTTCTGCGGCGTCGTCGGCCTCAAGCCGAGCTATGGCCGCGTCTCGCGCTACGGGCTGGTCGCCTTCGGCTCGTCGCTCGACTGCGCCGGGCCGCTGACGCGCACGGTCGAGGACGCGGCGCGGCTGCTTCAGGTCATGGCCGGTCACGACCCGCTCGATTCGACCAGCATGAAGACGCCAGTGCCGGACTACAGCGCGGCGCTGACCGGCAGCATCGCCGGGCTGCGAGTCGGCGTGCCGAAGGAATATTTCATCGACGGGATGCAGCCCGAAGTTGAGCAGGCCGTCCGCGCGGCGATTGCGCAGCTCGAAAGCCTCGGCGCGACGCTCGTCGAGATCAGCCTGCCTCACACCGAGTACAGCCTGCCGGTCTATTACATCATCGCCCCGGCGGAAGCGTCGGCTAATCTGGCACGCTTCGACGGCATTCGCTTCGGCCAGCGGGTCGATAAGGGCGAACTGTGGCCGACCTATAAGGCGACGCGCGGCGAAGGCTTCGGCGCGGAAGTCAAGCGGCGCATCATGCTCGGAACCTATGCGCTGTCGGCGGGCTACTACGATGCCTACTACGGCAAGGCGCAGCAGGTCAGGACGCTGATCCGCCGCGACTTCGACCGCGCTTTCGAGCAGGTCGATGTGATCGCCGCGCCGGTCACGCCGACGACCGCCTTTCGGCTGGGCGAGAACGCCAATGACCCGATCAAGATGTACCTTGAGGATGTCTTCACGCTGCCGCCGAGTCTGGCGGGCGTGCCGGGGCTGAGCGTGCCGTGCGGCTTCGACGTCGCCGGGCTGCCGATTGGCTTGCAGCTCATCGGCCCGGCCTTCCGCGAGGACACGATTCTGCGTGTCGGCCACGCTTACGAGCAAAGCACCGAGTGGCATAAAAGGGTGATGAGTGGAGAGTGCTGAGTGAAGAGTGCTGAGTGAAGAGTGCTGAGCAATGAGTGCTGAGCAATGAATGATGGGTGATGAGTGCTGAGTGATGAGTGATGAGTGATGAGCAATGAGTGCTGAGTGAAGAGTAAAAGATAAAGCCGTTAGGAAGCCCGCTGAAAGGATAAAACATGACATCACGAGTTGAGCGATTTGAAGACCTCGTCGCGTGGCAGAAAGCGCGTATCCTTGTGGCCGAAATCTATCAGGTGGCGCGGACAGGCCCGTTCGGCAGAGACCAGGGTCTTGCTCGACAAATTCAGCGGGCCGCGGTTTCAATCATGTCCAATATTGCGGAAGGGTTCGAGCGGCATAGCCCAAATGACTTTCACCATTTCCTTGTTATCGCCAAGGCGTCCTGCGCTGAAGTTCGCTCGCAGCTCTATGTAGCCTATGACATAGGCTACCTTGATCGACAGAATTTTGATCACCTGTCGAGTCTTGCCGCAGAAGTCAGTCGCATCATTGGGGGGCTGCGTGCCTCAGTTGAGCGACAAACAAAGCGTCGGCAGAATTAACCTTTATCGCACATACGAACTTTTGCTCCTTCTCTGTTTTAGCTCTTACTCAGCACTCTTTACTCAGCACTCAGCACTCTTTACTCAGCACTCATCACTCATCACTCATCACTCTTTACTCAGCACTTGAGGTCAACCTTATGCCTGCTCTCCCTTTTGCTCTCCCCGGTCGCTTCTATCGCGGCAATCTCCACACCCATTCGACGCGCTCGGATGGGCGACAGACCGTCGCAGCGGTCTGCGCCTACTACCGCGACGCGGGCTATGGCTTCGTCGCGCTGACCGATCACTTCATGGCGCAGTACGGCTATCCGATCACCGACGATGCCAGCCTGCACAGCGATGACTTCATCACCCTGCCGGGAGCCGAGCTGCACGCCGGGCAGACCCTCGTCAGCGGCATCTGGCACATTCTCGCGGTCGGCCTGCCTGCTGATTTCGCGCCGAACCTGGCCGACGAAACCGGCCCGCAGATCGCCGCGCGGGCGCTGGCGGCAGGCGCTTATGTCGCCTGCGTCCACCCGGCCTGGTACAACCTGACCGAAGCCGACGTCGTCTCGCTCGGCCCGGTTCACGCCATCGAGATTTACAACGGCATCTCGGCTGACCACAACGACCGCGCCGATAGCTGTTCCATGCTCGACATCATGCTGGCGCAGGGACGCCGCTATCTGGCCTGCGCGACCGACGACGCCCATTTTCACGAGAAGCACGCCGACGTGCTGCGCGGCTGGGTGCAGGTCAGGGCCGAGGCGCTGACGCGCGAGGCGATCCTGAACGCGCTCAAGGCCGGACACTACTACTCCAGCACCGGCCCGGAAATCTACGACGTGCAGTTGACGCGCGGCCACGTCATCGTCCGCTGCTCGCCAGCCACTGACATCTTCGTGACCGGCATCGGCGCGCTGGCGCGCGTGGCGCGCGGCGCGGGGCTGCGCTCGGCGGAAATCGCGCTCAATAACTTCGACAGCCCGTACTGCCGCATCACCGTCCGCGACCGCCACGGCGAGCGCGCCTGGACGAACCCGATCTGGTTCGATTGACGCGCCGGGAAGCCAACACGGCGGTATACTGAGGTCAGCTTGAGGTCATGACTTTCAACCGCAGGCGGTCTTATCATGGAAAGCTTAGTTCTCCTTCCCTCACTCTGAGGGAGAAGAACTGAGGGCGAGGGCATCAGGCAGTCGATGCGAAAATTATTCCTGAGGCTCATCCCGGCGCTTCTGATCCTCGCGCTGGCGGCCTGCTTCGGTGGCGGCAGCAGCGACGACAACCCGGCAGCGGGCGTCGAGCCAGCCAACAACGCGCTTCAGCAGGACAGCGGCGAGCTGCTCATCAACGATAATATCGCGCTGCCGACCGAAAACGCGACCGACGACAACGGCGGCGTCGGGCTGGAACTGACCGGCACGCCCGATCCCGACTCGGCCCTCGTCGGCAGCGCCTCATCCGACGAGGCGTTGTTCAGCGGCGGGGGCGACAGCGGCGCGCTCGACGGCGGGAGCGGCGATACGACCCTCGACCTGTTCGGCGAGGCGACAGCGAGCGTCACGCCGGGAACGTAAGCTCGACCGATATCGCAGAATTATCCCCGGTTTATCCCAAATCTGACTACAAAAGAGGGCCGATGCAGTGACATCGGCCCCTGTTTGTCTGGCGCGCGGCGGCGCGATCAGCGGTGAGCGCGCGCCGGTTTCAGCCCGAGTCAGCCGCCGCCGACAGGGACGCCGGGAGTAAGCTGAACTGCCGTCGCCTCGATCAGGCTGTCGCCGGGGAGCGACGTCGGGCCGGTCGCGGCGGATTCGGTCGTCGAACGCGCCGGGGCCATGGCCGTCAACAGCTCGACCGGGAGCGGCGTAAAGGTCGCCGTGACGCCGGGAAGCGCGGCAGGCGCGGCAAAGGTCGCCGTGACGTAGATCGGCGGCGGCGTGGCAGGCGGGAATGGATTCAGCGGGCCGTAAGGATTGGCGTAGATCATCATGCCGAGCGCGAACACGGCCATCGCCGCCAGCAGGAAAATGAGCGCGACGGCGTTCTGCCAGGCCCCGTTCGACCGTTTCGGCGGCGGCGCAAGGCGATCTGGCTCGTCGCTGAAGCCCGGTTCATCGACCGACGGGGCGGCGGGCTGCTCGATCACCTCGGTCGATAACGGCGGGAAGCGTTCTTCCGGCGGCGTGATAACCGCGGGCGAGTCGTCATAATCGTCGAACGGCAGCGGTGACGGTTCGCGCGGCAAGGCGGCGAGGTCGGGGAAGCGCGTCTCGGACTCGGTCATCGGCGTTGGCGCGGCGGCCAGCGGCGGGAACGGCTCGCCCTTGCCGCGCCGCGTCGGTTCCGGCGGCAGCGGCGGAAAACGCTCCTCGTCCGACGGCAGGTCGGGCAGCGTGTCATCTGACGGCGGGAAGTGCAATCCGCCGGTCGCCAGCTTCGGCTTGCGGTCTTTAGGGCTGACGCGACGAACGCCCGACGCCGAGTTGTCTTGATCGTTCATGGTTAGTTGAGTGGCCGTGTCTGCTCGAAATTGATGACCGCGACATTGCCCTGGCATGAGCCGGGGAAAGTGACAGGCACAGCGGGCGAAATCGCTGTCCCTTCCTGCGACTGAAGCTCGATGTAGTAGGTGTTGGTGCTGATGGTGTTCTCGACGGCCAGCTCCCAACCTGATCCCTGACCGTAGAGCGAGTTGGTGCCGCTGGCGGTGTAGAGATCGGTATTCGCGCCGCTGTTGTTGCCGTAGACGTGAATCCGCAGGCCGGGGAACGGCTGGCCGGTCAGGTCGAAGACCGCGCCGCCGAAGCCCTGCCACTGGCAGCCCGCCGTGTTGGCGAAGTTACTGGTGATAATGACCTGATTATTCCGCAGCGTGAACGGGAATGGCGAGGGTACGGTCGGCGTCGGGCCGGTCGGGGTCGCCGTCGGCGTCGCGGGCGGCGTGTCCGACAGGGTGACGGTGATGGTCGGCGTGTCGGTGATGGTCGAGGACGGCGCGGCAGACGGCGGAATCGCGGTGCCGCTCGGCACAGGCGTCGGCGGAATCGGCGTCGCGGTCGGGACGGTCGGCGCGTTGGTCGGCGTGATCGAGGGCGTCGCCGTCTCGGAAGGCGTCGGCGTCCAGGTCGGGATGAGCGTGTTGGTCGGCGTGAAGGTCGTCGTGACGGTCGGCAGTTGCAGCGCCGTGGGCAGCGCCACTTCGACCGTCGGGATGACCGGCGGCGGCTGCATCATCCGCGTCAGGCCGAACAGGATGAAAGCCAGCGTGAGCAGAAGGAAGATAATGCTGATGAGATTGTAGGCCCGTGACATGATTCCCCCTCTGCGCGCTCGGCCTGACTACAGATAGCGCTCGATAGTCGCGCCCTGATAGAGCGATTGCAGCCAGTTCTCAAATCTCGCCTCGGACAGTGACGCGCGCTTATCGTCGGGA
>CAZZAO010000120.1:0-6672 GCA_964652205.1 uncultured Anaerolineaceae bacterium | reverse complement strand
TGACGTGGAAGCCGAGATTGGTAGCGACCGGCCCGGCATAGGTTCCGGGCGGGCTGGAGAAAGCGACCGCCGCCAGCGTCGGTTCGAGCAGCTCATCCTGGGTGAACCAGCCGAGGTCGCCGCCATTGTCACGTGTGGTCACGTCCTTCGAGTATTGCTTCGCCAGCGTAGCGAAATCCTCACCTTTGTTGAGCCGGTCGAGGATGCCCTGCGCTTCGGCTTCGGTAGCGACGAGGATGTGCCGCGCGTGAACCTGCGAGACGACGCCCGCCAGCGGCGCGGTGATCTGGTCGCGGATACGGCTGGTAATCAGCATATCGTGAATCGTGGTATTAAATTCGTCCGGCGTGTACAGGTTATCGGACAGCCACTTCTTCCAGGCGTCGTCGCTGCCCGCGATCTGGATATTGGTCGCCAGCTCGTTCTGAATGTCGGCGTCAGTGACGACAATGGCTTGTTTAGCGGCGTACTGGTCGATCAACTGCTGCTGGATCAGGGTTTCGAGGACGCTGGTCTGAAGCGCGCCGATATCCTGCGCCTGCTGCTGAGTTTGCATCCGGGCCACGGCGCGCTCGAAATTAGCCTTCGTGATGCCAGCGCCATTGACGCTGGCGACGAGGGCCGCGCCCTGCGCGTCGACCGGAAGCTGAACGGGGGGAATGGCGGTTGGCTGCGCGGCGCTGCTGTTGGCGACTTCAGCGAGGGTATTATCGGTGTTCAAAGCAGCCGGAGTCGGCGCGGATGTGCTGGCGCAGGCTGCCACGACGAGGACACAGACGGCGGCAGCGGACGAGCGAATCAGTCGATTCAAGGGATACACAAACGACTCCTTCAAATTCAATCCTCTCACAGGCAATCCAGACCGTGAGGTTTAAAAAAGTATACTGTCATCAAACCGGCGGGGCAAGCGGGTGAGGAGAGCAGATCGAAGGCGCGCAATGTCGAGAACTGAGTGAAGATCACCTTTCAGGTTGAGCTGGTCTCTGTACTCATAACCAAAAAGGCCTACGCTGCGTAAACCTTGTTTAACCGCCGGGAATTCGTGCCTTCTGGCGTCTGACTTAACGGTGGTTTAGGCGACCCTACAGACACGATGCTTAAGTGTATGCACTACAAAAATCAACAAGGCAAATCTATGCCGCGTACTTCATTATCAATCAGGCGCTTGAGCGCTTTCTTCTCAATGTCCTTTTGATCAGGTTTGGGATAAGCAGCAATCAGGAAAACACAATCTTTAGTTTTTATATAATAAATGACGCGAAAGGCCGCATTTGCTCCTCTGTTGATATCGGAGCTTTTAACCCGGACTTTATAGACCGTGTAGCCTACTCCGCTTATTCTGTCTCCCGGCGTTTGTCCCTGCTCAAGTTTAATAAAAAGTGCGTCAAGATCGGTTTCGGCATTTGGGTAATGCTTCACCAACTGACGCACGTTTTTCTTGAATTGGTTCGTCGCTACAAGTTCGACAACCACAGATCACTCATCTTTGAGGAGGTCGCGGGTACGCCTAAAGTGTGTCACACGCCCGTCCTTGAGGTCTTTCAACCCTTCACGAATTTCTTCGACAGGATTGATCGGCTCATCCTCATCTTCGGGCTTATCCTGTCCAAACAGCGCCTTCAGTTTGGTGCTTACGCTGGCTAACGGCTTCTGCTGCCGCGCGTGTTGTGCGCCCATTTCACTTCGCTCCTGAACTCAATTGAATCGGTATCTCACCCTTTATCCCAAATAATCACGATCTGAGAGCGTGGATTTGATAGTAACATAGTTCTATTCGTCAGGTATGTGTAATTTACCGGGGTGGACAAGGATGGTGACCCGTGGTCAATAACGAGTCCGATCATTTGAAACAGACTCGTTACGGTTATTCATCTCAGCGGCTGAGATGAAGCGCCATCTTAGCCTGTGCAATGTATTCGGGATGGACTGCATAAAGTAAGATCGCCTGTGATGTCCGCCTACTTCCACACCGACTCGCCGCGCTCGACGACCGCCCGAATGGCGGCGATCAGCCGGGACGGCCCGGCGTGTGGCGGCAGCCGATAGTGCTGTGGATCAACCCAACCCGGCCTGTGCGCCTCGCGCGTCAGCGAGAGGAGCGGCGGGCAGCTTCCGGTCAGCGTGCGCAGGTGATGATAGACCTCAGCAGCCATGATCGGGCGCGCGCTGTGATCGAGGATGACGGCATCCGGCAAATAGCAGATGACCATCGCCAGCGCCTCGCAGGTTTCGGACGGCAGATAGAGACCCCAACTGAGCGGGCGCACCGCCTTGAGCAGATGGCGACCCGCGTCGAGATCGCCGACGTAGACGACGTTCGGATGCTGCACCGACATGGCAAGGCCCTTTCGTAGTGCTGAGTTACGAGTGCTGAGTGCTGAGAAGGGACAAAGCTCTTGGGAGTCGTGAAGCATACTGGATGTACTTTTACTCGGCACTCATTGCTCAGCACTCAGCACTTTCGGTTCCTGCGTTTCGATGGCTCGGAGCCTGCGGCGGGTGGTCATGCCGCGCTTGCTGTAGAAGCTCGACGTCGCGCCATCGGCACACTCAGCGCGATGGCAGGGAATGACGACCGCAACCGGGTTTTCGGCCACGGCTTTGGCGACCGCGCTAGCCGCGCCGGGCTGGCCGATAGCCTCGGCAATCTGTCCATAGGTGCGCGTCTCGCCTGCCGGAATGGCACACAGCGCTTCCCAGACGCGCCACTGAAAAGCCGTCGCGCGGACATCGAGTGGCAGATCAAGGTGCGGCTCCCAACCGTCGAACTGGTTGAGGATCGCTTCAACCCAGCCGCAGATGCCGACCGCGTCCGGCTGAATGGTCGCCGCCGAATACTCGCTGTAGAGCGTGGCCCGCAGGTCATCGTCGTCATCGCCGAGGTGGACGGCGCAAACGCCGCGCGAAGTGACCGCGACCAGCATCCGACCGAGCGGACAGTCGCAGAGCATATAGCCAATGTCCATTCCCTCGCCGCCGCGCCGGTAAGTTGCGGGTGTCATCCCCAGCCGCGCCGTCGAGGTTTCATACAGTCGGCTGCTGGAGCTGTAGCCAGCATCATATAACGCGCCGGTCACGCTCTCGCCGTCGCGCAGGTGGCGCTTGAGCCGTTGCAGGCGGCAGGCTTCAGCGTACTGGCGCGGCGTGATCCCCATCACGCGCTTGAAGACGCGCTGCAAATGATAGGGACTCAGGCCGACGTGCGCGCCAATCGCGTCGAGCGTCGGGCTGGAGTCGAGGTCAGCCTGAATGAACTGGCACGCCTTGCGAATTAGCTCGATCTGCGGGTTTCTGGCTCTGGCATTCTGCGGGAAGCAGTCGGGGCAGGGATGAAAACCATCAGCCTCGGCAGCTTCCGGCAGCGGATAGATGACAAAGTTCTCGCGCTGCGGCGGAGTCGACCAACGGCACGAAGGCCGACAGTAAATGCCGTCGTGGAGATTAGCGACGACGAAATCGCCGTCACGACGGCTGTCGCGCGTCACGACGGCCTGCCAGCACGCTATTTCGTCGAGCGCGCGTTCTGCTTTCCGCGTTGCAACCATCGCTTCACTGCCCCCTGTTGAGCCTGTACAAACCATTATATGCCCATTATGAGCCAATGATAGTTCCATTGAAGTCCGGTGAGGGGAGTCAGGCAATGGCGTGCAGCGCAGCCCGTCAGGCGGCTGGCTCAATCCGGGTTCGCAGGCTCAATGTCGGTGAAGCGGAAGCCCTCGACATCCACCGCTTCACGCGCCAGATGCACCGACGCCTGCCACGCCTCGCGCGATTCCCAGATCGCCATCCAGAAGCGTGTGCGCGGAAACCAGCCCCGGCGCGCCGATGATCTCAGTCGCGTCAATATTAGCACATACGTTCTTCTGAGTCAATTTGACGCCCTCACTCTGGCGGCCTTCCATTGGGAGCGGAGAGAAAGAGGGGGCAGGTGACGGTTACTCAGCCGTCATGCGAGATCGGCATTGTCTTAGCGTCGCCGCCGGAGAGTTTTCAGCCTCCGGCGGCGAGAACGCATCACTCAATGCGGCAGCCTAACGGCTTACTCGCCAGCCGCCTTGAGCGCAAGCTGGCCTTCGCGGCGCTCGCTCGAAAGCAGCGCGCGCTTGCGCTCGATCCCCCAGCGATAGCCGCCGAGGTTGCCGTCCTCGCGGACGACGCGATGGCACGGAATGAGGACGGCGATCCGGTTAGTCGCGCAGGCGCGGGCGACGGCGCGCGCCGCGCGTGGCTTACCGAGTTCGTGGGCAATCTCGCCATAGCTGCGCGTCTCCCCCATCGGGATCGCCCGCAGCACATTCCAGACGCGCCACTGAAAGGCGGTCGCCTGAACATCGAGCGGCAGGTCGAGATGTGGCTCCTCGCCGCGAACCTGCGCCAGTACCGCGTCGATCCACTGACTCAGATGCGCGTCATCGCGCTCGATTTCGGCAGCGGGGAACTCATTGAACAGGAAGGCTTCGAGGCGCTCGTCGTCATCGCTCAGGCTGACCGCGCACAGGCCGCGCTCGGTCGCCGCGATCAGCAGCCGACCGAGGGCGCTGTCGACGATGGTGTAACCGACGCGCAGCCCCCTGCCGCCATGGCGATAGGTTGAGGGACTCATGCCGAGCGGGCCAGCCTCGCCTTCGTAGAGGCGGCTCATCGAGCCGAAGCCCGCGCCGTAGCTGGCGTCGGTCACGCTGACGCCGCCCTTCAGCCCGGCCTTGAGCTGGTTGACGCGCACGGCTTCGGCGTACTGGCGCGGGCTGATGCCGACCACCCGCTTGAACAGGCGCTGTAAATGCGCCGGGCTGTAACCGGCCTGCGTGCCGAGCGCTGCCAGCGTCAGGTCGGCGTCGGGGTTCGCTTCGATATAGCGGACAAGATCGTGGATCACGAGGCGCTCCTGAGGAATTTCGCCGGGGCGGCAGCGCTTGCAGGCGCGGTATCCGGCCTGCTCGGCGCTGGCGCAATCGGCCATAAACGTGACATTGTGGCGATGGGGCTTGCGTGCCGGGCAGGACGGACGGCAGTAAATCCCGGTCGTCCTGACGGCGGTGACGAACACGCCATCGTAGCGCGCGTCCCCCTTGAGTACCGCCTGCCAGCAAATGTCGTCGCTCGGCAGGGTTCGAGTCTGGATTTCAGTGGCAATCATGGTCATGCTCCCTTCGGCTTTCCCTGTAGCATACCGACAAACGATTGCCCGGCGCTATCGGAATCTTGACGCCAATTTACCAGGCGTCCCGCTGCTCCATCCGCAGCGGGATACGGGCTGGCTGCGCCGACTGAAGCGGCTGAACAGTCGGGTTCGGGTGGCGGTGAAAAAGCGGGCCAGCCAGCAGGCTGAACAGTGACGGGCGCGGGCCTTGCGCCTCTGCGACCAGACGGGCGTGATCGGCAGCTTCGCGCAGTCGCTTGCCGTGCATCAGGGCTTCGTTTTCGAGGTGCAGCATCGCGTTTTCTCCTGTCCCTAGCTACTTGAACAGGATACAGGAATCGGCCTTCCAAAACTATCTGATTCTTGCGCTCAATTGTGCGTTTTTGAGGGAAAATTGACCCTTAAAAGGCCCTCTACAACCTGCTATTACAGAGGGTCTTTTACCTGTCCCTTTTGTGGCTCATTCAAAGACTGGCGGCTCGGCGGGTGGTAGCGGGTCGGGGCCGGTGGGAACCGGCGGCGCGGGTGGTGGATCAACCGGGGGGTCAAGGGGCGGGTCGGTCGGCGGACTCATCGGTGGATCAATGGGCGGGTGGGTTGGCGGCGTGGTCGGCGGATCAACCGGCGGGTCGGTCGGCGGACTCATTGGTGGATCGGCAGGCAGCGGCAGCGGCGGATCAGTCGGCGGGTTCGGCCCCCGATTGGGCTGAGGCAGTCGCGCCATCGTCGTCTCCTTTTCGGCTCACGACTCTGATGATACTGTCATTCCAGTTGAAATAGTCGATTGCTCACCTGATCTTTATCTCGGCCAAAGACATGAATTCAGCCGCTAGTGACCTCATCAGCTTCCAGATCACCGGGATTGGGGGAAGCAGACCCGCTGCGAGCGCTGATGCGGCTCGCAATGGCGTCGGAGAGCAGCCACAGGCCGCAGCCGAGGACGGCGATCATGACACCGGCGGCTAACCATTCAACCCTGCGCAGCAGGATCAGGCCGAGGACAAACAATCCTGCCGCCAGCAGCAGATAGCCGACGCCAACGATGACCGCTGGAGCGCCGCTGTAATGGTGTGAAATCGTCCGAACGCTGCGGATGCGGCTGGCAAGCGTCCGGTTGCGAATCATGAGCAGAAACACGACATCACGCCTGAGGATGCCCTGCCAGCCGACGAAGGCCAGATAGACGCCGCCGATCAGGCTCAGGACGCCGACAGCGGCCAGCAGCACCGCTGGACTGCCGAAAGCCAGCAGCAGCCCGACCACGATCAGCACGATGCCAGCTGCGAGATAGCCGATTCCTTGCCGCCGCGCCGAATCACCTTCGAGCATCGTCGGCGGCTGGCTGGCGCGGCTGCCAAACTGAGCCTGCTGCATCCTGCCGCTGCGAAGGCCGATGAACCCGCCATAGACGATCAGAAGGCCGAGGCCAATGACGATCAGGCTGACGATCTGCATGATGAGTCCTCCCGGAAAGCTGAGTGCGTGTTTGCAAAGTGAAATCTAGCGACATAAACGACGAAGCATCAGATGGA
>CAZZAO010000119.1:0-16624 GCA_964652205.1 uncultured Anaerolineaceae bacterium | reverse complement strand
CGCATCGCCGGCCTCGCCGAGACGGCGATGCTGGCGCGCGGTCGTTTCACGATTGCCCTTTCCGGCGGAAATACACCTAAGGCGCTGTTTCAACTGCTGGCGTCGGACGAGTACGAGTCGCGCATCGACTGGGAGCATGTCTACGTTTTCTGGGGCGACGAGCGCTGCGTGCCGCCGGACGATCAGGCGAGCAATTATCACATGGCGCGCGAGACGCTGCTCAATTACGTCCCCGTGCCAATGGGCAATATCTACCGCCTGCGCGGTGAAATCGACCCGCCGCAGGCCGCCGCTGACTACGAGCGCGAGTTGAAAGGCTTCTTTCTCCCGCGCGCGGTCAACGATGAGCCTCAGCCGCGCTTCGATATCCTGCTGCTCGGCATGGGCGACGACGCGCATACGGCGTCGCTGTTCCCGTACACCGCGCCGCTCGACGAAACTGAGCGCTGGGTCGCGGCCCATCACGTCGAAAAGCTGTCGATGTGGCGGCTGACGTTGACGCCGCCTGCGCTCAATGCCGCCGCGCTGATCCTGTTTCTGGTCACAGGGGAGCAAAAGGCTGCGCCGCTGGCCGAAGTCCTGGGCGATGAGCAGCGTCCGCGCGCGCTTCCGGCGCAGGTCATCCAGCCGGTCAAAGGCTCGGTTATCTGGATGGTCGATGCTGACGCCGCCAGATTGCTGAAGAAGGACGCAGGCAGCAGGAACCAGCCTGACGACCTGGGCCTTCTCTAAGAGCGCGATCCTTCCCGCCCGATACCCTCACCCCCGGCCCCCAGGGCAATCGCATCAAAATCGCAGCTCAGGCCATAAAAGGTCATGAGGGTTTGTAGGGGCGACCCGCCGGGTCGCCCCTACGCTACCGTTGACCCTGGATAAACCGATATGAGCTTTCTTGAAACTCCGATCAAATTTGATGCGTTTGCCCTCACCCCGACCCCTCTCCCCGTGGGTGAGGGGAGAAAGATAGGGCCGCGATAGTTCGCATCCGCTCCCCTCGCTGCTTGCGGGGAGGGGGCCGGGGGTGGGGTCGGACTGGCAGCGCGATCCTTAAATTGGCAGCTATCGTGCGCGATTTTTCACGCCCCTACGGAAGACGATATCATCGGGTTTTCCCTGTACCGTTACCGCGCCAGCACCTGTGCCAGCTCGATCAGATGCGGATCGAGCTGTTTTTTATTCGCCACGACCTCGGCATACGGCGTCGTGACGATGTGGCCGTTGCGACTCCCTGCCAGCACGCCGTATTCTCCACGAGCTAAAGCGTTGACCGCCGCATCTGCCAGCCGCGTGCCGAGCAGCCGGTCGAATGCGCCCGGCGCGCCGCCGCGCTGGACATGGCCGAGGATCGTCGCCCGCAGCTCGAAGCCCGGCTCGACGTGATGTTCCTTGAAATACTGCACCAGTTCATCGGCATCGTGCTGCGCGCCTTCGGCCACGACGATGATCCCGTGGGGTTTGCCGCGCTCGTAAGCGTCGCGTAATTCCTGCGCGACTGCTTCGGGAGTGATCTCGATTTCGGGGATGACAATCGCTTCCGCGCCGCCTGCGATCCCCGACATCAGCGCCAGATAGCCGCTGTCGCGCCCCATGACCTCGACCAGAAAACCGCGCCGATGCGACGATGCCGTGACGCGCAGCCGGTCAATCGATTCGAGCGCGATGTTGAGCGCCGTATCGACGCCGAGCGTGATGTCAGACCCATACAGGTCGTTGTCGATGGTCGAGGCGACTCCGACGACCGGAAACCCACGCTGCGTCAGCGACCATGCGCCCGCCTGCGAGCCATTGCCGCCAATGACGACCAGCCCATCGACCTCGTTACGCCGCAGCGTGTCGAGCGCTTGCTCGCGTCCGGCCTCGGTCTTGAATTCCGCCGAGCGCGCGCTGCCGAGCATCGTCCCGCCAAGCTGGATGATGCCGCCGACCTGACGCGCGCCGAGCGGGATCATCTCGCCTGCAATCAGCCCGGCGTAGCCGTGAAGGACGCCGAATACGTCCCAACCCTGAGCGATGGCGCAGCGCGTGACTGACCGAATGGCCGCGTTCATGCCGGGGGCGTCGCCCCCACTGGTGAGGACCGCGATTCTACGCATCAAGTCTCTCCTTAGGGAGTTCGCGCTGTGGTCAGCCTGTGGCCGCCGTGCGGACGATAGCGCCATTGTAACCGACATTCACCGGCCTGAGGTGCGGCAGGTTTCGCTTTCCAGCCGGTCAACCGTCATCAGTTTTTGTCACGGTCGTATTGGGGCTATAATCGGCGCGAAATGCCCTGCGACTGCTCGGCAATCGTTTGCCGCCTATTTATTATGGAGTTTGAGCATGACCGATGAAACTTTTGCGCCGTCCACTTCAGACTGGTATCGCCCGTCTGAAGAAGTCATCCAGAATGCGACCATTAAGGATTACGAAGCGCTCTACCGCGAGGCGATGGCTGACCCGGAAGCGTTCTGGGCCAAACAGGCCGAGGCGCTTGACTGGTACAAGAAATGGGACACGGTGCTCGATAAGAGCAACGCCCCGTTCTACCAGTGGTTTGTCGGCGGCAAGACCAATGTCGTCCTCAACGCGCTCGACCGGCACATCAAGACCTGGCGTAAGAATAAGGTAGCGCTGATTTTCGAGGGAGAGAAGGGCGACCGGAAGAGTTTTACCTACTGGCGGCTGTGGCAGGAAGTCAACAAGTTCGCCAACGTGCTGCGCAGCATGGGCGTCAAAAAAGGCGACCGCGTCACCATCTACATGGGCCGCACGCCGGAACTGGCGATTGCGATGCTGTCGTGCGCCAAGATCGGCGCGATCCACAGCGTCATTTACGGCGGCTTCTCCGAGCAGGCGATTGCCGACCGGATCGAGGACGCGCAGAGCCGCCTGCTGATTACGTCTGACGGCGGCTGGCTGCGGGGCAACATCGTCCGGCTCAAGGATATCGCCGACGAAGCGGTGAAGAAATCGCCAGTCGTCGAGACGGTGATCGTCGTCAAGCGTACCGGTCAGGACGTCAAAATGGAGCCGGGCCGCGACTACTGGTATCACGACCTGATGGCGCTGCCGATTGCCGCGACGACCTGTGAAACCGAGGTCATGGACGCCGAAGACCCGTTGTTCATCCTCTACACCAGCGGCACGACCGGCAAGCCGAAGGGCATTTTGCACACACATGGCGGCTATCAGGTCTACACCTCGACCACGCTCAAGTGGGTCTTCGACATCAAGGATGAGGATCGCTACTGGTGCGCCGCCGATCCGGGCTGGATCACCGGCCACAGTTACATTGTCTACGCGCCGCTGATTCTCGGCGCGACCAGCTTCATGTACGAAGGTGGCCCGTCGTATCCCTACCCTGACCGTTACTGGCGCATGGTGGCGGACTACGGCATCACCATTCTCTATACCTCGCCGACGGCTATTCGCGGCCTGATGCGCTTCGGCGATGCCTGGCCTAAGCGCCATAACCTGAGCAGCCTGCGCCTGCTCGGCTCGGTCGGCGAGCCGATCAACCCCGAAGCCTGGCGCTGGTTCTACCGCGTGATCGGCGGCGAGCGCTGCCCGATCATGGATACCTGGTGGCAGACTGAAACCTCTGGCTTTATGGTGTCGCCGATGCCCTCGGTTGCGCTCAAGCCCGGCAGCGCGACCCGACCTTTGCCCGGAATCGACGTCGATATTGTCGATGAACACGGCAGCCCGGTTTCTGCCGGGACAGATGGTAACCTCGTCATCAAGACGCCGTGGCCGGGGATGCTCCGTACCATCTATGGCGACCCGGATCGCTTCGTCCGCCAGTATTGGAGCACTTACGCCAAACAGGGTTGGTATCTCACCGGCGACTCGGCCCGTAAGGACGAGGACGGCTACATCTGGGTCATCGGTCGCAATGACGACGTCATCAAGGTCAGCGGCTACCGGCTTGGCACGGCTGAAATCGAGTCCGGGCTGGTCAGCCACCCTGCCGTCGCTGAAGCGGCTGTCATCGGCGTGCCGGACGAGATTCGTGGCAACGTCATTTATGCCTACTGCATCCTCAAGGCCGGGAATGAGCCGAGCGACCAGCTTAAGGACGCGCTCAAGGAACATGTCCGCCACGAAGTTGGCCCGATTGCCGTGCCGACGAAGATCGAACTGGTCGACCAACTGCCGAAGACGCGCTCCGGCAAGATTATGCGCCGCGTGCTTCGCGCCCGCGCGCAGGGCTTGCCTGAAGGCGACCTCAGCACGCTCGAGGACTAAGTTCTGCTCTCGCTCCACGCCTCTCCCGCCGGGAGAGGCGTGGAGCGCGGGAGACGCGATGGACACTTTCGGCCATCGTTGATTTCAGGTCACGCCATGACAGCCGCCTCGACGCCCTCGACACATCAATTCACCTGTCGCTCGGTCATGCCAGGGACGCCGGAGCAGATGTTCGCGTTCCATGCCTCGCCCAACGCTTTCTCGAAGCTGACCCCGCCGCCGGTTTTCATTCAAGTCAGGCACAACGGCCTGACCTCGCTGACTAGCGGTGAGGTCGATTTCGTCATGTGGTTCGGGCCGCTTCCCGCCCACTGGATCGCGCGCCATGAGCCGGGGCCGACCCCGACCTCGTTCACTGATCGCCAGATTCAGGGGCCGCTGGCAAGCTGGCGGCATGAGCATCTTTTCGAGGCCGTTCCCGGCGGCGTGCAACTGACCGACCGCGTGACCTACGCGCACAAACCCGGTGGTTTCTGGGGCCTCTTCACGCGCCTGTTTTTTAACCCACTGTCGCTGAGAGCCTTGTTTGCCTATCGCCACTGGCGCACGCGGCGCGCGCTCGCCGCTATCATCTGACCGCGCCGCGCAAGATCGCTGGCACGGATGTCAGCGGGCTGACGGTCGCGGGTTTTGCAGCGCTCATGCCCTGATCGGACTCTACCGGGGAAAAACACGACAATTTACGCTATCATTCTGGCAATTGTGCTGCAAGGAGATCACTATGCCGAATGACCGCATCAAAAAAGTCGTTCTCGCCTACAGCGGCGGGTTGGACACGTCGATTATCGTCCCCTGGCTGAAGAACAACTACAACAACTGCGAGGTTATTTGCTTCTGCGCCGACCTCGGTCAGGAAGAGGAATTAGAGGGTCTCGAAGAGAAAGCTCTTAAGACCGGCGCGAGCAAGCTCTACATCCGCGACCTGCGCGAAGAATTTCTGACCGATTTCGTCTACCCGACCTTGCGCGCGGGCGCAGTCTACGAGCGGATGTATCTGCTCGGCACGTCGTTCGCCCGTCCGCTGATCGCTAAACACCTGGTCGAGATCGCCGAGCTGGAAGGCGCGGACGCGATTGCTCACGGCGCGACCGGTAAGGGCAACGATCAGGTGCGCTTTGAAGTGACCGTTATGGCGCTCAATCCCCGCATTAAAGTCATCGCGCCGTGGCGTGAATGGGACATCCGCAGCCGTGAAGACGCCATCGCCTACGCGCAGGAATTTAACGTTCCGATTCGCCAGACGCTCAAATCGATTTACAGCCGCGACCGCAACCTGTTCCATCTCAGCCACGAGGGCGGCCCGCTCGAAGACCCCTGGCTGGAGCCGGAAGAGAGCATGTATCAGTTGACTGTCAGCCCGGAGAACGCGCCCGACGAAGCCGAATACATCGAGATCGACTTCGAGCAGGGGACGCCCGTCGGCCTGAACGGTGAAAAGCTGCCGCCGCTTGACCTGTTCACGCGCCTCAATCAAGTCGGCGCGAAGCACGCCATTGGCCGCGTCGATATGGTCGAAAACCGGCTGGTCGGCATGAAGAGTCACGGTGTTTACGAGACACCCGGCGGCACGCTGCTCCGCGCCGCTCACGTCGCGCTCGAAAGCATCTGTCTCGACAAGGATACGATGCATTTCAAGGACATTGTCGCGCTGCGCTATGCCGAGTTGGCCTACAACGGCCTCTGGTATACCCGCCTGCGTCAGGGGCTGGATGCCTTCGTCGGCGTGTCGCAGCAAACGATCACCGGCACGGTTCGCCTCAAGCTCTACAAAGGCAACGCCATCATCGTCGGACGTAAAAGTCCCTTCAGTCTGTACCGCGAGGACTACGCCTCGTTCGGCGAGGAGGACGTCTATAATCAGAAGGATGCGCAGGGCTTCATTCAGTTGTTCGGCCTGCCGGTCAAGGTTGAGGCGCTGCTGGCTCAGGACGGCGGCCAGAAGAGCCGCTATCTCCAGCCTGACTACAGTAAGTTCAAGCGCGACTAGTTTTGCAGCGCCGAATCCCCTCTGGCTCTCAGATTCGGGATTGCCTTCCGTCGGCGCGCGAGAAATCGCGCCCCATAGCTGTCAAGTTAAGGGGATTCGCCCGCTAATCCGACCCCTCCCCCTGACCTACGCGGCCTCCGGCTCCTGCCGAGCAAAGAACGCTCGGCACGCTCCGTCCCCGTAAACAGAGAGGGGGAACGGTTGTCGGACAGAGCGGCATCTTTCGATCTTGCGCGCTCGGTGAACCGCAGAATTCACCAACCGGACATCGTTCACCCCTCGCCCTGAGGGAGAGGGGCTGGGGGTGAGGGTTTAAGGATATGCTTAAATTGATAGCAATGGCGCGCGAGAAATCGCGCCCCAACTTAAGCGGATAAGACTGGAAAATTGCTGTCAGTCGTGACCTTTTCCCCCTCGCTGCTTGCGGAGAGGGGGTGAGGTCGGATAGGCAGCACGATCCTTAAATTGATAGCTGTGGGCCGCGACCTTCCGCGCCCGCCGCCGGGTCTCACAATCGCTCAGGAGCCTGTTTTTACCTTTTGTTTTCTGTGTCCGTGGCCCGACACACGGGCGAATCATGAAGGAGCACCCATGCCACTATGGGGCGGCGCGTTCAACGAGCCGAGCGATCAAGACCTGCGGATTCTCAACGACAGCCTGCCATACGATAAGCGGATGTACGCCGAAGACATCGCCGGAAGTATCGCCTATGCCCGCGCGATTCAGGGCGCAGGCGTTATCAGCGCCGACGAAGCCGACGCGATTGTTTCCGGCCTGCAAACCATCCGCAGTGAATTTGAAAGCGGCACGTTCGTTTTTAAACCCGGCGATGAAGACATCCATACAGCGGTCGAGCGGCGGCTGACCGAGCTGGTTGGCCCGGTCGGCGGCAAGCTGCATACCGGGCGCAGCCGAAACGATCAGGTTGCCACCGATTTTCGGCTGGTAGTCATGAATGCCGCTGCGCGCATCGACGCCCGTCTGCGCGAGCTTCAGGCGGCGCTGGTGACGCAGGCTGATCGCCACGTCGAGACGGTCATGCCCGGTTACACGCATCTCCAGCCCGCGCAGCCGATTGTTGCCGCCCACTGGTTGATGAGCTTCTTCTGGATGCTGGGACGTGACCGCGAGCGGCTCATCCAGACCCGCGACCGTGCCGCGATTTCGCCGCTCGGCTCTGGCGCGCTGGCCGGGACTCCCTTCGACATCGACCGCGAGGCGCTGGCTCACGCGCTCGGCTTTACTTCATATAGTCAGAACAGCCTGGATGGTGTCAGTGACCGCGATTACGTTGCCGACCTGCTCTACGCGCTGTCGATGCTCGGTGTCCACCTCAGCCGATTGGCTGAAGACATCATCATCTACAGCAATCCGTCGTTCGGCTTCGTCACGCTCGATGACCGCTACAGCACCGGCTCCAGCCTGATGCCGCAGAAACGCAACGCCGACCCGATGGAGCTGACGCGCGGCAAGACCGGTCGGCTGATCGGCACGCTGACCGGTTTTCTGACGACGCTCAAAGGGCTGCCGAGCAGCTATGACAAGGACTTGCAGGAAGATAAGGAAGCGGCCTTCGACTCGGTCGATACGGTCGAGCAGCTTCTCCCGGTCGTGACGGCGGTTATCAACACGCTTAAACTCAACCGCGAGGCGATGCGCCGCGCGCTCGACGAGGGGATGCTGGCGACTAACCTGGCCGATTATCTGGTGGCGAAGGGCTTGCCGTTCCGCGAGGCGCATCATGTCATCGGGCGCGTCGTCCGCGCAAGCGCCGATGAAAGCGCAGCGCTCTCGCAGCTCGGCCTCGATGGTTTACGCCAGTTTTCGCCGTTATTCGAGGCCGATGTCGAAAGCGTCTTCAACTTCGAGTCGTCAGTTGCTCGGCGGCGCGCTGCCGGGGGAACCGCGCCCGACGCCGTCCGCCAGCAGATCGCCGTTGCCCGTAACCTGCTCGATGCCGAAGCCGCCGACAACCACTAACGCTCACGATCTTCCGTCGCGGCGCGATTGTTCGCGCCCGCTGACCTCATCCCTGTTCCCTCACCCGGTGGGCGAGGGAAGAAAGATCAAGGCATTTCGTCGGGGCATGATGCCTCAAAGCCCTTCCTTCCGTTCGTTTTCCCGCTCTGACCCGCGACACGCGCATTCACTGTTGTGTTATTTGCACGAGCGTGATAGGGCAGAGTGAATGAACTTGCCGCCGCGCCGCCCGAAATCCGCTGCTGCACTTGACACCGTGGTTGAATATAGATACTCTTACAGCAGTGTCTTTGCTCGGAAATGAACCGGACGTCATGTTGATCAATCGCGCGCTCGTAAGCCTTAGCCTTATTAACGGCCTCGCCCTCATTATTGGGGACGAGCAGTAACGGCTTGGGCGGCGCGCGTAGCGAATGTTTTCTGATGACAGAAGCCCCCAGGCCGGGGGCTTTTTTATTGTCCGGTGCAGGATGAATGAGAGCGGCAGACAGCATGACTACACAGCGGCATAATTCCATGGGTCACCCGATGCAGATGATGCGCTCTTGCGCGTCGGCCAGTCAGGCTGCGCGCGGGCAGCACGCCGCGCAGGCCACCCGCGCCCCATTCGTGATCGATGGCGCGCTTTCAGGACGGTACGCTCACTGAGGTGAGAAACCCCGGCCTCGGAAGCGCGCTTTTTATTTAATATCAGGAGTTCAATAGGATGAGCAACCCGGCGGGACAGTGTGAGTGGATCTGGCATAACGGCGATTTTATTCCGTGGGCAGACGCGAACGTACATGTCACCACCCACGCGCTGCACTACGGGTCGAGCGTATTCGAGGGCGTTCGCGCCTACTCGACGCCGAATGGCCCGGCGGTTTTCCGGCTGCGTGAGCACACTCGCCGTCTGGCGAACTCCTGTAAGATTGCCCGGATCGAGCTGCCGTGGACGCTCGAACAGCTCGACGCCGCGATTCTCGACGTGGTGCGGCGCAACGGCTTTGAAGCCTGCTATGTCCGTCCGCTGGTCATGCGTGGGGCCGGGCCGCTCGGTGTCGAAGGTCGCCGCTCGCCGACCGATAGCTTTATCTTCGCCTGGGAGTGGGGGCGCTACCTCGGCCCGGAAGCGATTGAAAAGGGTGTTGATGTTCAGATCAGCACCTGGCGTCGCTATGCCCCCGATACCGCCGCTTCAATGGCGAAGATCGGTGGGCAGTATGTCAACAGCCAGTTCATCAGCATGGAAGCGCACGACGGCGGCTTTAACGACGGCCTCGCGCTCGACTACAACGGCAACGTCAGCGAAGGCGCGGGTGAGAATCTGTTCGTCGTCTACGACAATGTCGTTTACACGCCCGGCGCTGGCTCGTCGATCCTGCTCGGCATCACCCGTGATGCGATCATCAAGTTACTGGTCGCTAAGGGCTATGAAATCCGCCGTGAGCCGATCCCGCGCGATATGCTCTACATCGCTGACGAAGTTTTCTTCACCGGCACTGCTGCCGAAGTCACGCCAGTTCGCTCGATTGACCGGATTCAGATCGGCGCAGGCAGCCGCGGCCCGGTGACAACCGAAATTCAGGAAGAGTTCTTTGGCATCACCTCGGGCAGGCTGCCGGATCGTTACGGCTGGCTCAGTCCGGTGCGCCAGACCGAACCCGGAGATTAGCGCAAGGTACGTTGAGGAGAATGAGCTATGCTGCTTTCTGGCGCTGAGATCGTGATGGAATGTTTGCTCCGCGAGGGAGTCGAAGTCATGTTCGGCTATCCCGGCGGCGCGATTTTGCCGACCTACGACGCAATGACGAAGTACCCGCAGATTCACCACGTCCTCGTCCGGCACGAGCAGGGCGCGTCCCACATGGCCGACGGCTATGCTCGCGCCACCGGCAAGGTCGGCGTGGCGATTGCGACCAGCGGCCCCGGCGCGACCAATCTGGTCACGGGGATCGCTACCGCAATGATGGACTCGTCGCCGATTGTCTGCATCACCGGGCAGGTCGGGCGCGGCTCGATTGGCTCGGATGCCTTTCAGGAAACCGATGTGACCGGCGTCACGCTGCCGATCACCAAGCATAACTATCTCGTCATGGATATTGACGAACTGCCTTACATCATCCGCGAGGCGTTCTACATCGCTCGCACCGGGCGTCCGGGGCCAGTGTTGATCGACATTCCGAAGGACGTGCAGAACGAGAAGGTCGAGTTTGTCTACCCGGAAGACGAGATTCGGATGCCCGGTTATAAGCCGCCGATCAAGGCTGAAGACAAAGACGTCGCTGCCGCCATCGAGCTGATCCGCGCTGCGCAGCGTCCGATCATCCTCGCCGGTCACGGCGTCATGATGTCGCACGCCACCCAGGAACTGCGTGACCTCGCGGAGAAAGCGCAGATTCCGGTGACGCTGACGCTGCTCGGCAAGGGCGCGATGCCGGAGGATCACCCGCTCGTCCTCGGCATGATGGGGATGCACGGCGAAGCCGCGTCCAACCTCGCTATTCAGGACTCCGACCTCATCATTGCGCTGGGGATGCGCTTCGACGACCGTGTGACCGGCAACATCAAGACTTACGCGCCGCACGCCAAAAAAATCCATGTCGAGATTGACGCCTCGGAGATCAACAAAAACGTCAGGGTTGATGTCGGCATCTGTGGCGACGTCCGCACCGTGCTAACGCAGCTTCTGCCGCAGGTTCCGCTGCTCCGGCACGCCGAGTGGCTCGGTAAGATCCGCGACTGGCAGGAAGACGCCAGCGAGCGCGATATTGTCAACCGCGACACCCACGGTGTCCTGTTCGGCGCGCAGGTCATCAACGACCTGTGGAAGTTCACCGGCGGCGACGCCATCACCGTGACGGATGTCGGCCAGCATCAGATGCTCGAAGCGCAGTATTATCCGCACCAGCGCCCGGCGACGCTGATTACCAGCGGCGGCGCAGGGACGATGGGTTTCGGCCTGCCTGCGGCGATTGGCGCCAAGTTTGGCCGCCCCAACGAAGAAGTCTGGGCCATCATCGGCGATGGCGGCTTCCAGATGACGATGGCCGAGCTGGCGACCGCCGTGCAGGAGAACCTTGACATTAAGATTGTCATCCTCAACAACGGTTTTCTGGGCATGGTGCGCCAGTGGCAGGAATTCTTCTACGAAGAACGCTACCAGGCGACGCCGATATTCAGCCCGGATTTCATCAAGCTGGCCGATGCCTATGGTATCCCGGCCATGCGCGTGACTGAGCGCGCTGCTATCGAAGAGGCGGTTGCTTTCCAGCGCGGTATCAAGGGGCCATCGCTGGTCGAATATGTCATCATTAAGGAAGACGTCGTCTATCCGATGGTTCCATCAGGCGCAGACCTGCACAACATGATCCGCCGTCCGAAAGAAGGAGAAGCCCGATGAACGGCAACGAACACGAACCCAGAAAACATATTCTGGTGGCGCTGGTCGAGAACAAGCCCGGCGTCCTCAATCGTGTGGCGAGTCTCTTCCGCCGCCGTAACTTCAACGTCGATAGCCTGACCGTCGGGCGCACGCATCGCCCTTATCTCTCGCGGATGACGATTGTCGTCGATGAGGCCGTGATCGACGCGCGCCGGATCGCCGCCAATCTCTATAAGCTCATCAACGTCGTCGATGTCAGCGTGATCTCGCAGGAGCCTTACGTCAGCCGCGACCTGGCGCTGATTAAGGTGCGCGCCAACGACGCCGCGACGCGCAATGCCCTGACGATGATCGTCGAGCGCTATCCCGCCCGGATCATCGACATCGGCCCGGAAGTCGCCATTCTGGAGATCACCGCGCAGGAAGATGTGGTCGAGCGCATGATCGACGAACTGACACCGCTCGGCATCCGCGAGATGGTGCGTACCGGCGTGGTGGCGATGGGCCGCGGCGTCCGTATCATGGATGCCGCCTACGAGCCGGAATACCCGATCTCGGTGTCGTCAAAAGCGGCTGGAAATTTCGAAGCCTTTAGCGTCTAATGGCAGGGCTTCCCGCACCCTGAGTCCCTCTCCCGGCAGGAGAGGGACTTTAGAGGCCATACCCCTCTCCGGGATGGGAACGGGGTATGATCTACCTCATTCACTCTGGGCAATCATCGGTTGCCCTCTACGTATGGAGATAAGCAGTTCATGGCAGCAAAGATTTACTACGACAGGGACGCCGACCTCTCGCTCCTTCAAGGCAAGACGATTGCCATCATCGGCTACGGCAGCCAGGGCCACGCCCACGCGCTCAACGCGAAGGACAGCGGTCTGAACGTCATCGTTGGCCTGCACGAAGGCAGCAAGAGCAAGGCCGTCGCCGAGGCCGCTGGCCTCAAGGTCTACTCGGTCGCCGACGCGGTCAAACAGGCGGACGTCATCATGGTTGTCATTCCTGACACCAAACAGGCCGACCTGTGGGATAAGGAAATTGCCCCGAATATCAAGCCCGGCGCGATGCTGATGTTCGCGCACGGCTTCAACATCCACTTCGGCACGATCAAGCCGCCGTCGAATATCGACGTCTCGATGGTCGCGCCGAAGGCTCCCGGCCACCGCGTCCGCGAAGTCTTCACCGAAGGCGCGGGGACTCCCTGCATCGTCGCTGTCCATCAGGACGCGACCGGCAACGCCATGGCGCTGGCGCTGGCCTACTCGAAGGCCATCGGCGGAACCCGCGCGGGCGTCATCGAGACGACCTTCAAGGAAGAAACTGAAACTGACCTGTTCGGCGAGCAGTCGGTGCTGTGCGGCGGCGTCAGCGCCCTCGTCCGCGCTGGTTTCGAGACGCTGGTCAAAGCCGGTTATCAGCCTGAGATTGCCTACTTCGAGTGCCTGCACGAGTTGAAGCTGATCGTTGACCTGATGTATCAGGGCGGCCTGAGCTATATGTGGTACAGCGTTTCTGACACGGCAGAATACGGCGGCTACACCGTCGGCGACCAGATCGAGAACGAAATCAAGGAACTGATGTCCGGCGTGCTGACCCGGATTCAGGACGGCTCTTTTGCCCGTGAGTGGATCGCTGAGAACAAGAATGGCCTGCCGAACTTCCACCAGCGCCGTCACAAGGAACACGACCTGCTGCTTGAAGATGTCGGCGGCAAGCTGCGTCCGATGATGACCTTCCTGAACGCCAAATCAATCAAGCAAGAGGACTAGCCTGGTCATGGATGTCGATCCCGGCGTCGTAGAAAGGGGGTGATTCTCCTGGCAGAAGATGGCCTTAGCGACCTTACGCTACACTTTCGCTTGTGCTTGAACAGGAAGGGATCACCCTATTATGCCCGTAGTGGATAACAACGTCGTCGTCTTCTTCGATACCACGCTGCGAGACGGCGAGCAAAGCCCCGGCGCGACTCTCAGCAGCGCCGAGAAGCTGGAAATTGCCCGCCAACTGGCGACGCTCGGTGTCGACATCATCGAAGCAGGTTTTCCGGCAGCTTCGCCGGATGACCTGGCGGCGGTACAGCGCATCGCCCGCGAAGTCGGCACGGCGGATGGCCCGACGATCTGCGGTCTGGCCCGCTGTGTCGAAAAGGATATCCTCGTCTGCTGGGAAGGCGTGAAGGATGCGGCTAAACCGCGCATTCACACCTTCCTCGGCACGTCGGACATTCACCTGAAGTATCAGACCGGCATCACCCGCGAACAGGCGCTGGAACGCATCCGCGTCTCGGTGACGCTGGCGAAGTCGCTCTGTGACGATGTCGAGTTCAGCCCGATGGATGCCGGACGCACTGACCCGGCCTTTCTGGTTGAGGTCTGCGCGCTGGCGGTTCAATGTGGCGCGACGACGCTCAACATTCCCGACACGGTGGGTTACGTCACGCCGCGCGAATGGAGCGAGGTCATCTCCAGCCTGATCGCCGAGACGCCGGGGGCCGGGCCGGGCAGCGGTGTGATCTGGTCAACCCACTGCCATAATGATCTTGGGTTGGCGACGGCTAACACGCTGGCGGCAGTCACTGCCGGAGCGCGGCAGGTTGAAGTGACGATCAACGGCATCGGCGAGCGCGCGGGCAACACCAGCCTCGAAGAAGTCGTGATGGCGCTGGAAACGCGCAGGCCGTTCTACGGTCTGCATACCAACATCAAGACTCATGAAATCATGAAGACCAGCCGGATGGTCAGCAATTACACCGGGATGCACGTCCAGCCGAACAAGGCGATTGTCGGCGCGAATGCCTTCGCCCACGAGGCGGGGATTCATCAGGACGGCATGTTGAAGAACTCGACAACCTATGAGATTATGACGCCCGAAAGCGTGGGCTGGTCGGCGAGCAAGCTGGTGCTGGGCAAGCACAGCGGGCGGCACGCGCTCAAGTCGCGTCTGCTGGAACTGGGTTACAACGTGGACGGCGACGCGCTCAATCAGGTCTTCGAGCGCTTCAAGGCGCTGGCCGACGCCAAAAAGACCGTCACGGATGCCGATTTGCAGGCGCTGGTCGCCGACGAGTTCCACGGGCCGGAAGAACTGTTCAGGCTCGACGACATTCAGGTGACGTGTGGTACGATGGGGATGCCGACCGCAACTGTCAGGCTGACGCGCGCTGGCGGCGAGACGTATATCCATGCCGCAGTCGGAACCGGGCCAGTTCACGCGGCCTTCAAGTCAATTGATGATGTCATTCAGCAGTCCGTTGAGCTGCTCGAATACAGCGTCCACAGCGTGACTGAAGGCATGGAAGCGCTCGGCGAAGTCACCGTCCGCATTGCCGAGCCGAATGGTGGGCGGACCTTTGGCGGCTACGGCGCAGATGCCGATGTGATTGTCGCCAGCGTCAAGGCGTATCTCGCGGCGTTTAACCGGATGCTCGCTGCCACCGGCTACGCGACTGGCACGCCGGAAGGCGACGTCGCGGCCTATCATCTCAAGCCGACGGCGACTCAATAACTCGCCTTGTCTTCCGTCGGGGCGCGCTTGTTCGCGCCCGCGCTCGATACCACAGGCGCTGGTCTTTCGTAGGGGTATGATCCATCATGCCCGTGGTCGCTGACACAAGCAGTTATTGTCTGGGCATAATAATGATGCCCGCCTATCCCGACAGTTCAACGCCCCGCTCTCATCTTTCTCCCCTCGCCCTGAGGGAGAGGGGTTGGGGGTGAGGGCATAATGAAGTAGGAATGAGCATGGTATTCACGCAGCAAGCATCGCAGCGCCCGCGCACGCTCTACGAGAAAATCTGGGAAAACCACGAGGTTCGCGCCCAGACCGTTGACCTGCCGGGTGTGCTTTTCATCGACCTGCACCTCGTCCATGAGGTCACGTCGCCGCAGGCGTTCTCCGAACTGCGCGCGCGCGGCATCAAAGTGCGCCGCCCCGATCTGACGATGGCGACGATGGATCACAGCACGCCGACCACGCCGCGCAATGAGTTCGGCGTGATTCCTGTTCTCGACGTACAGGGCGCGGCACAGCTTAACGTCATGCGGAAGAACTGTGCCGATTTCGGCGTGCCGCTCTACGACATGGGAACCGACAATAACGGCATCGTCCACGTCATCGGGCCGGAACAGGGCCTGACTCAGCCGGGGATGACGATTGTCTGCGGTGACAGCCATACCAGCACGCATGGCGCGCTTGGCGCGCTGGCCTTCGGCATCGGCACGAGCGAAGTCGGCCATGTGCTGGCGACTCAGTGCCTGCTTCAGACCCGCTCAAAGACGATGGCGGTGCGCGTCGATGGCAGGCTCCATCCCGGCGTGACGGCGAAGGATATCATCCTCGCTATTATCGCTAAAAATGGCGTCGGCGGCGGCACCGGCCACGTTTTTGAGTACATGGGCGAGGCCATTCGCGGCCTCGGCATGGAAGGCCGCATGACTATCTGCAACATGTCGATTGAAGGTGGCGCGCGCGCTGGCCTGATCGCGCCGGATGAGACGACGATTGAGTATCTGGCCGGTCGTCCATTTGCGCCGAAGGGCGCGAAGTGGGACGAAGCCGTTGCCCGCTGGCGCGCCCTGCCGAGCGACGAGGGCGCGGCCTTCGACGCCGAAGTGACGCTCAACGCCGATGACCTCGTGCCGATGATTACCTATGGCACTAATCCGGGCATGGGCATGAAGATCACCGACCGCGTCCCCGACCCCGATCACCTCAGCGATGTCAGCGCCAAACTGGCGCTCGATAAGGCGCTGCATTACATGGCGCTCCAGCCGGGGCAGCCGCTGCTCGGTAAGCCGGTAGATGTCGTCTTCATCGGGAGCTGCACCAACTCGCGTATTTCTGACCTGCGCGAAGCCGCGAAGTTCGTCAAGGGCCGCCGCGTGGCTGACAATATCCGTATGCTGGTCGTCCCCGGATCACAGCAGGTCAAGAAGCAGGCCGAGGCCGAAGGACTGGACACGATCTTCCGTGAAGCCGGAGCCGAATGGCGCGAAGCGGGCTGCTCAATGTGCCTGGCGATGAATGGCGATCAGCTTGCGCCCGGTCAGTACGCCGTCAGCACCAGCAAC
>CAZZAO010000118.1:0-16632 GCA_964652205.1 uncultured Anaerolineaceae bacterium | reverse complement strand
GACCTGACCGTTGAGCATATCAACGCCTCGTTCAACAGTGGCTGGGGCATCTACCTGTCATCGACCAGCGACAGCCACTTCAACGATAACCAGCTCGATTTCTGCAATCGCCTGTACCGCCGCCCCGAAAATGGCTCGATCCGCGTCGAAGCTGACGCCGCCGGGATCGTGCTGGTCAAAGGCTCGTCGCGCAACCAGTTTCTCCGCAATAGCTGTCTGTGCGGCGGCGACGGCATCTTCATCGCCGGGTACTGCCATCCGGGAGACATCCAGCCGTGCAACGATAACCTGTTCGAGGACAATGACTGCCGCCTGAGTCCCAACAACGCCATCGAAGCAACCTTCTCGAAAGGCAACATTTTCCGGCGCAACGATTGCAGTCGCTCCAACTATGGCTTCTGGATGGGCTTCTCGTGGGAGAACGTGATCGAGGACAACACCATCGAGTTCAATCGCTGGGTAGGCATTGCCGCCGAACATGCTCACGGCTTCACCATTCGCAACAACCGGATTCGGCTCAACGGCGACGGCGTCCGCCTGTGGACGCGCGGCGGCGGCGTGCTGCCCTACTGGCCGAGCTACGAAGCCTCTTATGATATGCAGATCGAAGACAACCTGTTCGAGGGCAACAAGGTCGGCTTCTCCGGTTATACCGGCGACGAAATCACCGACCAGAACTGCCACGGCTATCACCTGCGCGGCAACACCTTCCACGACAACCGGCTCGGCGCGTACTTCAAGCGCGTCACGGATTCGACGCTCACCGGCAATACGTTCAAGGGCAACGTGGTCGCGGCGATCCAGCTCGACGACGAGCCGCAGGTAGCCGTCGATGGCAACACCTTCGAGGCCAACGCGCAGGATGTGGTGAAGAGTTAGCGCGATTCCTGACTCGTTTGAGGCGGTTGCTGTCCGGCCTCATCCCCAATCCCGACGCGGCCCTCGACTCCTGCCGAACATAAAAACGTTCGACACGCTCCGCCGCAAGCAGAGAACTGAAAATCGCAGCGTGACTGAAAAGCGAGCGCTATTCCCCCTCTCTGTAGACGGAGAGGGGGCCAGGGGGGTGAGGTCATATCACGCAGGCGTCAGCCTGATCGTATAGACTTCCGCGCCTTTGACTGTCATCGATACCGCGCCGTCCACCACCGGCAGCGCTTCCAGCGGCTCGTGGAGCAGATTGACGCGCTCCGCCGCCGCGACCGGAAAACCGAGCCGGATTGCGCCACTGATCGTTTCACGGCTGGCGTTGTAGACGCGAGCGATGATCGAGTCGTCACTGCGAAAGAAGGCGCTCAGGACGAGTGATGCAGGCTCGACGGCGATGAAACTGAGCGTGTCCGGCAGCAACCCGCCGCGCGGCCACGGAATAGGTCTGACCTTCTTCGGGTCGTCTTTAGTGACATTCATCTCGCGCAGGTCGAGACCGGGATGGGTATCAGCGCGGCGACCCATCAGCGGGACGTCGTAGTTGTAGGCGGGCTGAAAGACCTGCGCTGAATCACCGGTGTGCGGCAAAATGGCATACTCGAAAGTGTATCGCCCCTGGCACTGCGCGCCGGGAGTCGGAACCAGCGGCCCGGCGGCGATCCGGCGTACCCACAGATCGTCGCGCGAGAGCCAGCCGACACAGCGCAGCAGCGTCAGCGCAATCTCTCCTTCAGGGCTGACCTCGACTGACGGCAGGCCGCGATTGAGGATCGCCAGCCCGCGCTGGCCGTCACTCAGATCGGTGAAGACGCGCTGGTGCATGAGCGTCGATGGGTCTTCGACCCAGCCCGCGCTGTCTGGCAGCGCCAGCGAGCGCTCGGCGATCAGGAACGATTCGTCAACGCTGGCGCTCTCGACCTGAAGCGCGGACGGAAAATTGACCGTCAGCTTATGGTCTTCGGCGGCATTGTTGACCTCGGTACGGATATAAACGCCCGGTTTACCGGCGTAAACTGAGATTGTCGAGACCAGCGGCAGCGCGACCGTCTCGGCGCTGCGCGTCCGCCGGTCGGCGCTCAGGCGGGCTGGAACGGCGAGCGTTCGCTCGATGCGGAAGCTGGCGCGCAGCGGCCCACGCTCGATCAGGGTGATCGTCGCCGCGCCGCCAACCGTACTGATCGGGTGGCTTTCGGGGAACGGGCAGCTCGTGTAGGCATCGCCGGTATCTTCGGCGTCGTAGAAATGATGAAGCCGCGAGTAGGTCTGCCCGCTGGCCGCGTCGCTGACGGTTAAACCGCCGTCAGCTTCGACCGTCGCCGACGTTAGTCCGTTCGACAGGCTGCGCTCACCTGTCTGCAACGTCAATTCATCCTCGGTTGGCGCGAGTCCCGCTCTGGCGTAGAGCGTGGTATAGCCGCAGGCGGGGACGTCAGCCCACAGCAGCACCGTCACGCGGCGCTTGCGGTTGGCCTTGAGCACTTCCATCCAGAAGCGCTGCTCATCGCCGATGACCTGATGAGGGACGACTCGCCCCTGACTATCGACGACGTGGAAGGCGTCCGGCGTGCTGTCGTCAAACTCAAAATCAACGACCGCCTCGACCACCTCCTGACGCGCCCAGCCGAGCGGGTTATAGACGAGGATCGGCGTCCCGGCCTGCGCGGTCATGTCGGCCTGCACCGCGATCTGACGCAGGCTATCGCGGATCAGCGCATCGGCGATCTGCCGCGACTGGCTGAAGCGGTAGGCCATTTCGTGATGAACTTCGTCGATGCCGCAGCCGTACATATCGTCGTGCGGGTGGTTGAGCAGCAGCCAGTGCCACGCCAGCGCGACCAGATCAGGCGTGCCGTCCTGAACATTCGCGCCGGACAGCCACGCCATCGCCGTCAGCGGCTCAAGATAGCGCTCCAGCCGGTTTTCTTCGGCGTGGTTCTCCTGCTTAAGGTGAATCCGCGCCGAGTAGACGCCCTGCAAAATCTCGGAATAGCGGCCCCAGCGAAACTCACCCTCAAATTCCTGAAGCGTCACGCCAGACGCGCGCACCGCCGCCAGATGATCAGCCACGGTTCCCTGCACGATCTCGGCGTCCTCAAGCCGCTGGTTGGCCTCATGGATGACGGCGGGGATGCGAGCTTCCGGCTCGGCGTGGTCGATGCCGTTCATCAGCAGAATCGAATGCGTGTTCGCCAGCGGCGTCAGCCGGTCGATGGCGCGCTCGAGATAGTTAATCGCCAGCGGCGCGTCAAACTCCATCTGCGAGGTATCGCCCCAGTGAATGGCGAAGCCGATGTTCGAGACGTTGTGATAGCCCCACGGCATCAGAATCGCCGTCACCTCAGAGCCATCCGGCGCGCGCCAGATGAATTCCGTCCCCAGTCGGTCGCCTTCGACGCCCATGCCGCGCCAGAAAAAGGCGTTGTCGATGTTGAAGCCGCGCAGCAACTGCGGGAGCTGCGCGATGTGGCCGAAACCATCCGGCACGTAGCCGATCTTCATCACGCCGCCGTAGGCTTCACCCAGTTGATGGCCGAGGCGCAGATCGCGGATCAGCGATTCGGGGCTGACGAGGAATTCATCGGCCAGCACGAACCACGGCCCGACGACGATTCGCCCGGCGCGGCAGTACGCCTGAAGCCGGACTGCGTTCGACGGACGCGCTTCGAGGTAGTCCTCAAGCACGCTCATCTGCCCATCGAGCATGTAGACGGTATAGTCGGGATCACTGTCGAGGATAGACAAGAGGCGATCAATTAAACGAACAAGCCGGACGCGATATTCTTGAAAGGTACAGTACCATGCGCGATCCCAGTGCGTATGACTGACGAGGATGGCCCTGTACCTCTTGTCACTTTCCACCACAATTGCACCTCGTAAAATTTGACACCGGCTGCAAACTCGCTATCATTTAAACCATACGTATAGACCTTTACCGATTGTAGCACGATCTTTGGTACATCCAACCTTCTCGAAGGCGTATTTGAAAATAGGGATTATGCTGATCGAGGGCATTTTCATGCCAACCTTAATTCAGCGCAACAGGGCCGCTAACCTCACTATTCAGGGCTGGCGCGCGGGGCGCTGAAATAACTTTCTGAGCAAGGGAGTGCAAACGAATGAGCGCAAAAACACACATCACGATTGAACAGAACGTCGAATATCTGAAGCGCTACGCCTTTTTGCAGCGCGCGACGATGCGGACGCTGGCGGGCTGGCTGCCGGGCGTCCCGGAATGGGAAGCCAAGAACGAGATCGGCCTGCACGTCTGGGAAAGCGCCGACGCGACCGATACGCTCTACGGTCGGCTGCGCGAGCTGCGCTGCCATCAGCCGGAACGCGGCATCAGCGACGGGCTGCACGCAGTCGCTCAGGCCCTCGACGAGTCGCAGAACAGCGCCGAACTAATCGCCACGGTCTATCTGGTCGTCAAGAAGGGACTGCTCGAAGCCTTCCGCAGTCACCCCGACACCACCTGGAACACCTTCGACGCGCCAACTGTCAACGTGACCGAGCAGCTTCTGCCCGCGCTCGAACGTCAGGTCGCGTGGGCTGAGAGCTTCCTGCCGAAGATCGCCGATCAGTATCCCGGCTGGGAAGCGTGGCGCGACTATGTCGCCGGGCTGATCGAGGCCGACGGCGGCGTGACTGGAACCGGGCCAAAAGCGGCAGCGCCGGAACACCCCGCCGGTCATGCGCTGCTGCTGCCGTGGAAAACCTGCCAGCGCACGCCCGACTTTCCGATCTTCAACCCGGACGAGGACATTCAGCCCGACCGCGAGACACACCCTGAAGACTACCGCCTGTGGCGCTTCAAGCATTACCTGAACGAGATGACGGCGGCGGAAACGCTTGGCTCGATCCTGTGGATGACGCCGGAAATGTCGTGGGAGTATCAGCATAACGTCGCCCGTCACCTGTGGGACGAACTGCGCCACAGCCAGCTTGGGCAGACGCGCGTTCAGCAGTTGGGACTGAAGATCGAAGACGTGCCGCAGGTCGTCCAGATTTACAACGTGATGATGACGCTGCCCGCCGTCGAGCAGTACGCGCTGCTGACGACGGTGCTGGAGCCAAACGGGATGCCGGAAAAGACCACCAACCGCGAACACTGGGAACAGATCGACGACGAAATTTCTGCTGCCGCCGTCAGCTACGACTGGAGCGACGAGAACTTTCACGTCCGCTGGGGCAAGAAGTGGACGCCGGTGCTGCTGGAAACCTATCACTATCCCGAAACAATCGACCAGATTCACGACCGGATGGAAGCGTGGATGCTGGAAAACACGCCGGTCAAGATGCAGCAGCATCACGCGCATCAGGAGTATTAATCATGCCGAAGGTCATCCCGGCGTCACGGACGACGGCAGCGCATACGCGCGTCAGCGACGCCTCGCACGTCCTCAAGCGCTTCTACGTCTTCGAGCGCGAATTGATGCGCGCCTTCGCCGGGTGGTATATCCGCACAGCGCACGTCGAACTGAAATTTTTTCTGGCGGGGGAAGAATGGCTATGCGTCCAGCACGCCGACTCGCTGCGAACGCGCGTACTGGAGCTGCGCTACCCGCGCCGCGATGTCGATAAAAAGTGGGATGCCGAAGTTCTCGCCTTGACAACGGAGCTGATGAAGGCCAACAACCTGAGCGAGTTTCTGGCGGGAGTCTACGACGTCGCCCTGCCCGCCCTGCTTGATGACCTTGACGCCTATCTGGCGCGGACTGACGCGCTCGACGACGCGCCGACCGTCTATCGCCTGCGCCACATTCGCCTGTATACCGAGACGTGAATCGTGCAGGCGCATGAGCAGATCAGCCAGTATCTGCCGAACGGCGAAGCAACGTCCGTCTGGCGCGACTACCTGACGCAGTTCCTGAGCGCCATCGGCGGTCTGAGCGGACTCGGCGCGCATGGAAATCCGCCGACCGATCACGCGGCGACGGGGCGTCCTGCGTTTCAGCTTCCGACGCAGGCGACGCGCGATCCGCGCTTCAGGCCGAGCCTGTTTCACCTGCCGCACGAAAACAAATACGACAAGGCGGGCGCTGCCGCGTGGAAGAAGATCGAGGCGCTCGACAAGCGCGCGGCGATGCAGGTCTGGTCGGCTATCAGCCACTTCAACGAAATCTGGGCTGGCGAAGTCCCGGCGTCGGTGCTGTTCGACCTGAGCAACCAGCCGTGGGAGTTCTACCTCGATCTGGCGCGCTGGACATGGGACGAATCACGCCACAGTATGATGGGCTATCGAGCGATGCAGGGCTGGGGATGGGACGTCCCGGCGCTGATTCCCTATGGCAACGCCGCCTACAACGGCCTCGCGCATATGCCTGCCGCGCAACGGCTGGCGCTGCTCTACTACTACGAGGAAGGCTTGCTCCGCAGCGGAACCAAACAGGTCGAGCTTCAAATTCTCGAATCGGCTGGCGACGACGGCAGTATTCACGACATGGATTACGACTGGGCCGACGAAGCCATTCACGTCAGCTATGGCTTCAAATGGCTGCGACACCTGCTCGGCGACGACGATGCCGGTCATGAACAGCTTCAGAAGCTGACCGACGAAGCGCGTGAAGCCATGGCGCAGTTCGTCAGGGCGCATAAGGACGAGGAACAGGCGCAGCTTGGCCCCTACTTCGAGCGGCTGTACCCGATTGTCGCGGCGATGACCTACGACATCCCCGACGACGGGCTGAACGTCCAGTGGTCGCCGGTTGTGGCTGACGAAGCGGTGCTTAAGGACCTCTAGTGCATACCATCACGCTGGTCAAAATGGGCGTCTCGTTCGAGATCGAGGATGACGAGGTGGCGCTCGACGCCGCCGAACGCGCCGACATCCTGCTGACCCATAGCTGCCGCAGTGGAACCTGCCGCGCCTGCATCACGCGGGTGCTATCGGGCTGCCTCGAACATGACCCGGAATATGCCGACGAACTCAACATCGACCGGAGCGAGCTAGCGGCAGGCTATCGGCTGCTGTGCAGCAGTCTCGCCTACTCTGACGTAGTACTGGATCGCTGATGAGAGTGCAGGTCTATCGCGCGCTCTGGGGCATGAGCGGGCCGATTGAGCAGCAGATCGAGCGGATCGCCGCAGCGGGCTACGATGGCGTCGAGGGATTCATTGGCGCGAGCGGGCTATCGACTAAAGACTTCACCGCGCTGGTACGCTCGCATGGTCTCAAACTGCTGATGGCTGGCGTCGCCACACGCGCCGACGAGCTTGAGCCGCTGCTCCGCCAGTTGGCCGAGTATGAGCCGCTCAAGATCGGCCTGCACAGCGGGATGGACGCGATGACGCGCGACACAGGCTGCGCCTTCTTCGAGACCGCCTTACGCGCTGAGGAACGCCTCGGCCTGCCGGTGGCGCACGAGACTCATCGCGGCCATCTGCTCTACGCCCCGTGGGACGCGCTTTACTATCTGCGCCAGTTCGGCGACCTCAGGCTCGTCGCGGACTTCAGCCACTGGGTCAACGTCTGCGAGCGCCTGCCTGACGATCAGGCCGAGGCGCTGGAACTGGCCTGCCGCCGCGCAATTCATATTCACGCGCGCATTGGCTACGAGGAAGGCCCACAGGTTCCTGACCCATCCGCGCCGGAATATGCCCCGCAGCGCGCATGGCACGAGCGCCAGTGGCAGCGGGTCGCGCAGGCGCGCCGCGACGCAGGCGATGACACGCTGACGCTGACGCCGGAATACGGCCCGTCCCCCTACTTACATACGTTGCCGCATACGCAAGCGCCGGTCGCCGACAACTGGCAGGTCTGCCTGTGGGGAATGCAGGCGATTCGCGCGTTATTTCAATCCTAATTTCGGAGAATACCGATGGCTTACACCCCGCACAACGCCCCACCCGGTTTCGATTGGGTCGTGCGGCTTGAAAACTGGCAGCACGATGCCAACGGCCTGCGCCTCACCCTGGCGACAGCGGCTGACGCTCAGGCGGAACTGACGTTCGTGCCTTATGCGCCGCATATCTGGAAGATGCGGATGGTGATTCCCGGCGCGCCACCGGAGCCAGCGACGCCGATTGTCATGCTGCCGCCGTCAGGTTATCCGGTCGATTTCAGCGAAAGTGACGCAGCGCTGCGCGTCGAGAGCGGGGGTCTGACGCTGCGAATCGACAAAGACCCGTTCTGCATCCATTTCATCGACACGGGCGGGCGTGACGTGCTGCGCGAAAATCCTTCAGACATCGACGGTCTGGGGCGACCGTTCGTGCTGCCGCTCGGCTTCGTGCCGGGGAATAAACCGCTCATCACAGAATCATGGCATCTGCGCCCTGATGAGCATCTGTTCGGGCTGGGCGAAAAATTCACGCCGCTCGACAAGACCGGGCAGCGGATTATCTCATGGACACAGGACGCCTTTGGCTCGACCAGCGAGCGCTCGCACAAGAATATCCCGTTCCTGATGAGCACGCGCGGCTACGGTCTGCTGCTCGACAGCGGGGCGCGCATCACCTGGGAACTCGGCACCGTCTCCTGCCAGTCGTACACCACCGTCATCGAAGGGACAACCCTCGACGCCTATATTATCGACGGCGCAACGCCGGCGCAGATTCTCGAACGCTACAGCGGCCTGACTGGACGCGCTCCGGTTCCACCGCGCTGGTCATTCGGCCTGTGGCTGTCCGGGTCAGGCGTGCGCCGCGACCGCGCCCGGATTGAGGCGATGATCGAGCAGGTCGAACAGCTCGAACTCCCGGTCGATGTCATCCATGTCGATACCTGGTGGATGAAGTGGCGGCATTACGCCAACTTCCGCTTCGACCCTGACGCCTTCCCCGCCGTGCAGACGATGATTGACGGCATCCATGACAGAGGACTCCATCTTTCGGTCTGGGAGCAGCCCT
Source organism: uncultured Anaerolineaceae bacterium (assembly GCA_964652205.1). Classification (GTDB taxonomy): domain Bacteria; phylum Chloroflexota; class Anaerolineae; order Aggregatilineales; family Phototrophicaceae; genus ZC4RG36. The sequence goes on along the minus strand of CAZZAO010000118.1, from coordinate 7,854 downwards.
ATATCTCAGTCGAAAATGACCTGTTCCAGATCGGGCAGCAGCGCGATTTCTTCCTCAGGCAGCCCGATGGCAGCGTCTATATCATCGACTATGGCCTGTCGCTCGCGCCGCGCCCCGATGGCACGGTACGAATCGCCACGCCGGAAACCTCATGGAATGCCCGCGTCGCCATCGTCGATCTGAGCAACCCAGACGCGGTCGCGTGGTACAAAGACCTGCACCGTCCGCTGCTGAGAATGGGCCTCGACGCCTTCAAGACCGACTTCGGCGAGGACGTCCCGCTCGATGCCGTCTTCAGCAACGGCGAAACCGGCGCGATCATGCACAACCTCTATCCGCTGCTTTACAACGAAGCCGTCTTCAGCGTCATGCGCGAGGAGAAAGGTTACGGGCTGGTCTGGAGTCGATCCGGCACGGCGGGCAACCAGCGTTATCCGGTCTGCTGGTCGGGCGACCCGGCGGCAGACTGGGACAGCCTGGCCTGCACGATTCGCGGCGGCCTGTCGATTGGGCAGTCCGGCGTGCCGTTCTGGAGCAGCGACATCGGCGGCTATCGCGGGATGCCGTCGCCGGAACTGTACATACGCTGGGCGCAGTTCACCCTGCTCTGCTCGCACGCGCGGATGCACGGCGACAGCGCCCGCGAACCGTGGAGCTTTGGCGCGGACGCGCTGGCCGCCGTCAGACGCGCTATCGAGCTGCGTTATGCCCTGTTCCCCTACCTGTACAGCGCCGCCCTCGAAGCCTCACGCAGCGGCCTGCCGGTCATCCGCGCCATGCCGCTGGCTTTCCCCGACGACCGCAGCACCTACGAACAGGACTTGCAGTACATGCTCGGCCCGTCGCTGCTGATCGCGCCGATCTACGACGCCAGCGGCGAGCGCGCCGTCTATCTGCCCGCCGGGACGTGGATCGACTACTGGACGGGCGAGGCGCTCGCAGGGCCGCGCTACGTCGAGGTGATCGCGCCGCTCGACCGAATCCCGATCTACGTGCGCGGCGGCGCGGTCGTGCCGATGATGGCTCCCGCGCGGCGCATTCCTGAAACACTCGAAACCGTCATCGTCACGGTCTATCCCGGCGGCGAGTCTCGCTACACGCTGCTGGACGACGACGGCGAAACAAGGTTTACCCACCGTACCAGCGCCGAAGGCTCGGCGCTGGAATGGCAGGGGACGCTGGCGCGGACATGGCTGTTCCGATTGATCGACTATCATGGCCCCGCGCCGACGTTGAATGGTGCTTCCTGTCGGGCAACATCCGCTGCACAAGCCGGACGCCCCGTGCTTGAAGTGGTCGTGGAATTCACGACCAGTGGTCGTTTAGAGTTTCTGAATCCTTAGGAGGTTTCAATGCTGCGTAAAGTTGTTGTCCCTGTTCTGCTGACAGCGCTGCTGTCGCTGGCCTTCGCGGCCAGCACCTCGGCGCAGAGTACCTGCACCGGCACACCGGTGACTCTGCGCGTTGACGATTGGTCGAGCGGTGATCGTGTCGAGTACATGAATCAGGTTGTTGACGCCTTCATGAAGGAAAACCCGTGCATCACCGTCAAGACCGAGCCGAACACCAGCGACGACCAGAACACGCGCCGCCTGACGCAGATTCTGGCCGGGACCGCGCCCGACCTGATCGCCACCGGCGAGTCATGGATTCCGCTGTACGCCGAAGCAGGCGCGTTTACGGATCTGTCGAAGTTCATCAACGGGCCGGAAGGCTATGATCCGGCGAAGGTCTTCATTGAAGCGGTCTACAAGCAGGGCTTCTACAAGGGCGTGCCTTACGCGCTGGCGAAGGACTACAGCACCAGCGCCTTCACCATCAATAAGGGGCTGTTCGACAAGGCCGGTGTCGCCGTGCCGACCGAAGGCTGGTCGTGGGATGATGTCCTCGACGACGCGCTGGCGCTGACCATCGACAAGAATGGCAACAATGCTAACAGCCCCGACTTCGACCCGGACAACATCGTTCAGTACGGAACCGATGTTATCAACGACGGCTGGTGGCGCGGCTACCAGAGCTACCTGTACTCGTGGGACGCGCACACCATCAGCAGCGACGGCACGACGACTCAGGGTTATCTGGACAGCGACAACGCCGTTAAGGCGTGGCAGTTCTACGCCGACCTCGTCCACAAGTATCATGTCGCGCCGACCGCTAACCTGCTTGGCTCGGTCGAGGGTGGCCGCGAGCAGATGTTCGCCGACGGCAAGATTGCCATCGGCGTGACCTTCCACGGCCCGTGGTGGCAGGATGTGTTCAACAAGGTTCCGAATCTCCAGTGGCAGGCTGTGCCGCTCCCCGTCGGCCCGAACGGCACGCACGAGAGCGCCGTGATGTGGATGGGCTGGGGCATCAACGCCAAGACTCAGCATCCTGACGAAGCCTGGAAGCTCCTGAGCTACCTGACCGGCGAACCGGGCGAGCGCGTGTTCGCGCTCAAGGCCCTCAGCCCGGTGCAGGCGGTCACGTCGGAGATGCAGCGCGACACCGACCCCTACTGGGGCGTGTTCGTCAACGAAGCGACCCACCTCGGCCAGCTTGATGAGCAGTTGAACCCGTACTACAACTCGTGCATCACTACGCCCGCTGGCGACCTGCTGACCCGCGTCCTGAGCGACGGCGGCGAGTCCATCGACATCAAGTCGGAACTGACCGCGATTGCGACCAAAGCGGACGCCTGCCTGAAGGAAGCCGCCGAGGGTGGCGTTCAGGCCGTGGCCGGCACGCCGGAGCCGACGGCTGAAGCGACTGCCGCGTCGTAAAAATCGGCCTCACACTCTAACTCCCTCTCCGCAAGCAGAGAGGGAGAACCAGAAATATATTGAGACTCCCTCGCTGTCCAGCGAGGGAGTCTCAAAACGACGGCAGACCGTCATTCAAGTTTTATCGTGCCGGTTGGATCTCCTTCAGCAACCCTAACACCCGGCGTCACCTGTATCCCGAATCTGAGGAGAAATTCACCGTGCTTGCCCGACTCCAGAATCGTCTGAATTTGAGATCGCCAATGGCGCGGCGCGAAGCGCTGACGTTCTATGCCCTGATTCTGCCGTGGCTGTTCGGCTTCCTCATCTTCCTCGCCTACCCGATGATCCGCTCGCTGTACCTGTCGTTCACCAATTTCAGCCTGCAAGCGTCGCCAGCGTGGATCGGCCTGCGGAATTACGAGCGCATCTTCGCCGACCCTGACTTCTGGCAGTCGCTCAAGGTGACATTCCTGTACGCGCTCGGCAGCGTCCCCGGCAGCACGATCATCGCGCTGGTCGTCGCGCTGCTGCTGGCGCAAAGGCTGCGCGGCGTCAATTTCTTGCGGACGATCTATTTTATGCCGTCGATTCTGAGCAGCATCGCCATCTCGATTCTGTGGCTGTACGTGCTGCGTCCTCAGGGCGGCCTGCTCAACATTGCGCTCGGCTGGTTTGGCATTCAGGGGCCAGACTGGCTGTTCAGCGAACAGTGGGCGCTGCCGGCGCTGATTCTGATGTCGTGGTGGACGATTGGCGGCCAGATGGTCATCTATCTGGCCGGGATTAAGGGTATCCCCGACATCCTCTACGAAGCCGCCGAAATTGACGGCGCGAGCGGCTGGCAGAAGTTCCGCTTCGTGACCATCCCGATGCTGAGTCCGACGATCTTCTTCAACGTCGTGCTGGCGCTGATCGGCGCGCTTCAGGTGTTCGACTCTGGCTTCATCATGACGCGCGGCGGGCCGAACAACGCGACGCTGTTCTATATGATTAACCTCTACAACCGCGCTTTTCAGTCGGTGCAGTTGGGCTATGCCTCGGCGCTGGCGTGGATTCTATTCCTGATTATTATGGCGATTACGCTGCTGGTCATCCGCTCGTCCTCGCTGTGGGTATTCTACGAGACGGAGGCCAAGTAAATGACCGATACGCTGCGCAGCGCCACGCCGCCGACCAGAACCAGCGCGAAACCGCAGCCGCGAACGTCGCTGAGCTGGCGGCGGAACCTGCGCTACCTCATCAGCTATGCCGTGCTGCTGCTCGGCGCGGGCTTCATGCTCTTTCCGCTGCTCTGGATGTTCTCGGCCAGCCTCAAGCCGACGTGGCAGATTTTCACCGACCCGCCGATCTGGATTCCGCAGCACTGGGAGACCGTCCCGGCGGGCAACACGACGCGCGAGATTCAGTTGTTTCAGGTGCAGCACGACGGCCAGACACGCAAGGTGATTCAGATCGGCGAGCGTCGCTACACGACGGTGCTGGTCGCCGCCGATACGCTGCTGACCCAGGCTGTGCCAACGGCCCAGCTCTCTGACGCGACGGTAACGACCGTCGGCGACGTGGTGCTGAATGTGCGCCAGTGGACGAGCGACAGCGGCGTACAAGCGGTCGTCGCGCTGGCGCGCGGCAGCGGCGATGCAATGGTCGTAGCGAAGGTTGACGACCTCAAAGCCGCAGCGCTCCGCCTGCCACTGGACGTCGTCAACGCCAGCGACCGCGCCGACGTCACGCTCGGCGAAACCCGCTTCCGCGGTCGAACAGTGACGATTGACGGCAAAGCGACGCCGGTCATTCCCGTCGGGCCGGAATCGGCGCTGACGGTAGTCGTGCCGCCGGAAGTCGCGCAGCAGGCCAAAATCGTCCCGGCGGCGGCGCTGGCTGAGGCAGGCTCGGAAGCCGTCGGCGAAACCGACGTCCAGATCGTTCATGTCGGCGACGACCCGACCGATTACGTCACGCTCGGCACGGACTCATGGCAGCCGATCATCGACGAGACCGAGATGGACGCGCAGGTGTTCAAAGCGCCCGCCGACCAGCTTGGCGAGCGGCAGGATCAGGACGTCAAAGGCGTGACGATGCAGGTCGCGCCGTTCACGCCGAGCGACGGCAGCGCGCCGTATGACGTCATGATCCTGGTCAGCGGGACGCAGAGCAGTCTGGTCATGCCGCTCAACGCCGTGCAGACGCTGCGGCTGGCGCAGTTCGCCGAGCTTGTCAACCCGCGCGGCGCGCTGACCGATAATATCCCCTTCCGCGTGCAGGACGGCTACGCCGAGAAAGACGCGACCAACTCAGTGGCGCTGGTCGGCGAGGCGCGCGACATGTCGCTGATCGTCCCGGCAGCGGTTATCAGCGACGGCTTTGATGTCAGCGCGAATGACCTGCAGCGGGCGCTCTACCCGGCCATTCAGTTTGACGGCTATCGCTCGGCGCTGCAAAGCAAGCTCGGCGACACCACCTTCCCGACCTTCTTCCGCAACTCGTTCATTCTGGTCGCGCTCAACATCATCGGCCATGTGCTGTCGTGCGTGGTCGTCGCCTACGCCTTCGCCCGCCTGCGCGCGCCGGGGAAAAACTTCCTGTTCCTCGTGCTGCTGAGCACGATGATGCTGCCCTTCCCGGTCACGCTGATCCCGATGTACGAAATTTTCCGCGATTTCGGGATGGTCAACACGCTGTTTCCGCTGTTTATCCGCTCGTTCTTCGGCAACGCCTTCCTGATCTTCATGCTGCGCCAGTTCTTCTCAACGATCCCGATGGAACTGGAAGAAGCGGCACGGATCGACGGGGCCAGCACGCTGACGATTATCTGGCGCGTCTTCGTCCCCCTGAGCAAGCCCGCGATTGCCACCATCATCATCTTCACCTTCTGGTGGACATGGAACAGCTTCCTTGAGCCGCTGATCTACCTCAACAGCCCCAGCCTGTTCCCGGTTTCGCTCGGCCTGAGCTTCTTCAAGGATCAGTACGGACAGGTCTACTACGACCGGATGATCGCGGCATCGGTCATGAGTATGCTGCCGATGATGCTGATCTTTTTCTTCGCGCAGCGTTACTTCATCGAAGGTATCCAGTTGACGGGGACAAAAGGCTGATGATACTCGGAACTGGCACACTTGCCGGGCTGGCAGCGCTCCGTCCGGGCATCAAACGGCAGCGCCTCTCAAGCTATGATCCGTCTGGCGGCAACAGCGACTGGTGGGAGTTCGCTCCCGGCGAAACGCGCGCCATCGCCGACATCCCCGGCCCCGGCGCGATCAAACATCTCTGGTGTACGCTGTTCAGCAACACGAAGTTCGAGTACCGCAAGGTCGTCGTCCGCATGTACTGGGATGGCGAAACTGAGCCAAGCGTCGAGACGCCGATTGGTGACTTCTTCGGCATGGGTCACGGACTCGCCAGAAATTTCGTCTCGCTGCCCTTGCAGATGAGTCCAGAGGACGGGCGGGCCTTTAACTGCTGGTTCCCGATGCCGTTTCAGACTGGCGCGCGGATCGAGATCACTAACGAATGCGAAAAACAGCTCAATTTCTACTTCTATATCGACTATGAAAGCTATCCTGCCGATACTGACCTGAGCGATCAGGGTCGGTTCCATGCTCAGTGGCGGCGCGTCAACCCGACTCCCGGATGGGCCGATCCGAGCATCCGCTGGGAAGACCACCCTGAGGCGATGCGCGCGGCGTGGAAAACACCGAACCTGACCGGCGAGAACAACTACGTTATCCTCGACGCCGAAGGTCAGGGCCATTACGTCGGCTGCCATGTCGATATTGACGTGTTCGAGCGGCAGGCTAACGACTGGTACGGCGAAGGCGACGACATGATTTTGATCGACGGCGAACCGCTGCCGCGCCTGTACGGGACAGGGACGGAAGATTACTTCAACACCGCCTTCGGGCCGAAGCAGGAATATAATGCGCCCTATCACGGCATCATCCTCTATCAGGGGACAGACGACTGGCCGTGGCGCGGCAAGAACAGCGTCTACCGTTACCACATCGAAGACCCGATCATGTTTGAGAAGTCGATCAAAGTGACGATAGAGCATGGTCACGCCAATAAGCTGACGCTCGACTACGCTTCGACGGCCTACTGGTATCAGACCGAGCCGCACAAGCCGTTTCCTACGCTGCTGCCGCTGGCCGAGCGCCTGCCGAGGTTGTAAGGGTTGGTGGAAGATCAGGCGCGCGGCGAGTGTCTGTCCATGATTGAGGTGTTCGATGCGTGAAAATCAACTGGCTGAATCCCGGTCGCTGAACGGCGAATGGGAAATCGAGCTTGCCGGTCAGCGCGGCAGCGTGCAGGTTCCCGGCGCGTGGGAAGTTCAGGGTTACGCCGACGTCGAAGGGCCAGCGCTCTATCGCAAAACGGTCACTGTCCCGGCAGACTGGCAGGGCGCGACCGTGCTGCTAACGTTCGGCGCGGTCAGCTACTTTGTCGAAGTGACTGTCAACGGCGTCGACCTCGGCAGGCACGCAGGGCTGTGGACGCCGTTTGAGGTCGATGCCTCGGACGCGCTGCATTACGGCGCGAGCAACCTCATCGAGCTGCGCGTCACTAAACCGGGCGACGCCGGAGATCGCTTTCCCTACCGCGATGTGCTGGTCGGCTTCATCCCCTACGTCTCGACCACGTTTGGCGGGCCGTGGCAGGACGTGGCGCTGATCGCCCATCGGCAGCCGACGTTCGACGCCATCCACGTCGCGCCTGATCTGGAGCGCGGACAGGTGGCTGTATCGGCCAGCCTCGACGCGCCGGAGACAGTCATCGTCGAAATCATCGACGCACAGGGAGCGGTCGCTGCGGCTCAAACACTCCCCGCGAGTCGGGGACGAATCGAAGCGCTGCTGGCGGTTAAAAATCCGCAGTCGTGGTCGCCGGAGTCGCCGTCACGCTATACGCTGCGCCTGCGCGTCGAGCAGGGCGGCCAAACGATCACGCAGGCCGAGCGGCGTTTCGGCTTTCGCCAGTTCAAGGCGAAGGGCGAGCGACTGTTCCTCAACGAGTCACCGATCTTTGTGCGCGGCGTCTTAAGCTGGGGCTGGAACCCGGCAGCGCTGGCGCCGATCTTCAGCGATGAGGACATGCGCGCCGAGTTCCGCCGCGT
>CAZZAO010000117.1:12453-17008 GCA_964652205.1 uncultured Anaerolineaceae bacterium | reverse complement strand
ACGAGCTACTGTTCTTGCGATTGTTAGCTGGCTTCAGCCAGCTTCAGTTTGCTTGCCGCTTCCAGCCTCCGGCAGCCTGGCCGAAATGATAAGGCAAAGTCGATCATCATGCCCCGACGAAGGGCGTGTCCGGCGGCACGGGTATTTCCGTCCGTACCAGCTCGATCCAGTAATGGTCAGACAGCCATGCTGACGCCCGACTGCCGCCTGATCGACCTTCGAGCGCCGTCAGCGCCCGCAGCAATTCCGGTCGCCGCTCGATCACCCCGAAGGCGTCGCTCGGTGGCAGAAACAGGCCGAGGCCGCGCAGCGCCGCGCGGCGAAAGTAGGGCGCAAACTCGCGCGTCAGCGTCGTTGGTGACGGATAATTGACGACGATTGCCGCGCTTCCGCCAGCAGGTCGATACGCTGATTGCCCGTGCAACCGCCGCGCCGCTGTCCGAAATTCGCCATGCAGGCTGTGCCAGCCGATTTCCCACAGGCAGACTGGCCCCATGGCAGCGAAGGCTGCGCAGCTTCCCGGCGTCATTCGCGCCGCCAGCCACGCCGCGAGCTGCCGCCGGTCATGGACGCAGTTGAGCGCGCCGAAGTTCGCCAGCACGCCGCCGAACGACCCGGCAAAGGTGGACGGCAGCGCGTTCAGGTCGAGCGCCGCAGCGGTCACGTTGGGTTCGGCACAGGTTTTGAGGCGCGTCTGTTCGAGCATTGCCGCGCTGACGTCGGTTGCCAGCACGTCGATGCCGCGCCGCGCCAGCCAGAGCGCGTCCTCACCAGTCCCGCAGCCGAGTTCAAGCACGCGCGAACCGGGTGCGAACAGCGGCTCCATCCAGCTATGTGTCCGGGCGCGCAGCCAGCGACCAACCGCCGTCTCGCTGAAGGCGCGGTCGTAACCCGGCGCGAGCGCGTCAAAGGCGGCGTTCGCCATGCACCGCTGCCAGTCCTGCGCCGGGATGCTCAATCTCGCCGCGCGTCAGCGCCATGCCGATCCGCCCGATGGCGGCATTGGCTGCCAGCTTCGCTTGCCGCTTCAGGCTGACGCCACCATTGACGCGCGCCCGATGGAGCGCGACCGCGCTGACCATCCAGCGAGTCGCATAGCTGTAGAAGCGGCGCGACTGCCGACCGGCCACCGTCAGATCGCGGTCGCTGCGCTCGACCCAGCTTTTGTTTGCCAGCACATCGGCTTCGACCTTCGCGTAATACTTCGTCCCTTTGATCGGATAGGCGACGGTCGTCAGGAACAGGTCGGGATTGGAAATCTTCAGGTGCTCGACTGTCGCTTCGATGTCCTCGACTGTCTCGCCGTCGTAGCCGAGCATGATGAACATCCCGGCCTGAATGCCGTACTGTTGCAGCAGATGCGTTCTGGCCTGTACGTCCTCGACTTTGACCTTGCGCGTCATAGCGTCCAGCACGCGCTGCGAGCCGCTTTCCGAGCCATTCCACAGGCGGAAGCAGCCCATGTCGGCCAGCGTCTGAATCACTTTCTCGTCGAGCCGGTCGGCGCGCGAGATGCACTCGAACGGAATCCGCACGCCGCGCGATTTGAGCGCCGCCGCGTACTCGAAGAACCAGCGCCGGTTGATCGTGAATACATCGTCGGCATACCAGATCAGGTCAGGATGGTAGCGCTCCCTGATCCACAGCAGTTCGTCGGCGGCATCGTCGGGCGTCCGGCGGCGGTGCGTCTCGCCAAAGACCGAATGGCTGCACCACGTACAGGTATACGGGCAGCCGCGCGCGTGGATGACCGACACCGAGCTTTGGCCGTGATGCTCCTTCCAGACTTTCATGTAGGCGGGGATGTCGATGGCGTCGCGGTCGGGCCACGGATTGGCGCTCAGATCTCGGATCTGTGGTCGGGCAGGCGTCTCGACCAGTTGGCTGTCGCCGTTCAGGAAGGCGATTCCGGCGATGTCGCCGAGGTCGCGCAGGCCAGCTTGAGCGAGGCGCGGCAGCAGCTCGGCCAGCGTCAGTTCGCCTTCGCCACGCACGATCACGTCCGCGCCCGCTTCGAGATATTCCTTCGCATAGTACGGCGGTTCCGGCCCGCCGAGGATGACCGTCGCGCCAGCGGCCTTGCACAGCGCCATCATCGTCAGGATGTTCCGCTTGGTCATCAGGTTGGTGTACAGGCCGACGACCGACGGACGCTCGCTTGTCAGCCGCGCTTTGAAGGCGTCCAGGCTGCTGAAGGTCGAGTCAAAAATGCCGACGTCGAAGCCCTGCTTTTTCAGGAACGAGGAAAGGTAGAGGATGCCGAGCGGCGGGTACGGCTTCATGACCTTCAACTCGTGCGGGTCGTCGTAGAGGAAATAGCCATGCGCGAGCAGGATATCGACCAAGAGCATCCCTCGGAATGGTTATCGACCGAGCATCCACCCGACCAGCTTGCCGAGCAGTGAATGGCGCTGACGCTGTACAGGTTGCGGCGGCGTAATCGGCTCCGGCTCGATCAGCGGCGGCGGCGCTGCCGGTGCGGCGACCTTTGGCGCTTCTCGCTGCCTGGCCGTCCGCGCCCGGAACAGCGGCTCGGTTGCGCCGAACAGACCCACAATGTCGAAGTTGATGCCCGCTTCAGCCAGCCGACCGATCACGTCGCCATTTGTGCCGAAGGCGAAAAGCAGCGGCTTCGACGTCATTCGCGTCAGCGCTTCAATCAGCATCTCGCGTCCGTCGCTGGTGAACGGCAGCACAAGCTGTTCGTCAGTCAGCCGCAGCGTGACGCCTACAAATAAATCGTTCGCTTCAGCCTCATTGGTTTCGTCAGGTTGTTGAAAAGGGCTAATTCCCGCATCGTCGCGTCTGGCAAACGATTCCGTTTCGCTTGTCGGCTGCATCTCATTCTCCCCTCTCCCGCCGGGAGAGGGGTTGGGGGTGAGGGAAAGCCTTTCCGATCTGCTGACCTCGATTTCCTCAATATCGCCCACCGATCCGGCGACGTCGAGAATTTTCGCCTGCCGCGCGCTAATCTCCGGCAGCATCTCCGCCAGCGCGCCCGACTCATCGGCGCGGACAGCGATCCCTTCGATCACGCCGATCTCGCGTCCGGCGTGCCTGCGTCCGCTGTCGTAATGCCGCAGCACAAACGTGTACGCGCCGAGCGGAAAGCAGTACAGGCCCGGCTGCGCCGAAGTCAGCGCGGCCACGTCGGTCACGTAGTTGAAGGCGCTTGCCAGCAGACTGACCTCTTTGTTGGTCATGTCCGTCGGGCGCATGAAGGCCGTGAAGTCGCGCCGCTTATTTCGGGTGAACAGAAACTGCTCGTAGTCCACGACGGGCGTCCTTTACGGTACGAGGGCGCGCATTTTCTGATTAGCCACCGTCGTCACCGCGCGGATTTTCGGCTCCAGTTCCTGCAAACGTTCCGCGACTTCCTGACGGTCGTTATAGAGTTCCCTGATCGTCCGCCCGCGCAGGATTTTGTTGAGCACATTGCGGTTGAGTTTCGCCAGTCGCGCCGCCATATCCTGTTCCTGTTCTTCGAGCGTCAGCGCGCTGCGATCCAGCTCATTGCCGATGGCGTAGAGGAAAGGATAGTGAACATTCATCGGCAGCGGCGACCGGTCGAGCCTGACGGTCGCCAGATCGTAGCCCTGACCGGGATCAGTGACCGAGGCGTTGCCGTCGCCGACAATCGACACCGGCAGAATCGCCGCCGGATAGAGCCAGGGCGCGATCTTGCTGTTGGGCGCGCGCAGGCTGTCGACGAACATCGTCACGCCGCCGAAAATCTCGCGCGCCTTCTCGTAGAGCAGCGCGTAGTCGTTGGCCTTGTACTCGTCGGGCAGGATGTCGGCTTTAGTCAGCACCAGCGCAATCGTAATGCCGGTCGCGGCGTCGGCGGTGCGGAACTTGTAGCTGTTGAGCAGATTGAAGATGTAAGCCGATGAGGTCAGCAGTTCGGCCTCGATCCGCGGGCGTGTGGCGATAATATGCGCGTCGGCGACGATGATGACGGCGTTACTCTCCTGAATGTCGGCGTGAAGCTGCGCCGCTTCCTCGGACTCGTCGCTCGGCACGTTGATCGCGCCGCCCTGATAATCGACCCAGCGAAAGTCGGTCACGAATTCATTCTGGAACAGCAGCCGAAACTCATCCTCGCGGCGGCCCATCGTCGGGTTGGGCCATTTGCGCGCCATGACAAAGTCGCGCCACGGGTTGAGATATTTGGTCGTGGTGTCGGCGTCTTTGGCTTCGATGCGGAAGCCGTCGATGCCCGACGCCATCATGTACAGCAGCGCCAGCGTGTAGGTCGTTTTGCCCTGGCCGGTTCCGCCGAAAAGCGTCACTTTGAGCGACATGAGGAGCCTTATCTATGGTGGACGGTTGCGCTTAAAGAGTAGCGAGTCGAGGGGGGCGACGCAAGGCGCGGTGAGGCTTATTCGTAGTAGATATCGCTGCGGTGTCCAATACACTCGACGACCAGCACGCGCTCTTGATGATAAAGGGAATAAATTGCACGATAATCGCCGATACGGGTGGAGTATAAGCCGGAGAACTCTCCCTTCAAGGCTTTGTGATGGCCTGCGCCTGCGCTTTCGGCCACGACGCG
>CAZZAO010000117.1:0-12353 GCA_964652205.1 uncultured Anaerolineaceae bacterium | reverse complement strand
ACTCTCCCTTCAAGGCTTTGTGATGGCCTGCGCCTGCGCTTTCGGCCACGACGCGCAACATCTCGGTCAAGCCGGCGTAAATCCTTCTCTGCGGATTCCGAGAATTCAAGCGCGTAGGCAGGGTCATTCATCCAGCCCAAGCTCTTTCACGAGATCATCTACCGGTTTTCCACGCGGGCGCTCTTTCAGGAAGCGTCGTAACTGCTCGGCCACTTCCGGCTTGAAGTTGGTGTTGTCGTCAAAGTCGTCCTCACTAATTTCGTTCTCCAACATTTCCTGTTCCGACTCACGAACGAGAGGGCGGAGTTCTTCACGAATCAACAGGCGTAGTTCGTCCGGAGTCAAATTCCCAACACGATTCGGTGTTATTTCCCACAGAATCTCGTTGGTATTCTCAGAAATGTCGCTCCGTCCAGAGTGCCAATTGAAACGTTCAGCAGCTTCAGCCATTTGAACCAATGGATCATCAGGCAGGGTGATCGTGCCTCGCTCCGACTTCAGACGTGGAATACCTTCGATATCAAACAACCAGAATTGTTCGTCTAGTTGTTCGTCAGTAAGGGCCAGTCGTTCGAGATTGCCAGTTTCTTTCCAGTAGCGTCGGGCGCGCTCGTAAAACCCGGCTCGTATTGAACGTATGATGTCGTTGCTGAAATCGTCAGTGGCTGAGTTGTTAGACATATACGCTTCCAGTATGTCGTCAACCGAGCGGTTTTCGCGTTCCGCCTTTTCTCGCAATTTCGTGGCGAGGTCGGGCCGAATTTCTATCAGCGTCATGAGCTTCCCTTTCGCCTCATTTCCGCCCTATTTTAGCATGGATCGCAAGGCTTACGGCGCGATGAAGGTGACGTTCGGGACGCGCGTCGGTGTGTGCGGCAGATCGGCCAGTCGGTCGAGCTTTGCCTGTGCTCCCGGCAGCGTCAGCCGATGATAGATCATCGACGCTGCCTGACGCAGGTGTGAGGCGCGCAAGCTGGCCGGGTGGCGCAGCAGGGTCTTTAATTCAGCCCAGGTTTTGCGCGAGCGGTAGTCCTTGTGGACGACGGTGTGAAGCTGGCGGTAGAACTCGGTGCGGAACGGCCCCTGATAGAGCATGGCGAGGTCGGCGCTGTCCACCCAGTTGGCGCGCTCGCCCAACTCGTGGCGGACACTTTCGTAGAAGCGCGTCCCCGGCAGCGGATAGCTGACCGAGATGCCGATGTCGTCCGGCATCAGATCGCGCACCATCTTCAGCGTCAGTTCGATGTCCTCGCGCGTCTCGCCGGGATAGCCGAATTGCAGGAAGAAGGCGACCTTGACGCCGTGCGCGTGAAGCTGGCGCGTCGCCTCGTAAACCTGCTCAACGCGCGTGCCTTTTTCCATCGCGTCGAGGATTTTCTGCGAGCCGCTTTCCGCGCCGACCCAGACGATCTGCGCCCCGGCCCGTGCCAGCGCCGGGATCGTCTGCCCCCGCAGCAGCAGATCGACGCGATTCAGACTCTTGAACGGGATGCGCAGCCTGACCGCGTCGAGCCGGTCGGCAAACTCCTCGATCCAGCGATCCTGAATGCCCATGATGTCGTCCATGAACCAGAGTTGATCGGGCTGGAAATGGCCGTTGAGCCAGAGCATTTCATCGACGACATTCTGCGGGCTGCGAGCGTGATAGCGCTGGCCCCAGATCGGCTTGGCGCACCAGTTACAGTGAAACGGACAGCCGCGCGTCGTCACCATATTCATTGACGTGAAGCCGCGCGCGCCGCGCCACGCCGCCTGATAGCGCGGCCAATCGACTAAATCCCAGGCCGGGAAGGGCAGGGTATCGAGCTGACTGATGACCGGACGAGCGAGTGTCCGTAGGGTCTGGCCGTCCGCGCCGCGATAGGCCAGACCGCGAATAGTATCCAGCGACGGCGCGCCGGTGTTCAGATGCCCGATCAATTCGGCCAGCGTCGCTTCGCCTTCGCCAGTCAGGACGTAATCCGCGCCGTGGGTCAGATATAGCTCGGCGTGATCGGTCATATCCGCGCCGCAGGTGATGACGATGCAGCCCTGCGTCCGCGCCGCCTCGATCATGGCGAAGGCCGCGTCGCGCATCCGCAGCAGGCTCATCTTGCTCAGGTAGTTGAAGTTGTCCTCGTAGAGGACGGTGAAGCGCGGCTGATACTGGCGCAGTGCCGCCGTCCATTCGTCGGTTGATTCGGCCAGCATGGCGTCGAACAGGGCGACGTCGTGGCCGCGCTCGCGCAGATAAGCCGCCGCGTAGAGCGTGCCGAGCGGCGGGTAAGGCTGCATCGCGTCCCATAACCGGGGATCGAAGCGCAGATAGTACGATTGGCCGAACAGGATGTCCGTCATCGGGGGCCTCGCGGGAACAGCCATCGGCGTGGCGCAGCGGGCGGGGGGGCGAGAATCAGCCCCGGCTCATGCAGCCTACATTCTGTTAATCGTAGCGCCAGCGGCTTACGGATTGCTTTTACCCGCCCGTCGAGCGTTACTGCGACGGGCGGCGCGTCGAGAAACTGCGTCATCAGCGCTGGCTCGCCGATCTGCGGCACGCCGCCAGACACGACCAGACCGAGATCAGCCCGGCGCGCTTTGTGCAGCGCTAAGCCGTTCGGCACGGCGATGAAATCGGCATTTGCGCCGATCTTAAGATGTCCAACATTCGGCAGTCCGAACAGCGTCGCTCCCCGGCTCGTCACCAGCGATACCGCGTCGTTGGCCGTGATCTGCCCGGTTGCATCAGCCGCGCGCAGTTCGTCGAGCAGGTCGCCAGCGGCAGTCAGGCGCGAGTCGCTGCCGAGCGCGACTGTCAGCCCGGCGTCGAGCCAGCTACGGGCATCCGCCGTCGCGCCGAGCAGATAGTGGTTACTGGTCGGACACCAGACCATCCCGCGCAGGCTGACCGCCTGTACCCTGTCCGCCGTCAGCGCGACGGCATGGACGGCGACGGTATTCGGTCCGGCGCAGCCGAGCGCGGCCAGTTGATCCAACTCGGTTGACGCGACAGCGTCGGTTCCTTCGGCCAGATGGATGACCCACGGCGCATCCTTCGACGTTCGGCGGTATGAGGCGATGACTTCGGCTTCGCTGGTGAAATGGAGCGAATGCGCCCAGCCATAGCGCCGGACGACGCGCACCGGAAAGTCGTGCCAGAGCGCCCGGTGCGGCGGGTTGTGGTGGGCGACGGTCGTTGCGCCGGAGAGCAGATTCTTGAGTCCGCCGATCAACAGTCGGTCGCCGAGCGGCAGCGCGCGCAGATCACGCAGCGGCGGCTGATCGAGCCGCGCGTTGACGTCTTCGCCCCACTCGTGGGCGTTGTCGTAGCGGTCACGGAACTTTGTGCGCGGGTAATGATTAAATTCGAGATGGTCGTGCGCGTTAACCAGGCCGGGATAGAGCGTGTAGCCGCTCAGGTCGATGGTCACGGCCTCGCGGCGCGGCGCAGCTTCGATTTGCTCGGCAGCGTACAACTCGCCGCACTCAGCGCGCCCGTCGCGCCAGATCGCCGCGTTGATAATGCGAAGAGCTATCCTCACCCCAACTCCGGCATCTGCGTCTCCTTCTGCCTTCTACCACTCTATCATAGTCCCGGTTTGGTCGGCGTGAGCGTCTGGCGGCCAAATGCCAGCGTCCCGGCAGTCAGCGCGCGCTCAGGGGCAGCCATCCGGGAAGGCGCTCTGGCAGCCTCTATCGTCCTGATTATCCGCAGTGAGCCGCAGCGGAATGACGAAGTTGCCCTGACTCAACGCTCGTCTATTCCAGCCGGATGCGAGGATTAAGCAGCGCGTAGAGCAGGTCGGCGGCGAGGTTGGAGAGGGCGAAGAAAAAGATGATGACCATGACGATGGCCTGCATCAGCGGAATATCCTTGCGCTGCACCGCCGCGACCATCAGCCGACCGATGCCGGGATAGCTGAAGACGTTCTCGATCACGATCAGGCCGCCGATCAGCCAGCCGAAACTGAGCGCGATCACCGTGATCGTCGGCAGCAGCGCGTTACGCAGGACGTGCTTGAAAATGACCTGCGACTGCGGCAGTCCCTTAAGCTGCGCCGTGCGGACGTAAGGCTTGTGCAGTTCGTCGATCACGCCAGCGCGCGTCATGCGGACGATGTAGCCGAGCAGGACGAAGGTCGCCGTGATTGCCGGCAGGATCAACTGCGGAATCCATGTATAGATCGGCGCGCCGGTCGAGACGGTCGAGCTGGCCGGGAACCAGTGCAGGCCGAGCGCCAGCACGTTAATCAGCACCAGCCCGGTCACAAATTCCGGCAGCCCGACGACCGAGAGCGAGACAATTGAGATCAGGCTGTCGATCCAGCTATTCTCTTTCAGCCCGGCAGCCACGCCGAGCAGAATCGAGAGCGGCACACTCAGAATCAGCGTGAAGACGGCCAGCACCAGCGAGTAGCCGAGCCGCTCCAGCACCAGCGGACGGATCAGCGGGTTGCCGCTGCCAAATGAGTGGCCCCAGTCGCCGGTCACAAAACCGGAAAGCCAGTGGAGATACTGCACTGGAATCGGGTCATTGAGGCCAAGCTGCGCCCGCAGGTTGGCAATCGCTTCAGGCCGCGCGTCGCGCCCCAGAATCAGATGGGCGACGTCGCCGGGGAGCAGTTGCGTCAGCCCGAACACCAGCACTGAAGTTATCAGCAGCGTCACCAGTAGCAGCAGCAGCCGTCGCAGCAGATAGCGCGCCATTAGTCGGTTTCTCGCGGCGCGGGCGGGGCGGTTTGCAGTTCGCGCAGCTCGTCGATGGGGATGTGGCATAGAATCCGGTGGCCGTCGCCCGCGTCGCGCCACGGCGGCGTCTGCTCGACGCAGATTTTGCCGAGGAAGCGCGGGCAGCGGGTATGGAAGCGGCAGCCAGTCGGGATGTCGCGGGCGCTCGGCACGTCGCCTTCGAGCCGGATGCTGCCCTGTTTCACGTCCGGGTCGGGGATCGGTCGGGCCGACACCAGCGCCTCGGTATAGGGATGAGACGGCGCGTTATAAACATCGTCGGCGTCGCCTTCCTCGATCACCTGACCGAGATACATGACCGCGATCCAGTCGGCCAGATAGCTGACGACGTCAAGATTATGCGAGATCAGCAGGTACGACACGCCCTGCGCTGCCCGCAAATCCTTGAGCAGGTTGAGGATGACCGACTGTACCGAGACGTCGAGCGCTGACGTCGGCTCGTCGGCCACGATCAGCGCCGGGTTGGCGGCGAAAGCGCGGGCAATGGCGATCCGCTGTTTCTCGCCGCCGCTGAGTTCGGATGGGATACGCAGGGCGTAATCCGGTCGCAGGCGGACGGCATTGAGCAGTTCCTCGACGCGCGCCTGCGCCTGTGCTTTAGTCAGCGGCTCCTTGCTCAAGCGCCTGATGGTGCGACTCATCTGCTGGCCGATAGTCTGGTACGGGTTGAGCGCGTCATTCGGGTTCTGGAACACCATTTGCAGGTTACGCAGCATCGCGCGCGAGCGTTCCGAGAGCGCGTTAGGCAGCGCTATATCGAGCAGTTCCATGCTGCCGCTGTCCGCCTCGGTCAGCGCGACGATGCAGCGCGCCAGCGTCGTCTTGCCGCTGCCGCTCTCGCCGACCAGTCCGAGCGTCGAGCGCTCACGGATGACCATCGAGACGCCGTCAACCGCGTGAACCGGATGGGTTTGATGCCGTGTTAGCCGGTCGAACAGCCCCGGCTCGCCGAAGTGCTTGACCAGATCATGGACGTTGAGCGCGTCGGTTTTGCGCGGCGGCGCGCTGACAGGCTGTTCGACCGGGGCAGTTTGCCACGTCAGCGTCCGGTCGGCGATTTCGCGCCAGCGGTGGCACTTGACCGTCCGCCCCGGCGCGGTCGTCTCCAGCGCTGGCTTTTCCGCCCGACAGAGGTCGATGGCTGCCGGGCAGCGCGGCGCAAAGACGCAGGCCTGAGGCCGCTCGGCCAGCGACGGCGCTGCGCCGTCAATCGTCGGCAGGCGCGTTTCGACGCCGGGGACGTGCCGGGGCAGGCTTGCCAGCAGGCTGATCGTATAGGGATGAATCGGCAGGTGATAGAGTTCGTGTACCGGCGCGCTCGCCATCTCCTCGCCGCTGTAAAGCACGGTGACGGTATCGCATAACTGCGCGACGATGCCGAGGTCGTGCGAGACGTAGAGCGCGGCGGCGTTGTGGTCGCGGATCAGCTCGCGGAACAGGTCGAGGATGACGGCCTGCGTCGTCACGTCGAGCGCGGTCGTCGGCTCGTCGAGGATTAAAAGCCGCGGCTGTGTGCTGAGAGCCATGGCAATCGTCACGCGCTGCTGCATTCCGCCGCTCAGTTGGTGCGGGTACGAGCGGGCGACAGCTTCGGGGTCGGCGATTTTGACGCTGCGCAGCATCTCGACGGCGCGGTTCCACGATGCCTTGCGCGATAGCCCTTCGTGATGGCGCGTAATCTCGGCGATCTGGTCGCCGACCGGATACGATGGGTTGAGCGAGGCCAGCGGGTCTTGCGGGACAAGGCAGATGTCCTTGCCCCAGATGCGCCGCATCTCGGCTTCGGATTTGTGGGTGATATCCTCGCCGTCGAGCAGGATGCGGCCTGCGCTGATGCGCGAATTGGCGGCGGTATAGCGCATCAGCGCCAGCGCCAGCGTCGATTTGCCGCTGCCACTTTCGCCGACCAGACCGTGAATACTGAGCGGATTAATCGTCAGCGAGACGCCGTTGATGGCGTTGAGCCAGCGCTTGCCGAGCCGGTAATCAATGCTGACATGCTCGGCCTGAATGACGGGAATGGCAGCACTCATCACGGCGCTCCAACGCTCGCGCGTCCATCACGATAGGTGGATGGCGCAGCAGTCAGGACAGCGCAACTGGCAGCGGCTATTCCCCTCTCCTTGCCTGCGGCGGAGCGCGTCAAAGTCGTTTCATTCGACGGAAGTCGTAGGCCGTGAAGGGGGACAGGGGAAAAGGTTAAAGCCTTCATTCCGGCTGTCCTTCGGCGCGGAAGATGCGGCGCAGGCCGTCACTCATCAGGTTGACGCTGATGACCAGCAGCGCAATCGCCAGCGATGGAAACCACAGCGCCCACGGCGTCACGCTGTATGAGGCGCGCGCCTCGTTGACCATTCGGCCCCAGTCCGGTGAGGGCGGTTGGACGCCGAGGCCGAGGAAGCCGAGCGAGGCCGTCAGGAAAATGGCATATGAGAAGCGCAGCGCGCCTTCAACGGCCAGCGCGGGCAGCACGCCCGGCAGCAGCTCGCGGAACAGCACGTAAGCCGTCGATTCGCCGCGCAATTTAGCCGCCTCGACGAAGCCCAGATCGCGCAGGCCGAGCGTCGCGCTGCGGACGACACGGGCGACAATCGGCGTGTAGAGCAGCACGATCACGATCACGATGCCGACCGGCGACGGCCCCAGCGCGCCGAGCATGACCAGCGCCAGCACCAGCGCCGGAATCGCCAGCAGGCTGTCGAGCGCCCGCGAAACAAGGTCGTCGAATAAGCCGCCGAAATAGCCGGTGGTCAGGCCGATAGTGGTGCCGAAAATAATCACCAGCACCGACGTCAGCAGCGGCAGAGTGATGATGTCCCGCGCGCCCCAGACGACGCGGCTGAAGACGTCGCGTCCAAGCTGGTCGGTGCCGAATAGATACTGTGCTGATGGTGGCTTGCGCGCCGCCCCGGCGATGATCGTGTCGAAGCGGTAGGGCGCGATCAGCGGCCCGACAATCGCCAGCAGCACGAACAGCGTCAGCACGATCAGCCCGCCGAAGGCCAGTGGGCTGCGCGTCAGTTGGCGCAGCACCGAGGGCAGCGCGAAGGTTTTGCCGCTGCTCGGTGCGGGTGGAGAGGTGGTGACTGCCGCCTGCGGGTCACTCGGTCGGGCCATCAAAGAAAACCGTTATGCTCTCAGTCCTGACGAATCGGGCGTCATTTTCAGCGCATCAGTCAGGTTCGATAGGACTCTAGCTGCGCAAAAGGCTTGTCCGGGACTGCTAACCTCACCTCACAACTCCTACGCGGCCTGCGGCGTGCCGAGCGTCCTTTGCTCGGCAGCAGCCGCAGGCCGCGTAGGTCAGAGGGGCGGGTTTGCTAGCTGCTGACGGATACTTCGCGGTAGTCGGTCAGGCCGGGATACGGGGCCATCACCAGCCCCTGCACCTTATCGCTGACGCCGCCGATGATCGGGGCGAAGTAAGGGATGATGATCGGGCCGCGATCCAGGAAGATTTCGCTGATCTTAGCGTAAATCGCCTTGCGCGCTGCTTCGTCGGTCGTGCTGTGCGCCTGCTTAATCAGGTCATTCAGTTCGGCATCGTTCCAGCGCGTCTCGTTGTAAGGGGCGTCACCGGCATAGGCCTCCTGAAGATACTGCTGCGGAACCGGGCGCGCGCCCCAGCCCGTGATCCCCAGATCGACGTCGAAGTAGTTGTCGGGCTGGGTGGTGTCGTAGTAGTTGCCTTCCGGCTTGACCTGAATATCGACGGTGATGCAGCCAGTCGCCTGCCACTGGCTCTGAAGCAGAGTCGCCATGTCCGGGTAGCCGAGCGAGTCGGGCGCGAACAGCGTCAGCTTGAGGCCATCAGGATAACCACCTTTGGCGATCAGTTCGCAGGCCATTTTGGCGTCAGGCTGCTGATTCTTGATCTGGTCATCGAAATACTGCGGGTAGACCGGGCCAATCGGGTCGTTGTTGCCGACGACGCCGAGGCCGTCGGTCAGCGCCTGATTGAGCGCGTTGCGGTCGGTGGCATACTTGAGCGCCTGACGAACTTCGACTGACTGGCCGGGGCCTTCGTCGGTACGCAGGCGGATGACGGCGTGCTGCGCGGTCGGGCGCTGGAGCATCTTCAGGCCGGTCTGGCCGTCGATGCGGTTGGTCTGGGTGTTCGGCACTTTGAAGATGAAATCGACCGTGCCGCTCGCCAGCGCGTCGACCTGCGCGACCGGGTCGCTGATATAGATGAAGTCCAGCTCGGCCAGCTTCGGCTCGCCAGCCTTCCAGTAGTTGTCATTGCGGACGAAGGTGGCGTGATCCTCAGGGCTGAATTCCTTGAGGATGAACGGGCCAGTGCCGTTGAAGCTGGCATAGGGGTTGTCGCTGCCTTCGGCGAGGACGTTGGGCGCGTCCTGACCGTCCTTGATGATGAAGGCCCAGCGCGAACCGACGCCATAGAGGAAGTCGGCGTTAATTTCTGGCAGCGTGAAGACAACGGTGCTGTCGTCCGGCGCGCTGACCTCGAACGTGCCGAGCAGCCCGACGGCGGGTGATCCCGCCGTGACCAGACGGTTAAAGCTGAAGACGACGTCCTTCGACGTCAGCGCCGAGCCATCATGGAAGGTAACACCGGGATGCAGCTTGAAGGTATACGTCAGGCTGTCGTCGCTGACTGTCCACGAGTCGGCCAGATCAGGCGCGAGCGAGGCATCTGGCTTGACGTCGATCAGGAAATCATACAGCGCGCGGTTAAAGGCCGTTTCCGGGTCGTTGGAGTTGAGCGCAGGATCAAGCTTGACCGGCGCGTTCATGCCGACCTTGAGCGTGCCGCCGTCGCTCTGCGCGTTAACCGTGACAGCGCCGATCAGCAGCAGCGCCGCAAGCAGCAGGCCAACCCAGCGTGTCGTGCTGCGAGAAAGATGACTTGCAACCGCCATGAGTTTCCCCTTCCAGATGTGATGCAAAAAGGCGCGGCACTTTCCGCCTGAGCGTTGTGCTGCGCGTACAGCCAGAGTTGATGCTTTCAGCAGGCGACATCTTACGCTGGACATGGTCTGTCGAGCCATGCGCGTCTGACGACAGCGACGTTGAACCTGTGTCGGTGGGCGTTCACATCGAACGCTCAGGCGGACAGCCTGCGCCAACGATCATGCCGCTCATATCTTACATCCTGCTAACAGGCAGACCCATTGTAGCAGGATTTGAGGGGCGATGAACATTTGTTCTCGAAAAAAGACGGTCGTTTCTGAAAATCCGTCAGAGTTAACGGGTGTCAATCGGATAGAATGCACAAGCGTAACTAAATGTGTAACGTCTTTACTAAATCTTGACACCGCGCGAGCGGGTCATTTATGATTGGCGTTATCGCTTAGCACAAGTTAAGTTGTCTCCGAACATGCTTTCGTTTGGAAGCAGTCTGATAGCACGCCATCCCTGCTGCGCCAGTTTCCTTCGGTGCGAGCGAGCCATCGGCATCAGCCGGACGCATCCCCCTCCATCTTGACTCCACAACCGGGTTTCACAGTTTAGGAAGTCATCACACGTCGCAATGTCGGAACCATGACGTTGGCGGCGCTGGTTGTTGGCTGTGTGAGTCTACAGGGTATCAGGCATAAGCCAGAGGATCTACGTATGTCGTACAGCGTGCAGCGTTTGCTGATCGGAAAGCCGCTTCAGACGAAGGATTTAGCCCATCAGGCCATTAGTAAAACGGTCGGCCTGGCGGTCTTTGCGTCCGACGCGCTTTCATCGACGGCCTATGCGACCGAGGAAATCCTGATTATCCTCGCGCTCGCCGCGACCAGCAAAAATATGTGGATTTCGGACGGCCAGATTCTTGGCCTCTCGATTCCGATTGCGATTGCGATTGCCGTCCTACTTACCATTGTGACGATCAGCTATCGCCAGACGATCTTTGCTTATCCGAATGGCGGCGGCGCTTATATCGTCGCGCGCGATAACCTCGGCGAAGTTCCGGCCCAGATTGCGGGCGCGGCGCTCCTGACTGACTACATCCTGACAGTCGCCGTGAGCGTCTCTTCAGGCGTGGCGCAGATTACGTCGGCGTTCCCGCCGCTGCTGCCCTTTCGCGTCTTCATCGCCGTCTTCGTTATTATCCTGATCACGATTGTCAACCTGCGTGGCGTCAAGGAGAGCGGGAAAATCTTCGCGGCTCCTACCTATTTCTTCGTGGGAACCATGTTTCTGACGCTCGCCATCGGCCTGGCTCGCTATTTCACTGGATCACTGCCGACGATCACCGGGGTCACGCCGGTCGAAACAGGCGTCGAGTCGGCCCTGGGCGGCGCGGTCATCTTCCTGATCCTGCGCGCCTTTTCGAGCGGGTGTACAGCGCTGACCGGAATTGAGGCCATCTCGAACGGTATCACCGCCTTCAAGCAGCCGCGCAGCCTGAACGCCGCGACGACGCTGACGGTGATGAGCAGCATCCTGATTACCCTGTTTATGGGCATCACCTTTATCGCCAATAAAATCCACGCCATTCCGAGCCACAATGAAACGGTGATCTCGCAGATGGGGCGGGCGGTTTACGGCGATGGCAGTATTCTCTACCTGCTGGTGCTTGCCAGCACCGCGCTGATCCTGCTGCTGGCCGCCAACACCAGCTATGCGGACTTTCCCCGTCTGGCGGCGCTGGCGGCGGCTGACGGCTTCCTGCCGCGCCAGTTGACCTTCCGCGGCAGCCGCCTGGTCTTCTCGTGGGGGATCATCGTCCTGGCGGTCCTCGCGTCAATTCTGGTCATCATCGGTAACGCGCAGGTGAGCGCGCTGATCCCGCTGTACGCGATTGGGGTATTCCTGAGTTTTACCTTATCGCAGAGTGGGATGGTCGTGCGGACGCTCAGAAAGCGGAATCTCAAGCCTGGCGAGAAAATCAAGGGGCTTGAAGAGGATATCGAGTACGACCCTCACTGGCATCATCATGTCCTCATCAGCGGCGTCGGCGCAATCTGCACCGGCATCGTCATGGTTGTCTTCGCCGTCACCAAGTTCACCAGCGGCGCGTGGTTCGTCTGCATCCTGATCCCTGCTCTGGTCATAATCTTCTTCCGCATCCACCGCCATTATCGCTCGGTGGCGCACGCGCTCAGCTTTGCCGGCAAGCGCCCCGCTGCCGTGCCGGTAGGCGTCACCACGCTGATCCTCGTCGATGATGTTCACGCCGAAACAGTGCAGATGGTCGACTTCGCCAAGTCGCTCGGCCATCCGTGGCGCGCGGTTCATATTGCCATCAACGAAGAAAAAGCTGATAAGCTCATCAAAAAGTGGGAGCAGCGCATCGGCGAAGGTGAGCTGGTGATTATCGAATCGCCGTACCGGATGCTTGCCGAGCCGCTGCGGGAGTATATCGAGGATATTCAGGCAGAGAAGCCGGGCAGCTTCGTCCATATCATCCTCGGCCAACTGGTGATGGACACTTACTGGGCGCAGGCGCTGCACCAGAACAGCGCCTTTATCCTTAACCTCGCGCTCAGTCATCTCGACCGCGTGGTTGTGACCAGCGTTCCCTATCAGATTCATCATGAGGATATGGTCGATGAGAACGACAGCGATAAGCAGGCGCCAGTCGTGCAGCAGGCTGAAACCGTATTGACCGCTCCAGAGCCTCCGCCGACCCCGCCGCCTGCCGACCCGCCGCCGCAGCCCTAACCCGTCTG
>CAZZAO010000116.1:0-17422 GCA_964652205.1 uncultured Anaerolineaceae bacterium | reverse complement strand
CAATTATTCAGGCGTTCATCGGTCGGGCAGAATTGCTCATGCCTTTTTCTCCCCTCGTTCGGCGGGAGAGGGGCCGGGGGTGAGGGCATTCGCCAGCGACAGGAAAGCAGCGCGCTCAAGGTCAAGGATGACACGCGCCTCGACCCAGCCGGGCGCGGCATCGGCTCCGCCCGCGAGCACCGCCGCCAGTTGGCGAGCGACACGCAGGCTGGCTTCATCCGCTGCTGTCGCTTCGCAGCGGGCGACGAGCGCCTGACAGGCCGCGCGACCGCCAGCCCAGACACGCTCGACGCGCGGCGGTCGATAGCCAGCAGCGAGATGCAGAGCTTCGCGTTTGGCCGTTTCCAGCAGCGCCTCACGGCCCATGACGACCAGATCGCACGAGTCGAGCAGATTCATCGCCCGCGCCTCGGTCGCGCTGGCGCTGACTTTTGCGCCCATGAGCTGATCGAACAGCGCCGCCAGATGCGGCAGCGGATCAGCGCCCGCGATGGCGGCAATCGGATTGATCCAGCGGCGCAGCAGCGCGGCTATCGCCCCGTCGGACGGCAGCAGACCGAGACTGGTTTCATTCAGCCCGGCGTACAGCTCGACGTGGGCAACGACTCGCGCCGCCGACAGCATCAGCGCCGCGCCCGCGCCGAGCGTCTGCCCATAAGGCGCGACGATCACCGGACGCGCGGCGAAGCGGACGGCCTGCATCAAGTCCTGACGGCGGCGGAGATCACGTTCCAGCGCGTCTGCGCCTTCGGCCATCAACGCGGTCAGTCGGCGCGGGCTGAGGCCGGTCAGAAAGCGCTCGCCGTCGCCGCCGATCACGAGCGCGTCGTAACCCCGGTCAAGCCAGTCGAGCGCCTTCCACAGCGCGGCCTGCGCCGATTGATCGAACGTATCCCCGCGCAGGTCAAGCAGCGCCACACCGTCGCCCATATCGACCACCGCAGCCTGATCGCCGCCCGTTAGATCGACCGACGCAGCGCGCAGGCTGGCCGCTGTCAGCGGGCGCGCCGAGCGCGGAACCGGGACGTAATCGCGCGCCTGCGGGCTGTAACAGGCGGTCGGGCGGCCTGTTTCGTCGCGCAGGTAAAAAGTCAGATGCCCGGCAGCCAGCATGTCACTGACCCACGGCGCAACCGGGTAGCCCGCCGCCTCGAAGGCCGGGGCTGTCCCGCCGACGTCAATCGCGTCCCAGATTTCAAATGGGCCGAGCGCGTGGCCGAAGCCCCATTTCTGCGCGTTGTCGATGTTGAGGATGCTATCGGTGATTTCCGGCACGCGCTGCGCGGCGTAAGCCAGATAAAAGGCGTGATGATGCCAGAGAAAGCGCCCGGCCCGGTCGCCCGACTCGATCAGCGCGCGGATGCGCACGCCGACGTCGGGCAGCGAGCCGAACTGCTCGACGCTCTCGAACGTCGGCAGTGTCGGCGGATGATACTCCAGCGTCGCCAGATCGAGCGCGTAGAACGCCTTGCTGCCATCCGGGTTTTTGACCGGCTGATAAAAGCCCTGCCCGCTCTTGTTGCCGAGCCGCTTTTCCGCCAGCAGACGCTCGAACAGCCGCTCGGTTTTCGGGTGATGGAGTACCTCGCGCGCCGGATCGTCGGGGATCGCCGGGTAAAGATTGCGCCCGATGTGCGCCAGTACGTCGATGCCGATCAGGTCGAGCAGGCGAAAGGTGGCCGACTTCGGTCGCCCGATCAACGGGCCGGTCAGCGCGTCAACCTCGTCAACCGTGAAGCCGTGATCGAGCGCGCGGTTGATCGTCTGCGCCGCCAGAATGCTCAGGAAGCGATTGCCGATGAAGTTCGGCTCGTCCTTGCACAGCACCACGCCCTTGCCGAGCACATCCGTGGCGAAACGTATCATCGCGCCGACCAGCGCGGGATCGGTGTTCGGATGGGGGATGATTTCGAGCAGGCGCAGGTAGCGCGGCGGGTTGAAAAAGTGTGTGCCGAGAAAGCGCCGGGAAAAGCTGGCGTCGAAGCCCTCGGCAATCGCGCGAATCGGCAGGCCGGATGTGTTGGTGGACAGGATCGCATCGGGCCGGGCGACGGCGACAACGCGCTTCATCAGCGCCTGCTTGACGTCCAGCCGCTCGACCACGACCTCGATAATCCAATCGACCTGCGCGAGCTGATCGAGGTCATCGTCCAGATTGCCGACCGTCACGAGGTCGAGGTCGCCGGGCGCGAACAGGCTCGGCGGACGCGCTGTTCTGGCGCGCTCCAGCCCCGCCAGCGCAACGGCATTGCGCTCGGTCGGCGTCGAGCCGGGCGCGGCCACGTCGAGCAGCAGCGTCGGCAGGCCGACGCCGGCCAGCAGCGCGGCAATCGCGCTGCCCATCGTGCCGGAACCAATTACAGCGGCTGTACGAAGGGGATAAGGCATAGGCGCTCCTCAAAAGTTGAGGCTGGATTATAGGGAAGCCGAATCGAAGCCGCAACTACGCTCAACGATCCAGAGGTTACACACTGTTTACATTCCGAAGCCTACGATTCTGGCGATATTTCCCGTACAATGACTCGTCCCGAACTGGATCGTATGCCAAAGGTGGTGTCCCTTGAAACGTTCGCTTTACTGGCTGGTCTTTGCGCTGCCGGTGCTGCTGCTGACCGTGCTGCCCGCCCGCGCGCAGGACTCACTCCCCCGCTTTGAAGCATCAGATTGCAGCTTTAGCATTCCGACCCATCCCCCGGTCAAGTGCGGTTTCGTGCTCGTGCCGGAAGATCGCAGCCAGGCCGATAGCCCGACGATCAAGCTGCCGGTGGCCGTTTTCACCAGCCAGTCGCCCAATCGCCAGCCCGACCCGATCATCTACCTCGCGGGCGGCCCCGGCGGCAACACGATGGACAGCGTTCCCGACTGGTATCAGACCTTCGCCGGTTTCATCCAGAGCGACCGCGACTTCATCCTGTTCGATCAGCGCGGAGTCGGGCTGGCGCAGCCCTCGCTCGACTGCCCCGAATACTACCAGATGGAATTGCAGCAGCTCCCGCTCAACCCGACCGACGCCGAAGCCTCAAAGCTCTACAACGAGGCGCTGACGACCTGCTATCAGCGGCTGGTCAAATCCGGCATCGACATGAACGCCTACAACAGCGCCGCCAACGCCGCTGACGTCGCCGATCTGGTCAAGGCGCTCGGCTACGACAGGGTCAACCTGCTCGGCATCTCCTACGGCACGCGGCTCGCGCTGACGATCATGCGCGATTACCCGGAAAGCGTCCGCAGCGTCATCCTCGACTCAGTCATCCCGCCGAATGTCAACGGAGTCACCGGCGACATCTACGCCCGCGACCGCGTCTTCGAGACGCTGTTCAACAACTGCGCCAGCGATGCCGCCTGCAACAAAGCTTATCCGAACCTCAAGGACACGCTGCTCAACACCGCCCGTAAGCTCGACCAGACGCCGGTGATGCTGCACGTGACCATTCCGCCGGAAACGACCGCCCGTGAGGCGCTGCTCAATGGCGAATCGTTCGTCGGTCTGGTCTACCAGCTTTTCTACATCTCGCCGATCATCCCGCAGATTCCGCAGATCATCGCCGACGGCAGCCGGGGTAACTTCGACTACCTGTCGTTCATCGCCGGTTATCTGCTCGAAGACAGCCTGAGCGAAGGCGTGTTCTACGAGTACAACTGTCAGGAAGACTACGCCTTCACCAACCTCGACGCCATCAAGGCTGAAGCGCAGAAATATCCGACGCTCGGTGAGTACCTGACGAGCAAGAACTTCGTCGTCGAGGGCGATGCCTTCAGCCTGTGCAAGACCTACTTCACCGGCAAGCCAGACCCGTCGGTCGAGCAGCCTGTCACCAGCGACATCCCAACCCTCGTCATGTCGGCGGAGTACGACCCGGTCACGCCGCCGATCTACGGGGAAGAAGCCGCCAAAACCCTGACGAACAGCCACTACTTCCTCTATCCCGGCCTCGGTCACGGCGTGACTCCGGCGGATGAATGCCCGCTGTCGATGGCGCTGGCCTTCGTCGAGAATCCCAACCAGCAACCGGACGACTCATGTATCGCCCGGATGAGCGAACCCGCCTGGGTCGTGCCGACTCCGGTCGGCGAGATTTCGATGAAACCCTACAGCAACAAAACACTCGGCATCAGCAGCGTCGCGCCGAGCGGCTGGACGGAAGCAGCGGACGGCGTGTTCGTCTTCTCGGCGGATAATGCCGCGTCGATGGCCTTCCGCCAGCCTGAAGACGGCCTTCAGGGCTACTTCAACCGCATCATCATTCAGAACTACGGTTACGCGCAGGTTCCCGCGCCGAAAACGACCATCGACAGCGACGCCGGAAGCTGGACGATCTATCAGGTCGAAGGTCAGGGCGTCTATACCAGCTTCGCCACTATCGAGATCGGCGGCAAAGCCTACGTCATCGGCGTCGTCGCCGCGACGGCAGATGAGCGCGACAGCTTCTATCAGGACATCCTGCTGCCAGCGGTCAAAGCCTTCAAGGTTGACAGCGCGGCGATCTAGTCTGGCTCCATCCTCGAATCAAAAACGGGGCGCGCCCGTCCTACGCGCCCCGTTTGCAATCCCTGTTCCGGCTGCTTAAGCCTGCTGCCAGATTTGTTCACCGGCCAGAATCCGCGCCAGCCGCCCGCCAAACTCTCGTCGGGGCAGCGGCTTGGTGATAAACCCGGCAAAACCAGCTTCACGCGCCAGCGCCGCCGCGTTGAGTATCGCCCCATCGGCAATGGCGATGACGGGGATTTCTGCCAGCGCCAGATCGGTCTTGAGTTGATGCAAAATCACGTAAGGATTGCCGCCGGGCAAATCCAGATCGAGCAGGACGAAGTCTGGACGGGGAGACATCCCCTGTATCTTCGACACGGCTGCTGCGCCGCTGGTATCACGCTTGTAAGTAATGCCAAGCGCTTTCAGAAGCGAGCCGATGGCGATCAAACTGTGAGCGTCGTCCTCGACGACAAACGCGATCATCGGGTCAGTCACGGGCTTATCCTCACTTGAATCCCGTTAAGCGCAGATGAGTTTCAATTGATTTTGTAATGTTACTAGCTTAACAGCAAATCGGGCATTGGTCTAGCGGTTTTAACGTGTTTCATAACACCGTAATGCGCTTTGTGGCATTTCTTCACTCAGATTGTGACAGCGGCGTAATAGACAGCAACCTAAAGTGGCCTTATAGTAAACATAAGGGTTAAGCGAGTGAAAGGAGATGCGCCTTTCTATGCTTGTGAGCGACGAAGAACAATCGCATAGCCTTGACCATGCCCGCCTGACGGCGGGAGTAAATCCCAAAATCGGGACTTAATTTCAGAAGTTGATGAACCATCGCGCCATGACTGCTGGCGCGATGGCTGTTTATGCTCTCAGATTTATTTACTGCGCGGCGACAGGGTCAATCCTGTAGACCTTCGTATCGCCTTCGCCCATCACCAGGGTCGGCTCTTTGAAATCATCAGGGTCAAGGTTGACCTCTCGAATGGCCGCTTTCACCTTGATCTGCGCGTCCAGCAGCGAATCGACGACGTAGAAGCGATGAGGCTGACCGTCCGGCTCAAAGTGAGGCAGCAGCCTGACGCCATACATCAGCCCGTAGAACTGGAGAATCGGGCATTTATGGGCGCAGAGGATAATGGCATCGGCAGGCGCGCCCGCGTGAAGCGCCTGAACCGCCGCTTCAGCGCCGAGCGCGCGCTCTGAAGTCGTCAGCTCGACGGAGTTCGACGCGATCACGCCGCCTGCTGCCAGCGCAGCAGCCAGGACAGCCAGCGCGGCCACTGTGCCGACTCGCGGCCACAACCGCCTCGGCGCAACCAGCCGCCACAGATAGATCAGCCCGGCGCTCGCCAGCATCAGATAAAGCGGCAGCAGAAAGACCCACAGCCGAGCGTAGGTCGTGACCAGTTGAATGAAAGCTACCGCCGGAAACCAGATCAGCGCGACAGCGACCAGACTGAGCCGGAAGTGGGCCATGCGGCGCTGAAAAACGAGGCTTGCCAGCACGCCGATGACGAGCAGCGCGCTGACCCCACCCGTCAGGTCGCGCTGCCAGTCCCGCCAGAGATTGCTCGCCTCAAGCGCATAGGATTGGGTGAAGGCCGCCCAGGATGTCTGCGTGAAGCTCCCGTGATCCCAGTTCCGGCTAATGCCACTATGGATATACAGATAGGCGGGCAGGTACAGTAACCCGGTCAGAAGCAGCAGAAGAATCACCGTCAGGAGCATATCGCGCAGCAGCAGCCAGCGCTGTCGGCCACGGTTCTCAATCAGGATCGACAGCCCCAGCCAGCAGCAAACCAGCCCAAGCGGGTAGGCCATCGTGGGAACGGTATAGAGTCCCAGCGCGCCGAGCAGCGCAAAACTCGCCCAGTAGCGCGTCCGGCGGCGCTGACGCAGCGTGCCTGCCAGCAGCAGCAGCAGCAAAAAGTCGAGCGCGACCAGATTGTAACCTCGTCCATTGGCCGAAAACTCGACCAGCGAGGACGCGCCCGCCGCCAGCGCTGCCGCCAGCAGCCCCGCCCTGATACCGTAGAAGCGGCGCGCGACGGCAAAGATCGCGGCAATAATCAGGATGCCGGTCAGGTAAACGGGAAGCCGCAGTGTCCACGGATAGATACCGAACAGACGGGTTGATGCATAAACAAGCAGGGTATGGAAGATGTGATTATTGGTCGAGCGATAATCTGTGACGATGACGTCAGGGGGCTGTGAAGCAAATTCAGTGTAGGTCCAGCTTTCATCGTAGCGCAGCGAGCGCGAGAGATAATGCGTCCGCACGACCGCGCCGATCAGCACGATGGCGACGACCGCGAACAGCACGCCAGTCGTTATCCCCGCCCTGCCTTCCCGTTCTGGCATCCTCGGCAGGCGCGCGTCGAGCGCCCGTCCCGGCGCAGACGCGCGCAGCGCAGCCCACACGGCCAGCGGCAGGCCGCTGACGATCAGCCCCAGCCCGAAGGCGAAGACCGCCGCCACCAGCAGCGCGCGCATGGCGATGCTCGCCGTCCGCACCTGTTTGTCGATGGTGTAGGTCTGCGTGACGCCGTCCTGAAAGGTCACGGTCAGCGTGACGCTGGACGTGCATGAGGGGCGCGTTCCATCCCCCGTCACGCCGCGCCGGTCCAGCTCGACGGTGCGAATCCCTTCGACCTGCCACTGCGCGGTCACGCAGTCGGCGGATGTCAGCACCGTCGTATCATCAACACGCAGATCAACCGTGCCGCCATGCTCGGCTGCATGGATCGTCGCAGGCACTTGCGCTGTGACCGGAGCGAGGACGACGACAGCGATAATGAGCGCGGCAGCCATCAGCAGCGCGGCAGACCAGCGACGTAACAACACCAACTCCTGAGTCATGCATGGACGAGCGCTCACCTTAGCCCGCCCCGCTCCTGGCATCCAGACCGCGCCAGCCGCATCAGCTAGGCGAAGGGCGTCCCCGACCAGTCAACCGGATACTTGAGCGCGTCCGGTTTGGGATGCCCGCCGGGCGTCATCCACGGCATCACACCGGGCTGCGTCCAGTCGATCAGTCGAGCATAAGCGCGGCCAATCTGCTCCATCAGCGCGACCTCTGCTGCGCCGAACGAATCGAGGCCGAGGTGACTCGGCTCGACACCGGCAGGCAGCGTCAGGCCGAGCGGGCCAGTGACATTGGCGCGCGTCAGCAGCGGATTGTAACGGCGGAAGTCGATCCGCGCGCCATAGATCGCGCGCGTGACGAACACCTGTTGAAGCGCCGCGTCATCGAGCGTCTCGAGGATCACATACGGAAGCCAGTCGGCCAGCCAGAAGCGGTCGGCAGCGCGATCCGCCGTGAGGTTGGGGACGTAGCCCGTGCCGAGCGAAATCATAATCACGCGCTGATCGACGAAGCCTTCCGCCGCGCCGATATATTCGAGCGCTTCGGTCGCTGCCGCCAGCGATGGGTTGCCGTAGACGCCGACGCCGCCATCGACCAGATTTCCGGCCACGGGTGGAAAAAAGATCGGGGCTGCGCCGCTGGCTGCCACCGCGCCGGATACCGGCCAGTCGGCAGACAATACCGCGCCCGGCCCGCGGTTGACGATGTAAAGCGTGTCGCCAGAGCGCATATCCTTAGCCGTCATAAAGACAATCTTACGCTGAATGTCGCTGATCTTGATCCCCGATACCAGCGGGACGAGCGCTCTGGCGAACGGCTCGATATCATACAGGTGGCGCGCGCCGCCAAGCAGATAGCGCACCCAGAATTTGACCGTGCGCGGTGGGAACGCCTTCGGCAGTCGATCCAGGTAAATCGTCTCCAGAATCTTTTCAGCGCTCAGACCAATTGCCAGACCGGCGGAAATGATCGCGCCGGTGCTGGTTCCGGCGAACATATCGAACAGCTCGTAGGCGGGCCTGCCGGTCATCTGCTCCAGCTCGGCCAGCATGGCAATCGACAGCGTGCCGCGCATTCCGCCGCCGTCAATCGACAGAATAACTTTTTTACCTTCGGGATTGAAGTCCAACATTCCGGGGCCTGTGGTTTGCGAAGAAAAAGCACCTGCCTGAACTATACATTGATTGCCTTCCCCGCGCGACGGCGCTAAGGCCCCGAATCGAGCATGGGCTAAATGGGTTAAAATAAGGATGCGGTCGCAGGCCGTACCGCTCAACGAGTCAGGAGTTCACCATGCTCACCATCCACGACGAACAGTTGATCCGTCAGCTTGAACAGCTCGCGCAGCAGGAAAATCGTTCCGTCGAGGACGTCCTCAAGTCGCTGGTCGCGCAGCATGAGGCAAGTCAGGCATCCAGCGCCAAACCGGAACCGAGTGAAGCTGTCAGGCGCGCGCGCCGCAGCATCTACAAGCTCGCCCGCGAATACTGGCAGGAAGAAGGCGACGCACAGAAAGCAGCGCTGACTGACGACGATCTCGACGATCAGTTCGCCTACTTTGACGAAGAAGGCATTCCACGGCTGAAATCAGAAGTCACGGAGACGGAGCCGCAACCCGGCTCACTGGCCTACGCCGCAACAATTTTCCGCAAGAGCGATTTCTACTCCGGCCAACCTGACCTGGCGGACAGGGCTGAGGAGATTCTGGCTGACCACTTTGCGGACGACACCTTAAAACGGATGCGAGATCAATATGCCACTGAGTAAGGTTCTCGTTGACAGTAGTTTTCTGGTCGCAGCCTATGACCGTGACTCAGCGAGACATCAGGAAACCAACGAGATTATCGAAGGGTTCAGGTCACAGCTTATCGTGCCGGAAGTCGTATTTACCGAGGTCGTTTATCTGCTCAAACGCAATGGCGGTGTACGCACCGCTGTTCATTTCCTTAGAGACCTCAATAACCTGCACCCTGATATTGTAAATATGACATCAGACGACTTGCAACGCGCAGCGGACATTATGGAGCAGTATACAACAGTAAGCTTTGACTTTGTCGACTGCTGCCTGATGGCGCTCTCGGAGCGGTTGAACATCCGCGTCGTCTTTACGCTTGACCGCCGGGATTTCACGATCTTTCGACCCCGACATATCGACTATCTGCGGGTTCTGCCTGAAGCTTAGCTACTTCGGCTCCGGCAGCGCCATGACGCGCTCGTAAACGTTAAGAGTTTCGCGGGCCGTCTTGCGCCAGCTAAAGGCCGTCGCCCGTGCCAGCCCCTGATTGACGAGCGATTCGTGCAGCGGCTCCTGAAGCAGCAGCCCGATAATCGCCGCGCCCATCGCCCGCGCGTCGCCGTCCGGCACAAGGTAGGCCGCGTCACCGACGATCTCCGGGATCGACGAAACCTCATTAGCGACGACCGGCGTCCCGCTTGCCATCGCTTCCAGCACCGGCAGGCCGAAGCCCTCGTAGCGACTCGGATAGACGAAGACATCTGCCAGCCGATAAAGCGACGGTTTATCGGCCTCATCGACGTAGCCGATCCAGCGTACCCAGTCCGTGATCTTCAGGTCAGCGGCATATTTGGGTAAGTCCGGGAAAACCGACGTCCCCCATTCCGGCGCGCGCCCCCCGATCACCAGCGGAAACTCATCTCCCATCCCCGGCCCGACGTAGGTATAGGCCAGCAGAAGCTGGTTGACCTGCTTGCGAAGGTCGAAGCCGCCGAGATAGAGGACGAAGCGATCCGGCAGATGGTACTTCTCGCGCACAGCCTCATCGCGCTCCGAGCCAAGTCGCGGATGATAATGCTCGTCAGCGGCCAGATAGGTCGGCGTGACCAGTTCGGCAGGCACGTCGAGGTACTGGACAATGTCGGCCTTAGCCGCTTCGCTCAGGGTGAGAATGTGCGCCGAGCCGCGGGCCGTCGCCGTCGCCAGTGAGGTATACAGGCGCGGGCCGAATCCAGCGGCGTACTCCGGCAGCGCCAGCGGAATCACGTCGAGGACGCTCGTCACCAGCCGCGCTGGCGAACTCAGCGGCGGCCCCCAGTAGGGGACGTGAGCGATGTCGGCGCGAGCGCGGGCAACGGCGCGTGGATAGGCCACCTGCTCGAAGGCCACCTTGCCGAGATTGCTATCGGGGCCGAAAGCGGTCACGGCCTCGACGTTCGGCGGCAGGTCATCCGCCGACCTGATACGTGACGGCAGCACGAGCGTCATTGACAGGTCGGGAGCCAGCCGACGCAGATTGTGGAGCAAGCGGCGCGCGTACTGTCCGCTGCCTGTATTCGGCTGATCCCAGAACCAGCCGTTGTAAGCGATATGCATTGAAAATTACCGCGCAGTCGGCATCAGAAAACGGGTCAATCAGCGCGCATGGTCATGGTCGTCGATGACTTCCTAACCGGCGCAGTCTTCGCACAGAGCGTAAAACTCCAGCAGGTGGCCCTGCATCCGCACATGGAGCTTCTGTTCCAGCTCGGCAGCCAGCTTATTGAGGCCGCACTCGTCAAATTCGATCACATGGTTGCAATTGATGCAAACGATATGGTGATGATGGCCGTTGGGCAGCAGCACGTAAGTCGGCGTTATGCTGCTGTCGATATAGGTCGGGCGGATGATCGACAGGCGCGTGAACAGTTCCAGCGTGCGAAAGACACTGGCACGGCCAATGCCGGGGTCAATGTCGCTGACGCGGTCGAGGACCTCGGTCGAGGTAACGTGACCGCCTGCCTCTTCGAGTACCTTGAGCACCGTCAGCCGCGCGTTGGTCAATTTATGCCCGGCATCACGCAGGCGCTGCGCGCGCGGGCTAAGGGCTTGATCGGTCATCGCATATCCTTGACAGCCAGACCCTATTGAGATATTGTATCAATCCCTCTATTGATACAACGTCTCACCTGATGGGCTACAGGCTCTTTCGGCGAGATGTTCACAGGAGTCCCCATGACGCGCCCGCTGCTGCCTATTGTACTCTTGTTTAGCCTGATTGTTATCCCTTTCGCTCAGGCGCAGGAGCAACCGCTTAAAGTGATCGCCACGACGACGATTGTGGCCGACGTTGCCCGGAATGTCGCCGGGGATGTCTTTACCGTCCAGTCGCTGCTGCCGCCGAACACCGACACGCACGCCTATCAGCCAACGCCCACCGACGCGCTCGCCGTCGCGCAGGCTGACCTGCTACTGACGGTCGGCGCGGGCTACGAGTCGTTCCTGTCGACTCTGCTGCAAAATGCCGGGAGCGGCGTCCGAGCTTACGAAGTGAGCGACGGCGTGCCGATCCTGCGCTTCAGCAGCGCAGTTGAACCCGAAGCTACCGCCACGCCCAACAGCGAATATCTCGGCGTGCTCGGCCAGGATAAATTTGAATGCGCGCCGTTCCTCGACGCCGACGCAGCGTCGGACAGCGGAAGCGACGCGCACGGCGTCTGCGATCCGCACCTCTGGATGTCCCCGAAGAATGTCGAAATCTGGACGGCCAATATCGCCACGCTCTTCGCGCAGGCCGACCCGACTCACGCCGACACTTATCAGGCGAACGCCAACACCTACATCGCCCAACTGGAACAGCTCGACAGCGACGTGCGCGCCATCCTCGCGCCGCTGCCAGCGGATCGGCGTGTGCTGGTGACGAACCACAACTTCCTCGGCTACTTCGCCCACGCTTACGATTTCACCCTCGTCGGCAGCGTCATTCCGAGCATCAGTTCGGCCTCAGAGCCTGATCCGAAGCAGCTTGCGGCGTTGATCGACGTGATCGCGGCGCGACAGGTCAGGGCAATTTTCGTCGAAGTCTCCAGCAATCCGCGACAGGCACAGGTCATCGCCGACGAGGCTCACGTCAGGCTGATCGACACGCTGTACGCCGAAGCCCTGAGCGAACCCGGCGGCCCCGCCGATACCTACATCCACTTCCTGACCTTCGACGCGCAGACAATAGCCGACGCGCTGAAGTAAGCGCCCTCACACTCGCCCCTGCGCGGCCTGCGGCTCTCGTCGAATGAACCGACTTCGACGCGCTCCGCCCGATGGGAGAGAGAAAGCAGTTGCAGCCATTCGTGTCAGCTTTCTCCCCTCTCCTATCGGGAAAGGGGTCGGGGGGTGAGAGCGCCACTTTTCCTCTATAGACCGAGACGGAATCGGCCTATAATGAGACGCTGTCTTATTGAGAGTCGAGCGCATGAACGCGATGATTGAAACGCCTGACCTGCCGAACACCCTGACCGAGCGAAAGCCAGTTGCCTCGCTGCTGCTGGCGGTCGAAAACCTGACCGTGAGCTATAACGGCGAACCGGCCCTCGCTCATGTGAGCTTTGCGGTATATTCCGGCGAGCGGGTGGCCGTCATCGGGCCGAACGGCGCGGGCAAATCGACGCTGTTCCAGTCGATCCTCGGCCTGCTTCAGCCGCGTTCCGGCAGCGTGACCCTGCACGGCATCGACCGCGAGCAGATCGGTTATGTTCCGCAGAGCGAAGGCATTCAGTGGGATTTTCCGGTGACGGTACGCGACGTCGTCATGATGGGGCGCACGCGGCGAATCGGCTGGCTGCGCTTTCCCGGCAAAGGCGACACTCAGGCCGTCAGCGCTGCGCTGGATCGAGTCGGCATGTCGGCCTTCAGCCACCGGCAGGTCGGCGAACTGAGCGGCGGACAGCGGCGGCGAGTATTTATCGCGCGGGCGCTGGCGCAGGAAGCGCAGATGCTGGTGCTCGATGAACCCTTCAGCGGCGTTGACGTGCAGGCGCAGCGCGAGCTGATCGACGTCCTCGAACGATTGAACCGCGAAGGGCTGACGATTCTGCTCAGTACCCACGACCTCGACCTCGCCTACCATCGCTTCGATAAGGTGCTGGCGCTGCGGCGCTCGGTCATTGGCTTCGGCCCGCCGAGTGAAGTCTACACGCCTGACCGGCTGGCGCAGATGTATGGCGGGCGGCTGGCCGTATGGGACAAAGGCGAGCGCGTCTCGGTGTTCGTCGACGACCACGGCTGCCACGACTGTTGAACGCGCCACAGACCCTGGCAGTATAATCAAAAGATGTGTTGAGCAACGAGTGCTGAGTGCTGAGTTCAAGACGCGAGAAATTCCGTCTTCATCCCTGCCTTTGACATTCTGTTTTAACTCAGCACTCATTGTTCAGCACTTCAGCACTTTTCCTGAAACCTATGACTCGCACCCTGATCGAACCTGTCGTCCTTCGGATGATCGAAGGCAATAACCGAATCGACATGGAACTGCCGCCGTGGGCGCGGCGGTCGCATCCGGTCGTGCGGCGCGAGCTGGGCATTTACTGGAAGACGCTGCCGCTCGAAATCGGCCAGTGGACGCGGATACTGGCGGCGCAGGCCGGGCTGGTCATCCTCGCCATCCCCTTCCCGCTCCTGTACAGCTTCGTCATGCCGGTCGCCACCGTCTCGATTTTGCTGATGCCGGTCGCCTTCTTCGCTTACGGCCAACTGCTGTTAAATATCATTCTGATGAGTGTCAGCTCGATCCTCGACGAGCGCCAGAACAACACGCTGACGCTGCTTCTGGTCACGCCGATAACGCTCGACAGCGTGCTTTACAGCAAGCTGGCCGCCTCAGTCTGGCGTCAGCTCGACACCCTGGGGCTGGTCATGCTGGCTCACGTCCTGCTCGCGCTGCCGCTGCTGGTGCTCCAGAATGCCACCTATTACGGTCAGGATGGCAGCAGCGGCCTGACCGCGCTGGTCATCATCCTGTCGCTGGTGACGAATCTGGCGCGGCTGTTCATCGAGCCACTGATGGTCGGCGCGCTCGGTCTGCTGCTCGGAGCCAGTACCTCACCACGGATCGTCGCGGTCATCGGCGCGGCGGGGCTGACCGGCATGTACTTTCTGCTGCTCAACCTGCCGCGGCTGGTGCCGCTGTCGATTCCGGCACGACTGCTGCTGGAGCTGGCGCTGCCGCTGGCGCTGCCGCTGCTGATCGGGCTGGCCGCGTTGGCCGCAACAGCGCATATTCTTCGCCGCGATTAATCTAAGCCGTTGCCGCGCCGGTTTATTTTCAGGTATGATGAGGGCGATAGCGAACATCACTCGAACGAGATCGCGCGATCCGGCGCGATTTTTCCGGCCCTGACTCATTACGAGTTAGATTACCAGCGCTGTGAACATCTCGTG
This sequence comes from uncultured Anaerolineaceae bacterium, assembly GCA_964652205.1. Taxonomy (GTDB): domain Bacteria; phylum Chloroflexota; class Anaerolineae; order Aggregatilineales; family Phototrophicaceae; genus ZC4RG36. The sequence goes on along the minus strand of CAZZAO010000116.1, from coordinate 2,932 downwards.
AGTGATGCGCTTTTGCGGAACCTGACCAGGAGCAAAGGACACGAACCATGAGCAGAGCGAAACTCCTCGTATGCCTGTTTCTCGCGCTGGCCGTCATCAGCGGCCCGGCGCTCGCGCAATCGGCGACGCCCACCACGCCGCCGCTGATTTCACCGGGGCCAACCGACCAGATCAACCCTGACGCCAACATCAACTGGCCGCCGCCGGTCTACGTCGTGCGCAGCACGCTCGACGTGCGCGGCTCGGCCAACCTGCCCACCATGACCAATTACTTCATCGAATACCGCGCGCTCGGCCCGGATATGGTCGAGCCGCCGGAGACGCAGCCGTGGTTCCCGGTGTCGCTGCCGACCAGCAACTCGGTGTCGAATGACGTGCTGGCAAGCTGGGATACGACCACGGCTGAGGATGGCGTTTACGAGCTGCGGCTGACGGTCAACCTCGCCAGCGGTGAGCCAATTCAGGCGACGGTACGCCCGATCCGTGTCGAGAATAACCCGCCGCCCTTCGTCGTCGTGCCGACCCCTGTCCCGCCGACGGTGGCCGCGCCGCCAACCGCCGCGCCGACGATTCCACCAGCGCCGACGATTGCGCCGACCCTCGACAACACGCCACGTGTGACCGTCAACGTCCCTAACGGTAACGTCCGTTCCGGCGATAGCACGCTCTATGGCGTCATCATGACCGTCTCGAACGGCACGGTTCTGCCCATCGTCGGCCTGAGCAGCAACGGCACGAACTGGCTGCTGGTCGATCTACCGAACGGGGGACGCGGCTGGATTGCGCCGAGCATCGTCCAGATCTCCGGCAATACCGCCGGGCTGCCGCGCATCGCGCCGCCGCCGCCGCCCGTCACCCCGACGTTTACTCCGGTTCCTGCCACTGCAACACCGACAACCTCGGCCAACCTGGTCGCCGGTCTGATCCGGCTTGATCCAGCCCAGCCCACCTGCAATTCCACCTTCACCGTCAATGTCGATATTGCCAACCTCGGCAGCGAAACGACCCAGGCCACCGGAACCTTCATCATTCAGGATATCTTCAATGGACAGGTTCAGGCCCAGACCTCCGGGCCGATTCAGCTCATCAGCGCCGGGCAGACCGTCAAATCGCCGAATATCCCACTGACGGTCAGCACCAATCATAGTGAGACGCATATCATTCGGGTCATCGTCAACGCCGATAATGTCGTTCCCGAAACCACCCATGACGACAACAGCAGCACGCTCCAGTACAAGCTGCAAAAGGGAAGCTGCTAGGTTCATTAGCGCGAGCAGGGGCGACTCGCTGCAAGGTGAGCCGCCCTGCACAAGCCGTTCGTTTATTGAAGGGGAAATGCATCTATGCGCCGACTTTTATTCCTCGCGGTTCTCATCGCCGCCGTCCTGACCGTGCCGGCGCTGGCTCAGGATGAAACCATCGCGCTGACCTTCCCATTAGCGGTCTATGACGTCTCCGGCACGGTCAGCGTGCGCGGAACCGTCAATCTGCAAAATCTGCAAGCCTACTATCTCGAAGTCGCGCCCTACGATGAGAGCGTGCCAGACACGCAGGCGCGCTGGACGCCGGTCAGCCTGCCGAGCAAAAAGCTGGTGACGAATGACGTCCTCGCCGCCTGGCAGACAACTCGGATCAGCGACGGCGTCTACCGGCTGCGGCTGCACGTCGTCCTTCAGGGCGGCGAGAGCCGCTTCGTCGTCGTCGGGCCGATCCGCGTTGGCAACCGGCTTGAGCGGCCTGCGGGCGAGCAGACGGTGGCGACTGCGCCGACTGTCGCCGCACCGACCCAACCAGCCGCGCCGCCGCCGACCGCCACGCCAATTGTGCATCCACAGCCAGAAAACCTGCTGCCGCTTCCGGTCGGCGGGCAGATCGCCAACTTCAACGATGCGGGAATCAAGGCCGTCCGCGATGCTGGATTCACCTGGATCAAGTGGCAGATTCCGTTCAGCGTTGGCGATGACTCGCTCATCAACGTCGCCCGCGACCGCATCAACTACACCCACGAGAACGGCCTGAAAGTGCTCCTGAGCGTCAAGGGGACGAAAGAGCAGATCGCGCAGACTGGCGCGACGGCCTATTTCCCGCTCTACGCAGCGTTCGTCGGCCAGATCGCGGCCATGCATCCCGACGCCATCGAAGTCTGGAACGAAGAGAATATCGACCGCGAGTGGCCGTCGGGACAGATCAGCGGGCGCTCGTACACGCAAATGTTGAGCGCGGCCTACACTTCGATCAAGGCTGCCGATCCTGAAGTCATGGTCATCAGCGGCGCGCCCGCGCCAACGGGCTTCTTCGGCGGCGGCTGCTCGGCGGCAGGCTGCGATGACGCGCCCTATCTGCGGGCGATGGTCAACGCTGGCGCGAGCCAGTACATCGACTGCGTCGGCATCCACTACAACGAAGGCATCGTGCCACCTTCCGCCAGCAGCGGCGACCCTCGCGGCAACAGCGGCCACTATACGCGCTATTTCCCGACGATGGTCAGCACCTACCACGCCATCTTCCCCGACAAGCCGCTGTGCTTCACCGAACTCGGCTACCTGAGCGGCCACGGCTTCAACCAACCGCTGCCCAACGCCTTCAACTGGGCGGCCAACACCAGCGTGCAGGAGCAGGCCCAGTGGCTGCGCGACGTCGTCCAGATCGCAGCGCAGATGTCGTCGGTCAAGATCGAGCTGATTACGATCTTCAACATCGACTACACCAACTTCGATCAGGACCCGCAGGCGGGCTACGCCATCATCCGCCCCGATGGAAGCTGTCCAGCCTGCGACGCTATCGCCACGCTTAAATCGTCTGGCGGCGTCGGGTAAATCAGCCCTCATCCCACGAATGACGACCTCACCCCCAACCCCCTCTCCGTAAACGGCGAGGGGGCAGGGCAATCGCATCAAAATCGCAGCTCAGGCTATAAAAGGTCATGAGGGTT
>CAZZAO010000115.1:0-17550 GCA_964652205.1 uncultured Anaerolineaceae bacterium | reverse complement strand
GGAGAGGGGGGAACGGTCACAACCGGCAGCGATTTTCCAGTCTTATCCGCTTAAGCTGGCGCGTATGGGGAATGATTCATTTTGCCCGAAAGGCACTGATGCATTCCTTTTTTCCTCTCCTGCCGGGAGACGGCGACTCTAACTCAGCGGCTTGTCGATGATATGGACGACACCATTGGTCGCCGGAAGATTGACCGTCACGACGCGCGAGTTACCGACCATGATAGTGTTGCCCTCGACGTGAACCGGATAGGTCTTACCGTCGAGGGTGGTCACGCTGCCAGCCTTCACCAGTTCCTGAGAGAACAGGTCGCCCTCAACTATATGATCCTTGAGCAGGGCGGCCAGCGCATCCCTGTCCATACTGCTGTCGAGCTTGAATCCGTTAGGGACGAACAGCGTATAGGGGCCGCCGGCGGCAAGCTGGTCGCTTAACCCGGCCCTGTCGATAGCTGAGGAGAAATTGCCTGTCAGGTCGGTGCTGTCAACGGCGTCGAGCAGCGTCCCCGGCGCTTTGAGCGTACCGAGTGTCAGCGCGACGTCCGCAGCGGTCGAGGGCAGCGCGACGATCTTCATCTCGGTGCCATTGATCGTCAGCGCAACGACATAATAGGTCGCTTCGCGCAGATCGGTCTTGAGCGTGGCAAGAGTCTGCGGCTTGTCGCCGCCTGTCTGGGCTTCGAAGGTGTGCGATCCCCAGTCTTCATCGACGGCGTAGGCTTTGGGGAAAGCGAGCGAGGTGACGTAAGGGACGCCATCGCGCAGGATATTGATTGGCTCGGCGTTGACGGCATTGAGGAAAGTGACGCGGGTCACACCCGGCGTCAACTCGGTCATGTCCTGCTGAAAGGTGGATGCCCGCAGGCTGCCGTCGCTCTGCGCGCCGACAATCGCTACGGTCGTCCATGCGCCGCCCGGCAGCGAGAGCGGCCCGGATGGAATGACTGCCTGATCGGAACTGCTGCCAGCAGCGCCGACAGCCAGCGCATGATCGCCCGGCGCGACGTTCATCCAACCGCTGGCTTCGCCCGCCTTCAGCCCGGCGATCTGGGCTTCCTGACCATCAATCCAGACGTCAACTGACGGGACATCGGCGGCGAAATTGAGCACGCGAAAATGCCCGGCGGCTGCGGGATCGAGGGGGGTCGCTTCAGGGGTTTGCGCGAAGGCCGGTACGAGGCCGGTGATTAACGCGACGAACAGGAGAAATATGAGTTTACGCATGGGTGCTGCTCCAATATAGTTAATAACAAATGTAATTATAAGGACAATCGGCGCTTTTGTCGCTAGCGCTGCGTGAGCGTTCGGTGAAAACCTGCGAAGCTTATTTCGGCGGGACGAAGACCAGGAACAGCCCGGCCAGCAGCAGGACGAACAGCATGAAATGCTCGAAGGCCGCCTTGTTCATGCGGACGATCAGCCAGCGACCGAGCCAGACGCCGACCGGAATCAGCGGAATCGTCCACAGCACCGCCAGCATATCGTGCAGGTCGAACAGCCCGGCGATGACCAGCCCCGGCAGCTTGACGAGATTGACGATGGCGAACAGCAGCGTCGTCGTGCCGACGAAGACCGTCGGGCTGACGTTCTGAAGCAGCATATAGGCGGTGAAGGGCGGCGCGCCGGTATTCGCCAGCGCCGAGCCGAGGCCGGTGGCCGCGCCCGCAACGTAGCCATGCCAGTCACGCGGGTGATAGTCGAGCGCTTTGAGTCGATAGTCGAGCAGGCGATAGACGACGAATAGCAGCGTAAACGCGCCGAGGACGTGACGCAGCGTTTCGTTTGGCAGCGTCTTGAGCAGATAGGTTCCGACGGCGATGCCGACAATCGTCATCGGCAGCATCAGTTTGATATAGCGCATGTCCCACTGTTTCCAGAAGGCCCAGAGCGCGAACCAGTCGGCGATAATCAGCAGCGGCAGTGACAGGCTGATCGCCTGCGCCACCGGCATGACCAGCGTCAGCAGGGGGACGACCAGCACAACCAGAATCGCTCCCATGCCCCCTTTCGACAACCCGATCAGAAGCGTTGCGACACTGGCGATCAGAATAAAGACCATGAATACCACCGAGAAAGACAACCGGATAGGATGGACGCGCGTGCCGAACTGGGGCTAACCCGGCACGGCGAACAGATAGAGCGATGTCAGGAACAGGACGAATAACATAAAGCGCTCGAAGGCAATTCGATTCATCCGCACGACCAGCCAGCGGCTGACCCAGACTCCAAGTGGAATCAGCGGGATCGCCCAGACGACGCTCAGAAAATCGTGCAGGTCGAAGATTCCGGCAAGGACAAGACCGGGCAGCTTGACCAGATTGAGCAGGGCGAAGAACAGCGTTCCCGTGGCGACAAAGGCCGTCGGGCTGATTTCCTGAAGCAGCATGTAAGCGGTGAAGGGCGGCGTGCCGTTATTCGCCAGCGCCGAGCCGAGGCCAGTGGCCGCACCTGCGAGGTAGCCGTGCCAGTCGCGCGGGTGATAATTGAGCGCTTTGAGCCGGGTGTCGAGCAGGCGATAGACGACAAACAGCAGGGTAAACGCGCCGAGGGTGTAGCGCAGCGCTTGATTCGAGAGCGCCGTCAGCAGGTAGGTGCCGATGATGACGCCGACAACGGCCAGCGGAACCAGCAGCTTGAGATAGCGCATGTCCCACTGCTTCCAGAAGGCCCAGAGCGCGAACCAGTCGCCGATAATCAGCAGCGGCAGCGCCAGACTGATGGCGCGCGTGACCGGCATGACCAGCGCCAGCAGCGGGACGATCAAAACGCCGAAAACGCCGCCAATCCCGCCTTTGGCGAGGCCAATCATGAAACTTACGACTACGATGATGAAGACGAATGCCGCCATAAAAACTGTCGAAACCTCAGCCGAAGAAGGGCGGGACACTGCGCTTGCCGCCAGAGCCGACAGTATAGCGTGGAAATAAAAGAGACTGGCCTGTTTGGGTCAGTCTCTTTGCCTTTTTGCGAAGCTGGTTACGGCGTAGCTTCGGCGGTGGCTTCGATGGCCGCCGCCATCAGGTCGGGGGGCATCAGCACGTGGTTGACGGCATGGATGACGCCGTTCGTTGCCGGAATGTCGGCGATGATGATCTGCGCATCACCATTGACGTAACCGATCTGTCCGTTGACGGTGATCTGGAGTGGTGAGCCTTCGAGCGTGTCGATGCTGCTCATTGAGAACACCTGCTGCCCGGTCAGGACACCACTGTGGACGTGGTAGAGCAGAATTTGTCTGAGTATATCCGGCTGATTGATGAGGTTGTTCAGGTTTGGCTCGGCGGCGAAAGCGGCATCGACTGGCGCGAAGACCGTAAACGGCCCATCTCCCTTGAGTGTAGCCGTCAGGCCCGCTACATCGAGCGCGTGGAGCAGGGTGGTGAAACGACCGTCAGCCGCTGCCACGTCGATGATGTGACCGGTCAACGGCGGCAGGAAAGTCGTCAACTGGCTCGATGTGACTTCATTCCAGAGCGTTTCCGGTTTGGCCGTCGTGCCAGTCAAGGCCAGGAAGTAGAAGGTTCCAGCGTTGAGGGTCTGCGCGCCGAACTCCGCCAGCGGCAGCGCGCTGGTCGGGCTGTCTTCCGTACTCATCGCGGCTGGCGTCGCCTCGGCGGTCGCTTCGGCGCTGCTGCCAGAGAGCGCTTCACCGGTGCTGGCGGTGGTAATCTTAATGCCAGATGCGCCTGCCGGGACATCAACCGTCTGAGCTGCGCCGAACTGAACGGGCTTCAGGCTGAAGTTTTCGCCACCTGAAGTCCTGACCGTCAGCACAACCGGGCTGCTGCCGGGCAGACCATTGAAGAAGGTCAGGCGCGCGGTACTGGTCGGCAGGCCGGTGTAATTCTCGACATTGATTGAGGCTGACAGTGTTCTGGCTTCATAGGAGCCGACGACAGCCATCGTCATCCAGCTACTTTCGGCCAGCGTATAGGTGGTCGGGCCGAGAATGGCTTTGTCGATAGTTTGCCCAACTGGTACGAACGCGATCTGGTAGGTTCCAACAGGCAGCTCGACCCAACCGGTGATGTTCGGGTAGGAAATGGTCTGAATGGCGCTCAATGATCCGTTGATATAGGTATCGAACGGCGGCGTATCAACCGAAAGATGCGCGATGCGGATGTGTCCGGTCGGCGGTTTGGGCTGCGCGGTGGCTTCGGCAGTCGCATTCATCGCTGCCATGTCAGCGGTCATGACGCCCGAATCAGGCGTTGCCGTTGAGTCCTGCGCCGCGAGTGGCGCGACAGCCACGAGCATGAATGCCAGCAGTACGAACAGGGCGCTGAGTTTCCGCACGATTTCCTCCTTGCGTCGTTGAAAAGCACCGTTATACGATACTTAATGTCGATGAGCGCTCAACGAAGGAAATGTGAGAGAAAGATGAGACGTAATAAACATGAAGAAGGTAAAACCAGCGCGACTGGTGTTTACCTGCGCGGATTCCAGGTCAGATATTCCTGAACCTGCATGTCGGTGTTGCGGATTTTCATAGCGAGGTCGGCGGCAAGGTTCCGCATCAGCCGGTAGCCGAGCTGCGGATAGCAGTCGCACAGAAACATCAGCTTGCTGTGAGGAATCGAGAGCAGGTGGGTATCGTTCTGCGCGCAGCAGGCCCGCGCCGAGCGCACGCCCTGATCGACCAGCGAGACTTCGCCGAATGACTGACCGCGCCGGAGCGTAGCAATCGTATGGACGGCAGCTTCAGACTGGCCGCGCGCAGCACTGGCCGCCATCACCTGAATATCGACGCTGCCAGCCGCGATGACGTACAATTCCGTGCCGGGCGTGTTTTCCTCGAAGATCAGCTCGCCGGTCTGAAATACCTGCTCGGTGCAGATCGAAGCGACCAGTTCAAGCTGTGTAATCGTCAGCTCGAAGAGGATGTCGGTTTGCTTGAGCACGCTGATAAAGGCCATAGTTGCTCCGCCGTCATGTCAGTCTAAACAATATTCTAGCACGCTTGCCATGCTGGCGCGTCTTGATTATCTCGATTGATCCTGATGGCAAGGGACGGCGGCGACTGGTAAAGTCAGCCTTCCAGCCGGACAGGGAACCTTGCAGCGCGATGGCGCGCACTTCTACAGGACGACCACGCCGGATCTTCAGTAAGAGACGAGGGCTTGAAAGATGGACTACACGATTGATGAGCTAATCTGCGTCTGCATCAGTCGGCAGGTCGTGGACGGCGAGGTGCTGGCGCAGGGCATCAGCACGCCGCTCGTCATGGCCGGGTTCATTCTGGCGCAGCGGACACACGCGCCTGACGTCGTCTTTGCGTCGGCTATCGGCCAGAGTCTGGTGCGCCGCTGGTCGCCGCTCGGCGTCGGGCGGGTTGAGGATCAGTGGCTGAACAACGCGCAGTTTCACTTCGGCTTCGTCGCTGGCGCGGCGGACATTCTGCCGAGCTACAACCCGAAAGAGTTCTTTCATCCGGCGCAGGTCGATGCGCGCGGCAACTTCAATAATATTGCCTTCGGGCGCGATTACACCCATCCGCGAATGCGCCTGCCGGGAACCGGCGGCATCCCCGACGTGACGACTTATTCCGACCACATCTACCTGTATGTGCCGCGCCACTCGCGCGTAACCTTCGTCGAGACGGTCGATTTCGTCAGCGGACTCGGCCACGGGCCGGAACGGCGGCGTGGGCAGGGCGCGCGCTACCTCGTCAGCGATCTCGGCCAGTTCGATTGGGCTAACGGCGTTATGCGCCTGACTTCGCTCCATGCCGGGATGACGCTGGAGCAGGCGCAGAAGAAAACCGGCTTTGCTCTCGACCTCGCGCCTGACCTGACCGAAACGCCGCCGCCGACTGACGAGGAACTGCGTTTGCTGCGCGAGGAGATCGACCCGCTCGGCGTGCGGCGGCTGGAGACACTCGGCGGCAGCGCGCGCAAAGACCTGCTGCGCGACATCCTCGCGCGCGAAAACGCGCTTTAGCGCGTGAGCTTTGGCGCGCGACGAGAACGACGCGCGCGGATCGCCGCCGACATCCATGCTGCGCCGCTCTTGACTCGGCTGCCCGCGCGGAGCGGCTTCCTCAGGCCGTAGCCGAGCGTGCCGAGCGCGACCTGACCGGGATACGGGTCCTGCCGTCCGATCTTCTTGAGCAGGTAGATGACCACGACGCGGATCGTGCCGATGATCGGCGTAATCAGGAACGCGCCGAGCAGGCCGCCGAGCGCCGCGCCGATGAAAATGCCGACGATGATGATCGGCAGCGGTAGATTGACCGCGTCGCCCATGATTCTGGGCGCGACGACGTTCCAGATAACCTGTGAGATGGCGAGGTTAATCAGCACGACGACCAGCGCCAGCGTCCCGTTCGACCAGTCGGGGAAGACGGGCGAGCCTTGCAGCAGCGCCGTCAGGCCAATCGGCACGAGCGCGATGATGCCGCCGATGCTCGGAATCAGCGAGACAACGCCGCAAAAGACCGCCACCGTCGCCGCGTTCTGAATGCCCATCGCCATCAGTTGCAACCAGGTCAGCGCGCCCAGCACGAAGGCGATCAGCAGTTGGCCGCGAAAGAAGCCGTTCCAGACCGCGCCGACCTGATGCAGCAGCAGCGACAATTCCCGGTGATAGGCCGTCGGAATCCATCCCGGTAACGCCTGTTCGAGGTTCGGCAGGTCGAGCAGCACCAGAAACGAGACGAACAGCGCCATCAGCGCCGTCGAGACGAAACCGGTCACGCCGGAAACCGCAGGCGTGAGCGCGGCGCTGATCGTCGCCAGCGCCTGCTGAAGGTCGTTGGTGCTGATCGAGGTCGGCGTCGGCGCGCCGGTCGTCTGGTCGCCAGCGATCAGGTTACGCACTGGCTCGATCAGCGGATTCAGATCAACCGGCAGGTTGAGGATCGTGACGACGCCCTGTTCCGGCTGGTAATCGCGCAGTTGATCCTGAAGCTGCGTATAGCGCGCCGTGGCGTTCTGGCGCAGATCGTTGATGCTGCTGGCCGCCGGGGGAATAAACAGGATAATCCCGATGGCTGCGACCGAAATCATCACGGCATAGCACAACGCGACGGCGGCGGTGTAGGGGATGTGGGCGACGCGGGCGAGGAAGCGGCTCGGCGCGAACATGACCAGCGAGAGCAGAAAGGTCATCGTCAGCAGTTTCATGACGGGCGCGAGCAGCGTCAGCGCGTAAACCGCCGCGATCACCAGCCCGACGATCACTACCTGCCGCGTCCAGGTTGACCACTGCGGCTGATAGTCGCGGGTTTCAACCACGTCCATCGGCGGCGGTAAACCGACGATTGAGGGGGGCGCTTTTCGGGCGTTCGCTGCATGGGCGGGCGGTCGGGAAGGCATTCAGTTGTCTCCATCACGAGCGGCAGCGCTCGGCGTTCTGCGCGAGAGGTCAGCCTGACGTTTGCAGTCATTTTACTCAAAAGTGGTGCGTAAGGTGCGTGCCGGTTCATGGAAAGCTGCGTTCTCGCCGCCAGCGGCAAAGGCGAAGATCGCATAACGGCTGAATAACGAGTGTTGAGCAAAGAAAAGCCGAAACAGGACGGATAGACGGGGAAGGATCAGGACAGGCGCGTCTTTCGTCCATGTTCAGTGTCTATCCGTGTCAAGATGTCCATGTGGCACAAAACCCGATTTACCTCGTCATGGAATCAAGAATGAACGTGTTTACGCCTGGTTTGAGCATGACCGGACACGCTGGCTCAGCCGCTGACCGTCCAGTCGCGGATGTTACGGAAGCGGTCGTCCGGCGAGCCGACGAAGCCGAGCTGAATCCCCTGCACGGAAGAATCGGTCGCGTAGGTGAAAAGCGGATAGTACATCGGGATGGCGATGGCGCGGTCAACGAAATCGCGCTGGAACTGCTGGTAGTAGATGACGCGGTTGAGTCCGCTCGGCTCCTGCCGCCCCTTTTCCAGCGCTTCGCTGATGTGCCGGTCGCTGACGCTGCCGTAGTTCTTGCCCTGCGGCACTTTCTGACCTTCGTGCCAGAACTCATAGACGTCGGGGTCGGCGCTGCTGCCGAGCGAGAGCTGGACGAGCGCCGACTCGAAATCGCCCGATTCGAGCCGTTTCTGATAGCTGTCGGCATCGACTGCCTCGACGGTGATATTGAGGTGATACTGTGACCACTGGGTTGCCATTTCCTGCGCCATGTGAACCAGACCGGGATCGTCCGGCGTCAGGATCGAGAAGGTGAAGAGCGCATCGGACGCGGTTGCCTCGGCTGTTGCTTCGGTCGTCGCTTCCTCAGTGGCGCTGGCGGCTTCTGCCGTCGCCTCGGCCTCGGCAAGCTGCTGCGCTGTTTCAAGCAGGCTCTGGGCGCTGGCCGGGTTGTAAGCGGGCCACTCCAGATCGGGGACATAAGCCCACGATCCCGGCATGATCGGGCTGTCGGCCAGCACGGCCTCGTTGGGCAGCGAACGCTCGACAATCGAGGAACGGTCGATGCCGACTTCGAGCGCGACACGCACGCGCTGCTCGCTCAGGAATTCGCTCTCTGGGTTCGCCCAGTTGAAGATCAGCACGCCGAGTTCCGGCGCGACCTGAGTGAAGATATTGATGTCCGGCGAGGCAAAGGCGAGATTGAGCAGTTTGGGCCGTTCATTTCGTTCGGTCGCGGCCAGCCCATCGACGTTGTGGGCTTGCAGCGCGGTCACGGCCTGGTCGAAGCTGTCGTATAACTGGAAGCGGACGCGGTCAACCTGATAGCCATCCTTGCCTTCAGGGCGCTGGCGGAAAGCCGGCGCGACGCGCAGATCGACTTCGCGGATATTGCTGCCGTCGGCGCGCAGCGCTTCAAGCTGATAGGGGCCGGTGCCAATCGGCGACAAGTTGAAGGGATGCGCCGCCAACTGCGCGGCAGTCGTCCCCTGAAGCACGTGAACGGGCAGAATGCCGACGCGCAGCATATCGAGGAAGCTGCCGAGCGGCTGCGTCAGCCTGAAGCGCACCAGATGATCGCCGAGTTTTGCAGTTTCAACTGTGCGCCAGAACCTGCCCAACTCTGCCGGGCCGGGGAAATCTGCCGCGCGCAGCAGCGACATGGTGTAAATGACGTCGTCGGCGGTGAAGGGGACGCCGTCCTGCCACAGGATGTCATCGCGCAGGGGGACGACATATTCCAGCCCGTCAGACGAGATCACCCAGTCCTTCGCCAGATCGGGTTCCGGTTCGCCATAGGGATTGGTGCGCGTCAGCCCCTCGAAGATCAGCGAGCTAATGTCGCGGTCGACCGGGTTGAGCGCCGCCAGCAGTGGATTGAGCCGCTGGACATGGCCGATCAGCGCTTCGCGGTAGGTTGGCACCCCGTCGCCACTCGGCACGGCTGTGTTTCCCGGCAGCGGCGAAGCAACCGGCAGCGGCGTTGCGACGGCAGTCGCTCCGGCGACCGTCGGCGCTGGCTGAGTCGGGGCAGGCGCGGGCGGAGTCTCGGACGAGCGCGCCGCCAGCGTCACCGCAAAAACCACAGCGGCGATCAGCAGCGCGAGCAACTGCCAGCGAAATCCTCGCATCGCATCACCCTCAGAGTGCTAAGTGCGGGCGGTCAGCCGGATGCTGCCGCTCTGCAGGACGCAGGTTTGCCTCAACGCAGCAAACCGGAAACAAAAAAGGGCGTTTCGCCGAATGGCAAAAGCCCCTTTGATGAGCGGACAAATCGACGCGCAGAAAATGGCTTCGACGGCGCCAGCGCTGTCCAGCGTTGCCGCGCCTTAACCAGCGCCGTTGAAGACCGCAACAGCGAAGATCGACACCAGGATGAACAGGACGGACAGCCCAATCGTCACCTGAAACAGCGTCTTTTCGAGGCCGCGCCGGGTACGGGCAATGCCGCCGCCCGCGTCACCGCCGAGCAGGCTGCCGACGCCGTTGCCTTTGGCCTGAAGCAGAACCAGGATGATCAGCATGATGGAAATAATGATTGAGACGATCTGTAAAGCGCGTTCCACGCTGTAATCTCCCTTAAATCAGGACAAAACGCACCGGAAGTATAGCAGTTCTGACGGAGATTGCAAGCCTGATCGGCAGCTTTTAAGGGGCTGGAAGCTGGGCCTTCCATGTTTTCCGCAGCACCCGCAGCCAGTTCTGATGGGTGATCTTCCGCAGCGCTGGATCGTCATAGCCCGCTTTTTGCAGCGCGGCGATCAGCACCGGATAGGCGCTGACGTCGGGCAGGTCTTTCGGGAAGGGCGCAGCGCCGTAATCTGCGCCAATCCCGACGCGGTCGATTCCGAGCCGTTCAACCAGCGCATCGACGTGGCGCAGCACCGTCTCAATCGGGGTATCGGCGTCGTCACGGGCATCAGCGCGCAGCAGCATCGTCACCAGATTGACGCCTACCATCCCATCCGATTCTCGAATCGCGTCAAGCTGCCGGTCGGTCAGGTTGCGCGGGAGCTGGCAGAGCGCGTGGACGTTAGAATGGGTGGCGACCAGCGGCGCGTCTGAAATGCTGGCGACGTCCCAGAAGCCCTTTTCGTTCAGGTGCGAGAGGTCAATCATGATGCCCAGATGGTTACAGGCCCGCACCAACGCTTTGCCCGCGTCGGTCAGGCCGGGGCCGGTATCGGGCGAGTGCGGGAATTTGAACGGGACGCCCTGAGCGAAAATCGTCGGACGACTCCAGACGAGGCCGAGCGAACGCAGCCCGGCGCGATAATAAACTTCGAGCGCATCCAGATTGGCGTCGATCTGCTCCGCGCCCTCGAAATGCAGGATCGCGCCGAGAACGTCATCGCGCAGGCAGGCTTCAAGGTCAGCCACGGTGCGAACCACTTTTAGCGCGCCGCCCGACAGGGCTTCGATGCGGAACAGATTGGCGACCATCTGCATCGCGGCTGTCTGCGCGACGTCGAATTCCAGCGCTGGAAGCGTATAGCCCCTCGTCGGGTCGAAATTGTGGAGCATGTTCATCGCCTCTGCTTCGGCGATAAAGACGGCGAAAAATCCCGCAGCTAGCCCACCTTCACGGGCGCGCGGCAGATCGACCTGTCTGCCGTCGAGCCGGTCAAAGAAGGCGCTGACGGGGGCGCTGGTCGGCGGTGAAAAGGTCATCAGGGCATCGTTATGGCCGTCGATGACCGGATAACGGTTGGCTGAGGGCATGGATTGTCTCCAAAAGGCGCTGTCATCGGAGCCTATTCTAGCGGGAAAGACAGCGATGCCCAATGTTCAGACGAGGATCGGGGACACAGGTTTGCAGCGTTACGAGGCGTTGGAGCGAAGCAGGAGTCAGCAGCCGGGAGCAGGTCATGTCTGCTCCCGGCGCGGCGCGTTTGTGCGTTCTAGTTCGGAGCGGGGATGGCCGCTTCGAGGAAGCGAACCGCTGCATCTAATTGCGGGTCGGCGGTGCTGCCGAGGGGTTCCTTACTCTGATCCCAGGGAACGACGATGTCCGGCGTGATCCCCTGATGATGAATCCAGTGCTTGTCGGGTGTCAGCCAGCGGGCGATGGTCAGCCGGACGCCGCCGCCGTTGATGAGCTGCTGCCAGGTCTGGACGGTTCCCTTGCCGAAACTGGTCTCGCCGACGACGGTCGCGCGCTGGTTGTCCTGAAGCGCTCCGGCGATCAGTTCGGCGGCGCTGGCGCTGCCTTCATCAACCATGACGACCATCGGCACGTCGATTCCGGCGTAATTGCCGTTCGATTGATAGGTCTGGGTATTGCCCTTGCCGAAGTCCTCGATCAGGATCGTCTTGTCCTTGAGGAAAGCGCTGCCGACGTCGATAGCCGTGTTGAGCAGCCCGCCGGGATTGCCGCGCAGATCGAGGATCAGGCCGTTGAGCGATTTCGGGTCGAGCGTCGCCAGCGCCTTGTCGATGTCGCCGCGAGCGTCGGCGCTGAACTGGTTGAGCTTGATGTAGCCAATATGGTCGTCGAGCTTCTTCTGCTCGATATTCGGCACGGTAATTTTGGCGCGGGTGACGTCGAACTCAATCGGCTGACCGTCGCGGAGCATGGTGATTTTGACCGACGTGCCTTCCTTGCCGCGCACGTAGTTCGCCAGATCAGTCTGGGTCATGGTGCTGACATCGACATCGCCGACCTTCAGGAAGATGTCGCCCTGATGAATGCCGACCGACTGCGCCGGGGAACCCTCAAGCACGCTGACGACCTCGATAGCTTTGGTCGCGTCGTCGGTGCGGATGACGACGCCGATGCCCTCGAACTGGCCTTCCAACTCCTGATTGATTTCGGGGAAACTCTTCGGGTCCATGTAGGCGCTGAACTGGTCGCCGAGCGAGTTGACCATGCCGCTAATCGCGCCATCGACCAGCTTCGCCCTGTCGAGCGCCTGCCCCTGCGGATCGACGTAGTCGTTCAGGATCAGGTTATAGACCTGCCAGAACGGGGCGAAAAGCTCCTGACTGTCGGCGGGCGGTGTCAGCGGGTTCTGGGCCGCGCTGACGGTCGCAAACTGGTTGCCAAAGGCGAAACCGGCGATAAAGACAATCATGATGATGACAACGGTCGCTAGCTGACCGGAACGCTGTCGTGAAGACGCGAAAAAAGACATGCCATTTGCTCCACATCGACTGGTTTGCCCTTATGATTATAGAGCCTTACGGACTATGACACGGTGAATATGCGATGAGAGCGGCACAAAGGTTCTGGTTGACAGATGGACGCGCGTAGCGTGCTGTACGGGCTGGCGCTCGGCGACGCGCTCGGCTGGCCGGTCGAGTTTCTGTCGCTGACGCAGATTCGCGCTGCTTACGGGTCGCGCGGCATTCAAGCGCCGCCCGACCCCGCCGTCTACACGGACGACACGCAGATGACGCTGGCGCTGGCCGAAGGGCTGCTCGACGCCGGGCCAGATGCGCCGGTTGATGCGCTGATGGCGGCAGTCGGGAAGCGTTTTATCGCGTGGCTCCACAGCCCGGAAAATACTAAAGCGCCCGGCGGAACCTGCATTCGGGGCGTCGAGAACTACGAGGCGGGCAGCTCGTGGCGCGAAGCTGGCGTCGCGGCGTCGAAGGGTTCCGGCACGGCGATGCGCGCGGCGGCCATCGGGCTGCTCTATCAGCACGACGTGGCGCGACTGCGCGAGGTTGCGATTGCGACCAGTCTCATCACTCATCGGCATCCAGCCGCGATAGCTGCCAGTGTCGGCGCGGCCACGCTGGTCAAGCTGGCGCTCGATGGCGCGCCGGTCGAGTCCTATCTACGGGCGCTGATGGACTTCACCGATGGCTTGAGCGATGAGTTCGATGGGGCGATTTTGCGCGTCGGCCATACGCTCGGCTGGACAGACGAGCGCGGGGCGCTCAAGCATATCGGCGCAGGCTGGACAGGGGATGAAGCCGTTGCGCTGGCGCTGTACTGCGTGCTGCGATACCCCGATGACTACGCCGGGGCAGTGCGCTGCGCGGTCAACCATGATGGCGACAGCGACACAGTCGGCTGTATCGTCGGCGGCATGATGGGCGCGCGGCTTGGCCTCGACGCCATCCCCGCCGACTGGCGCGCCCGCTGCGAGAATCGCGCCGATCTGGATAATCTGGCCCTAAGACTCGACGCCGCAAGACGGTAAAATAGCGGCATTCTGCGTGCATGAAAGGCTGACTGAATGGATCGTGATGATCTGCGTCAGATGTGCGGGGCGTTCAGGGGCGCGCGTGAGGATTTTCCCTTCGGCCCTGAAGTCTCGGTTTATAAGGTCATGGACAGGGTGTTCGCGCTGATTCCGACCAGCGGCGAGCTGTCGATCAGCCTGAAGTGCGATCCACTGCGGGCGGTCATGCTGCGCGAGACGTATCCGGCCATCACGCCGGGGTATCATCTCAACAAAATGCACTGGAACTCGATTGACTGCGACGGCAGCGTTCCCGATGAAGAAATCGCCGATCTGATCGAGCATTCGTATGCGCTGATCGTCGGCGCGCTGACCCGGAAGCAGCGTCAGGAACTTGAGGCGCTCTGATCGAGTTACAAGACATCCTCACTCCCAGCGCCTTTCCCGCCGGACGAGGCGCGTCGAGGTCTGTTCATTCGGCGTGAGCCGTAGGCGGCGCAGGGGCCGGGGATGAGGGGTATTTCAAGGAGCCTGTATGCCAAGAATTGCGGTGATTCGCACCAACCTGCGCCTGAGCGTCGAGCAGGTCAGGGCTGCGCGGGAGTTCGTGACGCTATGAACCGCCCGGCGAATGTCCTGACGCTCAAGCAGGCGCTGGCCGAAGCCGAGCGCGTCGGCTGCGCGCTCGGCTCATTTTCGTGCCGCTACACGCCGATGATCGAGCCGATTCTACGCGCCGGACAGGCGGCTAATTCGCCGCTGATCGTCCAGATGTCGCAAAAGGAACTCGGCCTGTACGGCGTCGAGCCGCGCGAAGTCGCCGAGGAATTTTACGCGCAGATCAAGCGCCAGCAGATCAGCGTGCCGGTTGTGCTGCACCTCGACCACACCAAAAGATTCGACCTCATTCAGGCGGCAATTGAGGCGGGCTTCACCTCAGTCATGATTGACGCTTCGGAGAAGCCGTTCAACGAGAACATCGACATCAGCCGCGAAGTGGTCGATTACGCGCACAGCTTCGGCGTCTCGGTCGAGGCCGAACTCGGCATGATCGGGACGACTGACTTTGTTGAAACCGAGCATGACGAGGAATTGTTCACCGATCCCGATCAGGCGAAAATCTTTGTCGATCAGACCGGCATTGACGCGCTGGCGGTGTCGGTCGGCACGGCGCACGGCGTCTACACTGTCCGCAAGCCGCGCGTCGATACTGACCGCCTGCAACGAATCCGCGCGCTGACTCCTGTTCATCTGGTGCTGCACGGCGGCTCTGGCGTCCCGGCGGCGATGATGCAGGGCGCGATCCATCTGCCCGGCGGCGGCGTCAGCAAGGTCAATATCGCCACCGATCTCGAACTGTCGCTGCTGGCCGCGTTAGGCCGCGCGACACGGATGACCAACGCCGAATGTAAGGCGCTGTCGCCCGATCAGCTTGAGATCGGGCGTGCCGCCGTCGCCGCGACTGTCCGCGACAAGATGGACAACTTCCTCGGCAGCAGCGGCTACGGCAGTCGGTTCCATCTGGCTTGAAGCGGCTTGCCGGTCAGTAATACGATGACAGGTGGGGAGCATTGGTCTATCGTCCGACGGCGCGCGTCCTCGCGGTACTGGAACTGCTTCAGGCGCACGGCCAGCTTTCGGGCGTCGAGCTGGCGCGGCGGCTTGAAGTCGATGCGCGGACGATCCGACGTTACGTGACCACGCTGCAAGACCTCGGCGTTCCGGTCGAATCCGAGTTGGGGCGTGGGGGCGGTTACGCGCTCCGCCCCGGCTACAAGCTGCCCCCGCTGATGTTCAGCGACGATGAAGTGCTGGTGGTCACGCTCGGCCTGCTGGCGGCGCGGCGCGCCGGTTTGGCCGATGTCGGAACCGCCGTCGAGAGCGCGCTGGCGAAGATCGAGCGCGTGCTGCCCGTCCCGCTGCGTGACCGGCTGCGCGCCCTGAGCGAAACGGTCGACGCCGACGGCGAAACTGATGCTGCGCCAGTCGAGACCGGGCTGCTGACGACGATCAGCGCTGCCAGCCGTGACGCGCGGCAGGTGCGGCTGATCTACGGCGAGGGCGATCAGGCCACTGAGCGCGTCTTCGATCCTTATGCCATCATTCATTACGACCGACGCTGGTACGCAGTCGGCTACTGCCACCTGCGCCGCGCCATGCGCACCTTTCGTCTCGACCGCACGCGCAGCGTCGAACTGCTGGCGACGCGCTTCGAGCCGCCGGATGAGTTCGATCCACAGGCATATCTGTTCGAGTCGTTCGAGGCGATTCCCGACCGCTGGGAGATCGAAGTCCTCTTAACGATGTCGCTCGACGAAGCTCGTCGCCGCGTTCCGCGCGGGATGGCGACGCTGACGCGAGATGGCGAGCGCGTCCGCATGACGGCGTCGATGCCCGACCTCGACGCGATGGCGCGCCAGTTGGTCAGCTATGGCTGCGAAGTCACGATTATCCAGCCGGACGCGCTGCGCGCTGCCTTCCTCGATCTGGCAGCGGCGATTGCGCGGATGGCCGCGAGTCGAAGGCCGATGACTCGCGCCTGAAAGGCTTGTCGGCAGCAGGCGAACATTCTATACTGCGAGGGCATCCACAGGCGGAAGGAGTCACCATGTCCACTCGAAGGCGACGTCTGGCGACGGTCTTTCTGTTGCTTCTGTTTCTGCTCGGTTTGCTGGCCGAGTCGGTCGACGCGCAGGACGCGACCGCAACGCCGGAAGGCTCGGCCAGCCAGTTGAGCCTCGGCTATGAGCCGACGCTCGGCCTGAAGATGATGCTGCCGGATGCACAGCTTCACTACTTCTCTGCCAGCGCGTATGGCGGCGGACAGGTTTATCTGGCCGTCGGCAGTCCGTGTCCGAGCGGTTACACGAGCGTGGTGTCGTCGCTCGGCACGGTCTGGGTCGATCCGGGGTCGGCCCCGGTCGATGTTGTTTTCGAGTCGACGCAGCCCGGCGCCAACGCGGGCGTCCTGATGTACGACCTGATGAACAGCCAGTGGTACTGCACGCTGCAACTGGCTCCAACGGCGACCGTCCACTGGGACAGCGTTCCCAAAGGGGTCTATTTCATCTGGATTTTGAGCGATCAGCCAGGCGCGATCAGCGGCAACCTGACGATTAACGGCGGCGCGGCCTCGGTTCAGCCGACGGTCGAACCGACGCGAGGCCGTTAGTTGGCGCAAATTGTCTCGCTCGATCAGGCTGCCGCGCTGGTTTCGGATGGCTGCACGCTGGCGCTCGGCGGCATGACGCTCTATCGCCGTCCGGTCGCGTTTGTGCGGGCGCTGCTCCGCCGTCAGCCGCGCCCGCGCAACCTGACGCTGTTGTGCTTCACCGCCGGTTACGAGTCCGATCTGCTGGTCGGGGCGGGCTGTGTCGCGGCGGCGCGGACGGCTTATTTCGGTCTGGAAACGTTCGGCTTCGCGCCGATGTTCACCGAAGCGGTCAATCGGGGCCAACTGCGAGTGATCGAGGAAACCGAGGCGAGTCTGGCGCTGGGGATTCGTGCGCGGATGGCTGGCGTCGGCTTCATGCCATCGAATGCCTGGCTCGGAACCGACCTGCCGCGCCTGCGCCCGGATGTCAAAACGGTGGTTGATCCCTATTCCGGCGAGACGCTGATAGCCTTTCCCGCGATTGACTGCGACGTGGCCGTGCTGCACGGACTGGCGGGCGATTCCTACGGCGGCGTGCTGCTCAATAACAATCTCGGTGTCGATCTGGAGCTAGTTCACATCACCGACACCGTCATCGTGACCGTCGAGCGGATGGTGGACGAACTGGAGCGGACGCTCGACGGCCAGTTCATCCCTGCGCCGGGGGCATCGCACATTGCGCTCGCGCCGCGTGGGGCCGCGCCGACGAGCTGCTATCCCGATTACCCGCTGTCGGGCGGCGAGATCATGCGCTACGTCGATGCCTGCAACGCCGGACGCTTCGAGCCGTATCTCGAAGCCTTCATTGACGGGCGCGTTGACGAAGCGGGGCAAACGCATCAAATTTGATCAGAGTTTCAAGAAAGCTCATATCGGCTTATCCAGGGTCAACGGTAACGTAGGGGCG
>CAZZAO010000114.1:0-17677 GCA_964652205.1 uncultured Anaerolineaceae bacterium | reverse complement strand
CTTTGACGTTTCAATTTTGGCTTGAGACCGTTCATGTCTAAACTTGGTGCCTATGCGGGCTGACGGAACAGCCCATACTCCCACTGGGTGGAAATGAGTACATGATCTTGCCCTGGTGCGACTCGCGAACGTTCACAACACTCGAACTCATTCTGGACAATTTGATGCCGCTCGGAGACAGCGCCTCACCCTACTACATCGAGGTGAAGATTAACGATCCGTCGCGCTCAGGTGACCCGATTTTGCTGCGAAAGCGATTACGCAAGGTACTCGCCAACCCACCAACGGGTGACGCGATTGCCGTAACATTGCCACGCTACGCTCTATACGCGGACAAATTCGACCGTTATGTACCCGAGATTTTGCTGCGTCATGCCTTTGCCTGCGACCAGCTTGACACGGCAGGCGCAATTGCGGCACTTGACCACCTGTCCTGATAGAATCGCCATGCGTACGTAGGGGCTTTGTCCCACCAGAGAATCCGCGAACCTAGAGAAGTGGCAGGCGGCGCGCTGTGAAACACAAATGAGATATGCTCTGGATTTTTCTCAGGGGACAGCAAACCACTATAATGGGTCAAACAGTACGCATTGCGTTATGGAATTGGAGAGTGTCTCTTGACTGAACCCACTGCCGTTACGCCTGATCCCTCACAAACGCCCTTCGAGCGTATCCGTCAAGTCGATGAAGATGATCTGGAATTTTGGTCGGCACGCGATCTGATGTTCGTGCTTGAATACACAAACTGGCGGAATTTCAAAGGGGTGCTGCTCAAAGCGCAGATCGCCTGCGAAAACAGCGGTCATGATCCGACAGACCATTTCGTCGGAGCCATCAAAATGGTCTCCATTGGCTCGGATGCGAAACGCGAAGTGGAGGACATGCACCTTTCGCGCTATGCCTGCTATCTCGTCGTGCAAAACGCCGATCCGACCAAAGAAGTCGTCGCGCTCGGTCAGACTTACTTCGCTGTGCAAACACGTCGTCAGGAGATTTCGGACGCAGAAGCCCTCGCCGAACTGAGCGAAGATCAGCGGCGGCTGCTCTTGCGGCAGCGCATCAAAGCGCAGAATACCGATCTCGCATCTGCCGCAAAGAGCGCAGGGGTAATCACAGCACTCGATTTCGCCGTTTTCCAGAATCACGGCTATCGCGGCTTGTACAATGGGCTGACGGCGGAAGCTATTCACAAACGAAAGAAACTCAAGAAGAGTCAGCACATCCTCGATCATATGGGCGCGACGGAACTTGCCGCCAACCTTTTCCGCAGCACACAAGCGGAAGAGAAACTCAGACGCGACCAAGTGCAGGGCAAAGATGAGGCAAACGAAGTGCATTATCAGGCGGGTGTGGTCGTGCGCCGGGCGATTGCTGAACTTGGCGGCACAATGCCTGAAGATCTACCAACCGCCGACAGTATCAAGAAATTGGAACGTGCAGAGAAGAAACGCCTTGCCGCGCCCAAAGCGAAGGGTAAGAAGGATGGCGAGGAATAGAGACAAGAAGTCCCTCACGTAGGGACTTCGGCATCATGATAGTGACGCTGGTAGAAGCGCTCGAATGCAGTACGGTACGCGGTTCCGAACGCGCTCATCTGGAGACGACACTCCGTTCCATCCTTGACCGGCTCGATCAAACGGCGATGCTCCCCCGCCCAGCGATAATTGTGCAGCTCATGCCATGTGCCATAGTATCGGTTAGAATTCTCGAAACTCAAGTTGCACAGTAGCCACCACGCCTCGCGTGAGAGGATTTCATGTTCAGCCAGATCACGCCGCTCGACCCGTGACGGTTCACCAGACAGTACCGTCTGCTCAACCTCAGCCAGTTCCTTTGACTTCATCCGGCGCAGATCGCGCAAAACCGCTTTTATATCCTCGAATGCGAAATACTCGGTCAGTGTGCCAATGGGATGCTGAAACCTACGGTATCGGTGCTTAAAATACAGTTCGACATTGCCGCGATGCGCCCAAGTGCCGAGCGGGATCAGTTCTACGGTTCCAAAATGTGGCGTGAGGTCGAGCCTGATTTCAGCGAGGCGCTGTTCCAGTGATCGCGTGGTAACGCCGATCTTGTACAGTACGCCTTCACCCGTTCGCGCCTCGATAAAATAGAGTGTCGCTTCCAAGATGCGCCGCATCTGCGCGCGAAACAAACGCAGATCAGTGAGCGTGGTACTTTCATCCTCTCGTCCAAACGCCTCAAGCGCCTTGCGCTCCAATTCATCGTGCCGCGCTTGAATCAGCGGTTCTTGGAATTGGTTGAATAAGTTGAGTGAGAGATCGCCGAATGGGATTTTCCCCTTGTGCGTGAGGGCGTAACGTTCGTTACCGTAGGGTGAAATGAATGATTTGACCAAGCCATAATCTTTTAGCCAATCACCGTCGCTGTCATCACCCTCGTCGTGAAACATCCTTAGTGCCTCCCATACTCTGCCTGACAAATGCAGACGGAACGAGTCGTAGACTGGCAGCGCGACCGTCTCACCTGAACGTTTCGCTTCACGGCACGTCTTGCCGTCATGGGCGAAATGCGGTGCAAGCCGCTCTCCTTTGCGAGCGATTAGCAACACGCCGCAGTATGGGCATTTGAGCGCTGTCCTGCCGCGACCTACGCTGTCGATGTAGACAAGCTGCCCCTGTTCGTTCACTCCATAAGGTAAGTACATGTTTGGTCTCCAAAGCAACAACAAGCCCTACATACCCTTCATGCTTTTCCCCTCGCCCATGAATGGTATGTAGGGTTTGAACGGTTTTGTCACCGGTTTTCGTAAACCACCGCCACGTCATAGCGACGCATCATATCGATTACATCGAAGGCGCTCACTGCATAAGTCACGCCATCCATCCCGCGCTTGCGTCCCGCTTCGTCAAGCAAATGCAGCCGTTTGAGGATGTGACCGATCCACTGCGCGTCGCCCATCTTCTCGACGGGTTGCCCGATCAGCCGAGCGACTTTTTCGCGCAATACTGCCGCCTTGATCCACACCACGCCCTGCTGTCCACGGGTCATCAGTTCCAGCGCTTGCAAGACTGCCTCTTCGCGTTCGCTCAATGCCTTGCCCTGGCTGAGCTGTTCGTCGGTTTCGGCAGCAGAAGCAATCGCTTGGAGTAGTCCAGACACCTTGCCGTGTTCCTCGAAAAACGCTGCGAGCGCAACCAGCGGCGACCACAGTTCGCCGGATCGATTGTGCAGCGTGTGCAGCGCTGGACGCTCGAAATAATTGGCATAGATGGGCGGAAATGCCGTCAGCGCCAGCGTGTAAAGCTGGTGGCGGACTGCCGCGCCGTCGAAGTCCGGCGGGAATAGTGGCATCTTCCTGTCGGTGCGACGCATCGGGATGGCAATGCAGCGGCTGGCGAGGATGTCCTCCAGACCGGCAATCGCCGCCAGAATTTTGGGCGAGTACACATCGAACGCCTGCGGTTTCATGTCTTCGCCGATCAGCCGGATGGCAGGCATCCCCTGCTTGTAGCCGCTGTTCAAAAGCTGCCGGATTTGCTGCATTCCGGGGTCTTTCGGGTTGTGATACCGCTCCGCCTCGTCGATACCGACGGTGCAGCTTGTGTAGTGGATGAGCCGGAACATCGACGGGCCGGTGGGGTCGGAGGTGCTGACCATGTTGAACGCCAGCGGCTGCATCACGCGCATGACCGTGCTTTTGCCGCTGTTCTTCGGACCGTTCAGCGCCAAATACGGGTAGGCGGGGAACATGGTGTAGAAGTACGTCCCAATCGTCCACAGCGCGAGGATAGCGCTCTCGACCTCCGAGCGAAAATCGACGTAGTGCGTGAACAGGTCATGCACGGTCTTGAAAACCTGACCGGGGTCGCAGGTCTCACCCTTCAAGTAGCGCTGGATGTCGCTGAAGCGCCAGCGCATCAGGAAATCCGAACCTTCCGGCAGTACGCGCAGCGCGATTTCCTTACCATTGAGTGGGATAATCTGCGCGTCGCTCACGCGGACGAGTTCGCGCGACGACGTGACCAGATAGGGCTGGGTGTTCAGCCGGTTGTCTTTCGTTCGCTCGACCACCGAAACCGTCACCAGCGCGACGTCGCGCTGGAAGCCGAGCGCGGGCGACAGCAGCGGAATGTCGTCGCCGAGGATTTGCGGCATCTCCTCTACCTCCTGCTTTGCCCGTTCGATCTTCAACCGCGCCGCTTTAAGCAGATCGGTGAAGGCGCGCCCTTTGATGCCGAGCTTCGCCAGCGCTGCGCGGAAGTCGCTCAGTTCCAGCTCATCGAGATCGGCGGCGTGCTGGAACAGGTCGCGCACAGCATCCTTGCGTTCCAGCCCGATCAGAAAGGCGGTCCGTTCAATCTCGGTTTGCAGCCACGTCTTGGCTCGATTGAGCGTTTCCTGCACCGCTTCGACCGTGCCGCCTTGCGTCAGCCAGTCGTTGGCGTCCTTCACCTCATCCGGCAGACGAGGGATGAAGGCTATCGCGCCGAGTTTGCGCGCGATCTCGCAGCTTTTCTCCAGCGCTTCGGGTGTGTTGTCGAGCGCAACGAAGACCCGGCGATGCTGACGAAGCTGACCAAGTAGTTCATCGCTGACGTGCATTCCGGCAATCGCCAGCGCCGGAATGCTCCACTCGCCGAAGGTGATGGCATCCGCCTGTCCTTCAACCAGCGCGACCTGTTCGGCATCAGCACTGTACAGGTGATTGTAGTAAGGACAGCGTTCGCCCAGAATTTCGCGCGGCGGATTGTAGTGTTGTTTGCCGGTGATGGAGCGGCCACTCAGATACGCCAAACGCCCCTTCTCCAGATGGATGTACACCAGCATTCCCGCTGGAAATTTGGCAATCGTCGTCCGCCACTTGTCGGGCAGGTTGAGGTCTGCCAGCAGCGTCCGCTTGTCCTGGGGCATAGATCCGAGTCGCGCAGCTTTGACCGTCACAGGCTGCCAGCCGCGTGTTTGGGTCGTGTACTCCAGCGCGGCAGGGGTATTGAGCAGCGCCTCATGCAACCGCTGCACGAGCTGGCGTTCCGCCCACGCATAGGACTTGTGAAAGTCGTTCTCCGTCTCAAGGTCGATCCCGGCGCGCTCTGCCAGATAACGCACCGCTTCCAGGAACATCGCCGCGTCGCGGTTGTTCCAGCCTTGACCGTAGTTCAGCAGATGCCGTCCGGCGAAGTCGAAGGCGTCGCCGTATTCGGCTTTGGAGTTCCAGAAATACTGTCCGGTCTGCGGGGTGACGACCAGACTATCATGTTCCACACCGACGAAGCGTGTCCCTTGATGCTTCAAGGCGAACTTCTCGCCAACGACCCGTTCAATTGGATTGGCGGAGCGAATCTGCTCCAGATCGATACTCATGAGACCTCTCTCCTTGCGCTGTGCGCGGGCAATGTTGAAGACAACCGGTGTCGAAAAAACACGGTTTGAGCGCGATATCGAGTTGCACCGGGAGAGAGGTTGTGATACATTGTGAGTGTCCAGTTCACAGATGTACCCCAGCCCGCCGCCCATGTGCCTTGTCAGCTATGGGCTTTTTCTTTTCTAGGGCGGTGGTCGCGCCAGCCTCATATCCGCACTCCTATAATTGTTTGCACGTGCAAACAATTTCAATCCGCTCCGAGATAGCGTTCTGTTTCTGAGATCAACTTCTTCATCGCTTGAAGCCGCGCTCTTGCGATGCTTGTGTCTCCCTCCTGGCGAATTAATGCGCGCGCGAATTCTTGGGGTGTCGTGGACTGGATTGTTTGTGTCACCTTTGCCATCTTCACGGCTGGCGGAGATAAATCATCTGCATCATTCTTTTGCTGCTCTGAGCCATCGCCTTCACACAACTCTTTGACCTGCTTCACGCTGAGGTTAAAGTCAATGATCTGGCGCACGATTTCGGCGTGATATTCGCTTGGAACACCCACGACATAGCGCAGCTTGCCTTCTTCAATGTTGTGACGATCTGCCATCTCAAGCGCTTCATCAGAAAGACGCAGAAGGGACTTGACGATGCTGAACTGGGAGCGTTTGATACCACCCATCGCACTGAGAACCGCATCCGTGTACTCGCGTTTGCTGCGCAAGTCAAGTTCCAGCGCCTGACGGTAGAAATCATTTTCGACCGCATACGCAGGGATTTCGTAGCCGTGAACGGTGAGCAGCAAAAGCGCCGCCTGTCGCGCCAGCGCCACTGCTGTTAACCCGGAGCGCGCGGTGTTCTCTTTCGCCTGACGGAAGACCGATGAGCGGTTCGCAGGGATGATGATGCACGGGATCATGCCGTCGCCGGTGTAGTTGGGGAGGAAGTCGCGCAGCAGCCACGTCGCCCAGTAACGCCGCTCACCGGTCTCGATGCGAAACAGCCGCGTCACACCTTGACTGACATCTACTACGGTCAGCGGATTGACCTGTCCATCGTCTCGGATGGTGATTGCCAGATTGACCAGATCCCGCAAAAGCTGTTCTTCCGGCGTCAGGTTGATGGTGGGTTCGTTGTCGCGCTCGTCATCCGCATTCGGCAGCAGTTCCAGCAGGCTGGTGAACGGTCGTCCGCGATGCCGCGCCGCAATCTGAACGATCTGCACCAGTTCGCGTAACGCCTGCGTTGGCGTGATCTGATTCTGGTGAAAACGGACGTGGATGGTTTCCGGCAGCACCCGGCGCGGCTGCACCGGATCAGGGCGCACCATCTCCAGCAGGATACGTTCGACGTGGATCGTGTTGTCGACCAGATTCTGCGGCAGGTCGCCCAGCAGCTCGCTGGTGACCGATGCCAACAAATCGTCCATACGACGGGTGTCGTGGTTCGGGCGCGCCATTAGTCGCCGCCCTTCAGCAGATAGCGCACCAGCGACGCGACCACCTGCATGTATGCCTTGCTCGCAGATGCAGCAGGATTGTAGGTGAAAAGGCTCTGATGGCTGCTGTGGGCATACGAGACCGCTTCGTTGGCAGGAATCACGCCGAGCAGCAGCTTGCCCAAGACTGGATGGGCTTTGACCTCTGCCAGCAGGTGGTTATGCCCGCGAATCCGGCTGTCCATCTTGGTCACGAGCAGCCCGCTCACGCGCAGGGTCGGATGCCGCCAGCCTTCACGGATGTCGTTGATCTTCTCGATCACGCTGGTCAAGCCGACCGTTTCCAGATAGCGCGGCTCGACCGGCACAATCGCGTCGGTCGCGGCAATCAGCGCCATCTCGGTCAGCAGACTGAATGAGGGGCGGGTATCGATGATAATAGCGGCATACTGGTTGGCGATTTTGCTGACCGGATCCGCCAGACGATACGGCGCGCCTGCCACGCCCATCAGCTCCCGTTCCGCGCCTTCGAGCATGGGAGAGGCGGGAAGCACGTGCAGATCAGCATCCCACTGACTCTGCACGATGCAGTTGAGCAGCGTTTGTGCTGCATTCTGGCGATCCGCCAGCAAGACACTGTACAGACTGTCCTCAGCGCCATAGTCTTTGCGTCCGGTAGTGACCAGCGACGCATGTGCCTGCGAGTCCGTGTCGATGAGCAGTACACGACAGTTGGATGCGTTGGCGCGGCGCAGCAGCTGCACCATGCCCAGCGCGATGTTGGTGGCAGATGTCGATTTCCCGACACCCCCTTTGTGGTTGGTAAAGACGAATACGCGAGTCATTGCCATTTCTCCTCAGAACCCAACGAACCATCGAATTCGCTGCGGATGGCAGGGACTTCGCGGAGATATGGTAAAGTGACAACCGGAAGTCTTGCTGATACGGGCAGCGAGCTTCAAGGGGAAGGGGAGAGGGTGGTGTCTCTCCCTTTCGCCGCTAAAGCCGACTTAGTTGGAGTTCATCGTGGAGTAGCGCGCACAGAGTTCGCGCTGTGGGAAGGTAATGACTTGGAAGAACCGGGCGACCTGTTCCCCGTTGAATTGTTCGAGTTTTGTCCAGGCTGTGGAGCAGGTCGAAAGCGGCGAGATCAGACGATCTCGCCGCTTTTTTGTTTCTCTGTTTCCTAATGTATTTTCCACAACTTCATGCTTGACAGGGTCGGCATTATCAAGTAGATTGATAGTCAACATCATTGACTATCAACGAGGTTAACCATAAGCTTATGGCATCATGGACTCCGCACGACGCCGGACAGCAGCTCATGGCGGTCTTTCCGCTGATCGCGCGGGTGATGAAACAGCGGATGCGCGAAATGGAAAATGACGACATCACGATGATGCAGGTCAGCGTGCTGCGTCAGTTGCAGGAACAGCCGACGACCGCCAGTGAACTGGCGAAAGTCCGCCATACCAGCTTGCAAGCCGTCAGCGTGCTGATTCAGGGGATGGTCGAGCGCGGCTGGATCCTCCGTCGTCAGAATGCCAGCGACCGGCGGCAGCATCGGCTCGAAGTGACGTCCGAAGGGCTGGCGGTCTGCGAAGTCGCGCAGGAACAGATGGTCGCTATGGCAGCGGATTTGTTCGATCAACTCACGCCGGAAGAGATCGAGGCCGCCGAAATCGTCATCCCCGCGCTCCGGCGCGTTCTGGCGAGTCAGTTGTCGCCAGAAGCATCTCTCGTGAAATAATCGCTAGCCGATAGGATACAGCGCTCAATATGATCCGTCTCGCCAGGTATCTCAAACCGTACCTTCCCATTATTCTGCTCTCTATCGTCCTGCTGTTCGCGCAGGCGCTGGCCGATCTCTCGCTGCCAGACTACATCAGCCGGATCGTCAACAACGGCATCCAGCAGAGCGGCATCGAAAGCGCCGTTCCAGTCGCCGTCCGTCAGACGACGATGAACCATCTGACGCTGTTCATGTCCGACGCCGACAAAGCCGACGTGCTGGCTGACTACACGCTCGTCGATCAGAATTCGCCTGACTACAGCGCCGATGTCCAGACCTACCCTGCGCTGGCGAAAGAGCCAATCTACGTCCTGAACAGCGCCGTCAGCGCCGATGAGCACGCCCGCCTGAACCCGATCATGGGCCGCGCCTTTCTGGCGTTTTCCGGCGTCGAGCAGGCCATCGCCGACCCGTCGAAAGCCGCGGCGCTCGGTGGCCCGAACCACGATCTATCCAAGCTGCCGCCGGGAACCGACCTGTTCGCGCTCCTTGCACAGCTTCCCGATACAGTACGGACGCAAATGCGCGACGCCATGAATCAGCGCTTCGACCTGATGGGCGACAGCATGGTGATTCAGTCCGCCGCGCCGATCATCAAAACCGAATACGTGGCGCTCGGCATCAACATCGAGACGCTGCAAAATAACTACATTCTACACACGGGCGGCCTGATGCTGCTGGTGGCGCTGTTCTCGGCGGCCTGTACCATTTCAGTCGGCCTGCTGGCGGCCCGCGCGGCGGCGGGCGCAGCGCGAGACATTCGCAAGAGCCTGTTCACGCGCGTGGAGAGCTTCTCCAACGCCGAGTTCGACAAGTTCTCGGTCTCGTCGCTGATTACGCGCACCACCAACGACGTCACCCAGCTTCAGACGCTGACGGTGCTGATGCTGCGGCTGGTGTTCTACGCGCCGATCCTCGGCGTTGGCGGCATCATCAAGGCGACCCAGACCGATGCGTCGATGTGGTGGATCATTGCGCTGGCCGTGATCGCGCTGATCGTCATGATCGTCACCATTTTCTCCGTCTCGCTGCCGAAGTTCAGGATTATTCAGACGCTGGTTGACCGGCTCAATCTGGTCACGCGCGAAAACCTGTCCGGCATGATGGTCGTCCGCGCCTTCAACACGCAGGATTTTGAGGAAGCGCGCTTCGACCGGGCCAACCAGAATCTGACCGATACCACCCTGTTCGTCAGCCGCGTCATGGCGGGCATGATGCCGCTGATGACGGTCATCATGAACGGCGTGACGCTGCTGGTCATCTGGGTCGGCGCGCATCAGGTGGCGCAGGCTAACCTGCGAGTCGGCGACATGATCGCCTTCATGCAGTACGCCATCCAGGTGGTCATGGGCTTCCTGTTCGTCTCGTTCATGTTCATTCTGCTGCCGCGCGCCTCGGTGTCCGCTGACCGGATTGCCGACGTGCTGGAAACCGAGCCGAGCATCCAGGACCCCGACGATCCGAAGCGCTTCAGTGAGCCGTTCAAGGCCACCGTCGAGTTCCGCCATGTGACGTTCCGCTACCCCGGCGCGGAAGCCGACGTCCTGCACGACATCAACTTCACCGCCAGACCGGGCGAGGTCACGGCCTTCATCGGCTCGACCGGCGCAGGAAAATCGACCATCGTCAACCTGATCCCCCGTTTCTACGACGTGACCGAAGGGCAGATTCTGGTTGATGGTCTGGACACGCGCGAGGTCACGCAGCACGACCTGCGCGACAGGATCGGCTTCGTGCCGCAGAAGTCGATGCTGTTCTCCGGCACGATTGAGAGCAACCTGCGCTACGCCGATGAGAACAGCGCGCCGGACGTCATTCAGGAAGCGTCAGACATCGCTCAGGCGACGCCGTTCATCCGCGAGAAGCCAGGCGGCATGGCGAGCGAGATCGCTCAGGGCGGCGCGAACGTCTCCGGCGGGCAGCGTCAGCGGCTGTCGATTGCCCGCGCGCTGGTCAAGCGTGCGCCGATCTACATCTTCGACGACAGCTTTTCGGCGCTCGACTTCAAGACTGACGCCGCGCTGCGCCGCGCGCTCAAGGACAAGACCCGCTCCAGCACCGTCATGATCGTCAGCCAGCGCGTCTCGACGATCCGCAGTGCCGAGCAGATCATTGTCCTCGACGAGGGACGAATCGTCGGAAAAGGCACCCATGAGGAACTGCTGGAAACCTGTGCAATCTATCGTGAAATCGCCTCGTCACAGCTTGGCGTAGGAGAACTGGCCTAATGGCAACCAATCGACATGGACAGACCGGCGCTCCCGGCGCGCCGGGGCATCGCGGCCCGATGGGCGGCCCGCGCGGTATCACGATGGCGGGCGAGAAGGCCCGTGACTTCAAAGGGACGATGCGCAGGCTGATCGACTACATCGGCGCGTACCGGCTGTCGGTCGTGATCGTGGTCATCTTCGCCATCGCCTCGACAATCTTCTCGATCATCGGCCCCAAGCTGCTCGGACAGGCGACGACCCGGCTGTTCGAGGGCGTCGTCAGCCAGATTCAGGGAACCGGCGCCGGCATCGACTTCGTTTATATCGGCAACATCATCGCCCTGCTGACCGGCCTGTATCTGCTCTCGGCCCTGTTCGCCTACATTCAGGGCTGGGTGATGAGCGGCGTCTCGATGAAAGTGACCTATCGCCTGCGCCGGGACATCGCCGAGAAAATCAACCGGATGCCGCTGCGTTACTTCGACGGAACCAGCTATGGCGAAGTCCTCTCGCGCATCACCAACGACGTCGATACAGTCAGCCAGACCCTCAACCAGAGCCTGATGCAGATCGTGACCTCGGTCACGACGCTGATCGGCGTGGTCGTGATGATGCTGTCGATTAGCTGGATCATGACTCTGGTAGCCGCCATTATGATCCCGCTGTCGATGGGCATTATCGGCCTCGTCATCAGCAAATCGCAGCGCTACTTCAAGGAGCAGCAGGACTACCTCGGCCACGTCAACGGCCACGTCGAGGAAATGTACGGCGGCCACAACGTCATGAAGGCGTTCAACGGCGAAGCGAAAAGCATCGCCGTCTTCGACCGCAGCAACGACACACTGTTCGACTCGGCCTGGAAATCGCAGTTCCTTTCCGGCCTGATGATGCCGATCATCGGTTTCGTCGGCAACCTCGGTTACGTCGGCGTCGTCGTCCTCGGCGGTTATCTGGCCGCGCGCAGCCTGATTACCGTCGGCGATATTCAGGCGTTTGTCCAGTACGTGCGCCTGTTCACGCAGCCGATCTCGCAGGTGGCGAACGTCTCGAATATCTTGCAGCAGACGGCTGCCGCCGCCGAGCGCGTGTTCGAGTTCCTGTCCGAAGGGGAAGAAATCGCCGACACGGCCACAGCAGTCAGGCTGACGCCGAAGGAACAGGGTGGCAGCGTCGTCTTTGACCACGTCCAGTTCGGCTACAACCCCGATAAGGTCATCATTCATGATTTCTCGGCCACGGTCAAACCCGGCCAGAAGATCGCCATCGTCGGCCCGACCGGCGCGGGCAAGACGACGATGGTCAAGCTGCTGATGCGCTTCTACGACGTCAACAGCGGCGCGATCAGGGTGGACGGCCATGATATCCGCGAGCTGACACGCCACGACCTGCGCCACCTGTTCGGCATGGTTTTGCAGGATGCCTGGCTCTACAACGGCAGCATCATGGAGAACATCCGCTACGGCAGGCTCAACGCGACTGATGACGAAGTATACGCTGCCGCTAAAGCCGCTCACGCCGATCACTTCATCCGCACCATGCCGGACGGCTATAACACGATCCTCAACGAAGAAACAACCAACGTCTCGCAGGGACAGAAGCAGTTGCTGACGATTGCTCGCGCCATTCTGGCTGATCCGCCGATGCTGATCCTCGACGAGGCGACCAGCTCGGTCGATACCCGTACCGAGGTGCTGATTCAGAAGGCGATGGATCACCTGATGGAAGGCCGCACCAGCTTCATCATCGCCCACCGGCTGTCGACGATCCGCAACGCCGACCTGATCCTCGTCATGCGCGACGGGGACATCGTCGAACAGGGCAACCACGATCACCTGCTGGCGAAGGGCGGCTTCTACGCCGAGCTGTACAACAGCCAGTTCGAGAACGCCGAGACGCCTCAGGTCGCATAATCGACTTTCACGGACAGTCAAAACGAGCCTCAGTGAGGCTCGTTTTGACTTCGGTCCGACTCAAGGGGCTGGAGAATGAGAGCAAGTCAGAGCAGCGATAGCTTTTCCCGCCCTCGGTTCCGGCCCGCAATTTACCCCATCGTCAAGACTAATTTTCCACGGGCATGGCGCGTTTTTGTTTTTTGCAAGGCTTCAAGTCCATCTACAAACGGGTAAACTCTCTCCACGGTCAGTTGTATTTTGCCAGCGTTGATGTTGTTCATCAGCTCTGCCAGTTCGGTTTGAACATCGGCCTGATACGCGATTTGCTTCAGCGTAATGTCCCTTTGCGGCGTGACCTGTTCAGCAGAGATGGTGACAACTTCACCGCCCTCTTTGACGACAGACAGGCTGTCAAACGCCGTACCCGGTTGAATTGCGATTGCCGCATCCACCCCACCGGGCTGCCATTGCCGCACCTGCTCCGGCCAATCGGGGTCGTGATAATCGACAGTTTTCTGAGCGCCCAGAGCCAGCATGTAGTCGTGATTTTTCTGTGAGGCGGAAGCTGCCACACTGTAGCCACGCTGTACGGCCAACTGGATGGCAAAGGTTCCAATCGCGCCTGAAGCTCCCGCTATAAACAGGGAAGCATTTGACCTCAGATTGAGGGCGTGAAACGCTTTGAGGACTGTATTTCCAGCCACGGGGATTGCAGCCCCGTTTTCGAAGCTCATGCCGTCCGGTATGCGCACAATCAGCGAGTCCTGCGTCACGACGGCGTACTCGGCCCATGTTCCGCCTTTGGGCTGCATCGCGCTGACAAACGCGACACGCTCGCCCACCCTGTGATTCCTGACACGATTCCCCGTCTTTTCTACAACGCCAGCGGCCTCAATGCCGATGACATACGGGAATTGGGCGGTCGGGGGATAAAAATACTCATCGTGGATGCCAACACCCACGGCAAAAACCCGCACCAGGAGTTCGTTATCGCCCATCTCTGGCGCCGGCACTTCCGTCAGCGCCAGGTCGGACGGCTCGGCTGATTGTCTGACAATTGCTTTCATCGTTCTATAACCACTTCAATCCCAACTGAAGACGCGCGCGGCAACCCTGTCGAGTCTCAAGTTGCTATTCACCGCGCTGAACTTCAGTTATCGATCCGGTGAGAGCTTTCAAACGAGTTGTACTCCATATTACCCCGCGGCAGGAACACATCTCGCCACAAGTCTAGCGTAACTTCTCCGCTCGGTCGAAAATAGTGACCGAGAAGCCGCACCGAGAACAACCCGGTTTAGAAACTGTATCATTAAATGCCTTGACAGTTATATAACTTCTGGTTTATATTATAAGCATGTCCACAATCTTCGACGCCCTATCCGAACCGACCCGCCGACGGATGCTCGATCTGCTACGCGAACGGCCTCGCTCAGTCAATGAGCTGGTCGATCTGCTCCAGATCAGTCAGCCGCTGGCCTCGAAGCACCTGCGCGTGCTGCGCGAAGCCGGATTAGTGACGGTGCGGCAGGAGAAGCAGCGGCGCTGGTATGAATTACGGGCCGAGCCGCTGCGCGAGTTGGATCGGTGGCTGGATCGTTATCGCCAGTTGTGGACAGAAAATCTCGACCGTCTCGACGACTACCTGACCGGGTTACAAGCACAGGAGAAAAAGGACGACCATGACTAAAGCTGAGCTGATCGCTGAACCGGGCAAGCATGAATTCATCATGACGCGGGTCTTCAACGCGCCGCGCGACCTGCTGTTCAAGGCCATGACCGATCCGGCACAGATTCCGAACTGGTGGGGGCCACGCGCCTACACCACCATCGTCGATCAGATGGACGCGCAGTCCGGCGGCCAGTGGCGCTACATTCAGCGCGACAGCAACGGTCACGAGTGGGCGTTTCACGGCGTTTATCACACAGTCAGCGCCCCGGATAAGGTCATCGACACCTTTGAGTTCGAGGGGATGCCGGGCCATGTCATCCTCGAAACGATGACACTCGAAGCGCAGGGCGACGGCAAGACCCTGCTGACCGTCTCCTCGGTCTTCCAGTCGGTCGCCGACCGTGACGGGATGCTGCAATCGGGAATGGAAGACGGATCGAACGAGTCCTACGACCGGCTCGAGGAACTGGTGGCACAGATCAGAGTCGATTGAGCTGAGATTTAGCGGGCGCGCAGGATTCGCCCCGCCCAGGCACAGCGAAGGCCGCGACACTGACAGTATCGCGGCCTTCGCCGTCTCTGATCTGGCGCGGACGGTCACTTCAACCGAGATTAACATTCCCGCCGGAACGATTGTCGATCCGTCAGGCGCTCAGGCCAGCCTGCCGTAATTCAGTTCGTGGATAATCCGCAGTCCTTCGAGCGTGAGCTGCGGCGCGATCAAGTCGATCACGCCGGTATGTTCGCGGAACAGCGGCGCGAGGCCGCCGGTAGCGATGACCTGAATGTTGTCCTCACCCATCTCCGCCTTGAGCCGGGCAACCAGCCCTTCGACCAGCCCAACATAGCCCCAGAACAGGCCCGACTGCATGGCGTGAATGGTGTTGGTGCCGATGACGCACGGCGGCGGCACCAGATCGACCTTGTGCAGGCGGGCCGCGCGGGCGACGAGCGCGTCGTGGGCGAGGTTGATGCCGGGCGCAATCGCGCCGCCGCGATAGGCCCCGTTTGACGAGACGATGTCGAAAGTCGTCGCCGTGCCGAAGTCGATGACGATGGCTGGCCCGCCGTAGAGCGCGACGACGGCGGCAGCGTTAATAATCCGATCCGCGCCCGCCTGCGATGGCTGGTCGATGGCGATGCGAACACCGGTCTTTGTCTCGTGCGTTACGACCAGCGGATCGACGTGGATGTAGCGCCGTGACAGCTCGATAAATGCGACCGTCAGCGGCGGCACGACGCTGCCAATCGCCACGCCGGTAATGTCACTGTACTTCAGGTTCGACGTGGCGAGGTAGCTGCCGAGCAGGACGCCGTATTCATCCGGCATTTTGTCGGCGATGGCCTGCGCGCGCCAGGTCATCCCCCACGAGTCGCCGTTCCAGACTCCCATGTGAATATTGGTGTTGCCGACATCGATGACCAGAAGCATGGTGGAAAGTCCTCAGAAGTGACGAGTGATGAGTGATGAGTGACGAGTGATGAGTAAGAAAAAGTTGGGACATGCTGATTTAAGCTTCCGTCGGGACCCTCACCCCCGTCTGCCCTCACCCCCGGCCCCTCTCCCGGTGGGAGAGGGGAGAAAGATGGGACAGCGGATTTCGTCGGGGCGCGATGGTTCGCGCTCATATGACCTCACCCCCGACCCGCCCTCACCCCCGGCCCCTCTCCTCATAGGCGAGGGGAGAAAGATGGGACAGCGGATTTCGTCGGGGCGCGATGGTTCGTGTCCGCTCGCCCTCACCCCCGGCCCCTCTCCCGGTGGGAGAGGGGAGAAAGGCAGCCTGGCCTTCAGCTTCCGACAGGTCAGGCGCTGGCCTTTACTTCCTGTACTTTTTCTCCAATCGCCTGATTTGTCAATCGGCGCGGCATAATAGGGCAAATCGGGAGTTGAAAGGATCGGCTGTGAAGCGTTTTTTCTGGCTCTTGCTCGCACTGACGATCACCGCTGGCGCGCGTCCCGGTATGGCGCAGGAAGCGACGCCGACGGTCAATCCGGCGCTCGAAGCGCAGATGGATCAGCTCGAGGCGGCCACCCGCGCCCTTCGTGGCCTCGACGGCCAATCGGTCGCGCGCGCGTTCCCGTCCCGCGCTGAGACGATCCACTACCTGACCGACGCGCTGGCCGTCCAGCTTCCCGCCGATCAGGCCGAGCATTATCTCCAGTTTTACAGCGCCTTCGACCTGCTCCCCGCCAGCACCGATCTGCGCGCGGTCTATCTCAGGCTGCTCGGCGCGCAGGTCGCCGGGTTCTACGACAGCCAGACGAAGATCATGCACGTCGTCCCCATCGGCCAGCCGATCAGCGGCTCGCTCAACCTGATCGAGCAGTTTATCTACGTCCACGAATACACCCACGCGCTTCAGGATCAGTTTTTCAAGCTCGACACTTTGATGCAGGCCCCGGACGTTTCCGGCAGCCCTGACCGCTCACTGGCGACCGTCGCGCTGGTCGAGGGCGACGCCACCAACATCATGGCGCTCTGGTTGCAGCAGGTCATCCAGAAAAACCCGCTCGCGGCCTTTCAGTTGCTCGGTCAGAGCCTACAGGCAGGCGGCATGACGCTGCCCGCCGGGACGCCGCCGATTCTCGGCGACGAACTGCTGTTCCCCTATCAGGAAGGTCTGTCGTTCGTGATGGCGCTCCAACAGCATGGCGGCATGAGCGCGGTCAATGCCGCCTTCGCCCACCCGCCGACAACGTCAACGCAGATCATGCACCCGCAGCAGTACCTCGACGGCTGGCAGCCCGCCGCCGTCAGGCTGACCGACGACGCGGCGACGCTCGGCAGCGGCTGGACGCAGGTCTGGGATAACACGCTCGGCGAATGGTATCTCGGCCAATTCCTGTTGACGCAGTTGGACGCAGGGACGGCGCTCAAAGCGGCTGCCGGGTGGAACGGCGACCGCTTCCACATCTACGCTGACGGCGCCGGTCAGGAAGCCTGGGTGATACGGCTGGCATGAGAAGCGCCGAAAGAGGCGCAGGAATTTGTGTCCGCTTACGCCCGCTTCGGCCAGCAGCGCTTCGACTCAGCCGCCGACGCGAACGGCTGCTGGAACAACATCGACGAAGCGCTGTGCATGAAAACTGTGGGACAGGACATCCTGATCGCGCAGGCTGCCGACCTGTCGGCGGCGCAGACGCTCATCGCCGCGCAAGGCGCTTAAGCGCTGTCCGCGCGAACGAAGGCCGCAGATCGCCTGCCCGAACAGCGGCTCATCCGTAAGCGCACAGCCGCCGGTTACGGGTGCGTTACATTCCTCACTTTACGATACAACCCTGTCAAGGGAAAATTCATCAACGTCCAGGGCAAACGCATCAAATTTGATCGGAGTTTCAAGAAAGCTCATATCGGTTT
>CAZZAO010000113.1:0-17705 GCA_964652205.1 uncultured Anaerolineaceae bacterium | reverse complement strand
CGTGTTGCCATGCCCTCATTATATCATGTCATCTCTGCTTCGTTTCTCCATAAGTAATTGATGTAAGAGTTCATCGAGGAATGCGACACCGACTAGGACACCGCCGCGTGGACTTTCTTCTTGGAGTTCTTTAAATAAACCACTCCAATCTGAGGATTGGATTTCATTTCGACTAACAGGCTTTTGCTTTGAGCGTTTTGTCATTCCAGCCTCTTTTGCGACTACAGACAACTTTCATTCGCTGACGTCACGAGTGCTCAAGGATCAGGTTGCGCCAGCCATCGACGCGAGCTGACCAGCCCGGCGCGACGTAAACTGTGCTGTCGAGTTGAAAAACGAGCGCGCCGCCGTCAAAGCGCATCCCCGGCGCGAGCCGGCTGCGGTCGTAGAGCGCCAGCGCGCCGCCGGGCGCGTCCTTGATGCCGAGCCGCGCGGATGAAGCGTCGGCGCTCGCTGCCGGTTCTTCGGCCAGCAGCGGCTTCTCGACCGCGCCGATGGCCTGAAGCCGCAGGTTGACGGCCTCAATCGCGCGATGGGGCAGCGCATAGCCGTAAGCCTGCTCGTGCGCCTGATGGAAGGCGGCGGCCAGATCGACGCCCGGCGCGAACGGCACGACCAGCTCATAGGCCTGCCCCTGATAGCGCAGATCGACCGCTGCGGCGAAGGTCAGATCGGCCTCAGTGATGCCCTCGGTCATTAAGTCGGCGCGAGCCTGAGCGGTCATTTCGGCCAGATAAGTCGCCAGCAGCAGCGGCGTATCGGCATCGAGCGGGCCGAGGATCGAGCGTGAAGTGTCGAGCGCGATATCCGCCACCAGCAGGCCGAAGGCGCACAGCACGCCCGGCGCGCGCGGAATCAGCACGCGCGGAATTTGCAGTCGGTCGGCGACGGCGCAGGCGTGGAGCGGCCCCGCGCCGCCGAAGGCGACCAGCGTGAAAGCGCGCGGGTCGTGGCCGCGAGCGACGCTGACCCGGCGCAGCGCCCGGTCGATGCTGGCGTTGGCGACTTCGAGCACGCCGAGCGCGGCGGCTTCTGGCGGCAGCGCCATTTTTGCTGACAAATGCTCGAAGGCGACGCGCGCTGCGTCGAGGTCGAGCGCCATCTGCCCACCGAGGAAATGTTCGGCATCGAGCCGACCGAGCAGCGCGTTGGCATCGCTGACGGTGATCTGCCTGCCGCCGCGCCCGTAAATGATCGGGCCGGGATCGGCTCCGGCGCTTTCCGGCCCGACGCGCAGCGCGCCGCCCACGTCCAGACGGGCAATTGAGCCGCCGCCCGCGCCGACTGTTTCGATGTCGAGCAGCCGAATCCGCAGCGGCAGCCCGTCGATTTCCGACTCCGGTCGGCGGATCGGCGCGCCGGGACACAGGGCGACGTCGGTTGAAGTGCCACCGATATCGAGCGTGATGATCTGATCGTAGCCGGCCAGTCGAGCGAGATGAAACGCGCCGATGACGCCCGCCGCCGGGCCGCTCAAGGCCGTCTGAATCGCCTGTGTCCGCGCCTGTTTTGCGCTGATGATGCCGCCATCGGACTTCATCACCCGCAGCGGCGCGTCCGGCGGCAGCGCGGCTTCGAGGTGGCTCAGGTAGCGGCTGATGACCGGGCGGACGTAGGCTTCAAGCGCGGCGGTGCTGGCGCGTTCGTACTCGCGGAACTCCGGCAGCACGTCTGACGACAGGACAATCGACTCGGCGGGCAGAATCCCGCGCTCGGCGATTCGGTCGCGGATGGCCCGTTCGTGCGCCGGGTTGACGTAGCTGTAGAGCAGGCAGACCGCGACCGCCTCGACGCCTGCCGCCGCCACCTGATCGAGGATGGCGTCGAGCGCGGCACGGTCGAGCGGCGTCAAGACCGCGCCGGTGTGGTCGAGCCGTTCGACCGCCTCGAAGCAGCGCTCACGCGGGATCAGCGCGGGCGGCAGCGTCGGCTGAAGCGCGTACAGGGCAGGCCGATTTTGCCGCCCGATGGTGAGCAGGTCGCGGAAACCCGCCGTCGTGATGAGCGCGGTCTTTGCTCCCTTGCGTTCGAGGATGGCGTTGGTTGCCACCGTCGAGCCGTGGACGATTCGCTCGAAAGCGTCCAGTCCGCCGGGGCTGACGGCGCGCAGGCCGTCCAGCATCGCCTGCGACGGGTCGTCCGGCGTGCTCAGCAGCTTGTGGACGCGCAGTTGTCCACCGTCGCTGATGACCAGATCGGTGAACGTGCCGCCAATATCGACGCCGACCAGCATGAGTGGTTAGTCTTTCAGAGCCGGGATCGGCGCGCCGCGATAGCCGTCGAGCAGGTCGCGCAGCACCGCGTGAGCCGAGGGATCGCGCGCGGCGATCAGGTCGAGCAGGCGTTCGTGCGCGGCGATCCTGGCCTCAAGCTGCTCGAGGCTGATCGGAGCCTGCGCCTGCCGCACCACGTCGATCAGTCGGGCGTAGTTGATGAGCCGGGTGGTGAACTCGGTCGCCAGCAGGCGATTGG
Organism: uncultured Anaerolineaceae bacterium; assembly: GCA_964652205.1. Classification (GTDB taxonomy): domain Bacteria; phylum Chloroflexota; class Anaerolineae; order Aggregatilineales; family Phototrophicaceae; genus ZC4RG36. Next base: position 15,233 of record CAZZAO010000113.1, on the reverse strand, counting down.
CCGCCTGACTGAGCGTTTCGTGGAACCGAAACAGCGCCTCAGTCGCGGCTTCTGGCTCCAGCGTGTGCGCGGCCTGACGCGCGCCTTCGAGCAGGTGGCGCAGGCGGACGACGCCGCTGCGCGTCAGGTTGGTCATGGCGGCGTCGAGCGTGACCTGGCTGAGCGCGCTCAGAAGCACGTAGACTTCGTCAGCTTCATCGGGCGTGAAGGCGCGGACGTAGACGCCGCGGCGCGCGCGCTTGACCACCCAGCCTTCCTGTTCGAGGATGCGGAGCGCGTCGCGGACGGTGTTCTGACTGACCGCCATCGACGAGGCAATGGACAGCTCGACCAGCCGCTCGCCGGGCAGATGACGCCCCGCTGCAATCGCCCGCCGCACATCGGTCGCCACCGACTCCGCCAGCGTCTGCGCCGCGCCGCCCTGGTCTTCGCTGCCTGTTTTCATGCTCGATTTCGTGCTCGCCAACGAGGCTGTCTCATGGGTTTGTCTTTATCCGGCCCTCGGCCCTCAGTTCAGCTTCATGAGCGGCGTCGGCCTTGAGCGCTGCCCGACTGGCGCGACGCCTGTGATCGGTTTCGGCATCGGCGTATTGGTGGAGCGAGGGAAAACGGGCGTAAATGTGGACTGCGGCGCGATGTTAGGATCGTCCGGGTTGATGGTCGGCGTTGAACTGCTGTTGACAGGGCCGAAAGCCGACGTCGGCCCGTTGTCGTCGGGCGTCGAGGTCGCTGCTTCCGTTTCGGCGGCGATTCTGGCGGTCGCGGTCAGGGCGGCAGCGGTCGCGGCCTGCGCGTCCTGCCGGGCGTTGCTGCCGATGACCAGCACCGCGCCCAGCACCAGCAGCGCCAGCAGTCCGCAGCCGACCAGCCCGCCGATGACCGCGCTTGCCAGCAGGTTATTCCCGGCTTTGCGGCGCACGCGCGGGACGGCGACCATCGGAACCGACGGCGAGTCGCTCGGCGGAATCGGCAGCAGCGGGCGCGAGGGAGTTTTCGGCGTGGCGCTGGCCTCGCTGGTCACGCGGCTCGGCGATAGTTCGGCGACGGGCAGGGAGCGGCGGACGCCGGGCTGCGTGTCGGAAAGCTGGACTGACGGAGTCGCAGCCGCCTTCTTGAGCGCGTCAACCATCCCGGTGATCGTCCGGTAGCGGTCTTCGCGCCGCTTCCTGAGCGCGGTCAGGATGACACGCTCGACGCCCTCCGGGACGTCCGGGTTGATCGCGCGCGGCGAGGGCGGGGGAGTTGTCACCTGCATGACGGCGATACTGTAGGGTGTGTCGCTCTCGAACGGACGCCTGCCGGTCGTCATCTCGAACAGCATCACGCCGAGCGAGTACAGGTCGCTGCGCCCATCGAGCGGCTGGCCCTGCGCCTGTTCAGGACTCATATAGCTCGGCGTGCCGACGACGCCCTGCGTGGTGATGGTGGCGTTGGTTTCACCGAGGATGCGGGCAATGCCGAAATCAGTCACGAAGGCGCCGCCTGCATCGTCCATCAGGATGTTGCTCGGCTTGAGGTCGCGGTGCAGCACGTCCTTATCGTGGGCATAGTCGAGCGCCGGGCCAATCTGTTCGAGGATAGCGATGATCTGATCGAGCGGGATCGGCCCCTTCGCGGTCAGGTCTTCGACGCTGCCGCCGGACATGAAGCGCATGGCGATGTACGGCTGACCTTCGTTCTCGCCGTGGTCATAGACCGGGACGATGCTGCGGTGTTCGAGCTGCGAGACGATCTTGACTTCGCGGTGAAAGCGGGCGAGGTAAGTGTCGTCGCTGACGAAGTGACGCGGCAGCATCTTGAGCGCGACGACCCGATTCATCGACATCTGATGGGCGCGGTAGACGGTCGCCATGCCGCCGCGCCCGACGATGCCGGTGATTTCATAACCGCCAATTTGTTTGCCGATCAGATCGTCTGTCATGCGGGTTCCGCTGCCGACGCGCCGGTGAGTCTGTGCAGGCAAGCTGTTACAGGGCGGATTATACGGCATCGCTCACGCGGACACCAAACCGTCGCCGTCGTGCTAGAATTATCGCGCGATGCAGGCTTGAGGGTAGGCGACTTATGACTGACTTTCCGACAGCGCTCGTTACTGGCTCGACCAGCGGCATTGGACTTGGAATCGCGCGGCATCTGGCCTCACTCGGCTACGCGATCCTGCTCAACGGCCTCGGCGATAGGGATGAAATTGAGGCGCTTCGCGCAGACATCGAGCGACAGTTCGGCGTCGCGGCGCACTATCATGGCGCAGATATGACGCGGCCTGACGAAATTCGTGAGCTGGTAGCGACGGCGGAGCAGCGCTTCGGCAGGGTGGATGTGCTGGTCAACAATGCCGGGATTCAGTTCGTCGCGCCGCTTCAGGATTTCCCTGCCGAGAAATGGGAACAGGTCTTGTCGATTAATCTGTCGGCCAGCTTCTATACGATCAAGGCGGCGCTGCCGGGGATGATCGCCCGCGACTTTGGCCGCATCGTCAACATCGCCTCGGCGCACGGGCTGGTTGCTTCGCCGGACAAGGCGGCTTACGTCGCCGCGAAACACGGGCTGGTCGGGCTGACGAAGGTTGTCGCGCTGGAGCAGGCCGAACGCAACATCACCTGTAACGCCGTCTGCCCCGGCTGGGTTGAGACGCCGCTGGTGCAGAAGCAGATCGAGCGACGCGCTGCCGCCAGCGGCAACAGCATCGAGCAGGAAGCGGCGCTGCTGGTCGGCGAGAAGCAGCCGAACAGGCGCTTCGCCGGAATCGACGAGGTGGCTCGCGCGGTGGCTTTTCTGGCGTCACCGGACAGCCGCGCCATCACCGGGACGACGCTCTCGATTGATGGCGGCTGGACGGCACAGTAGGGAGCGCTTCGTCCCTCTCGCATCGAGGGGACGGGGGCGGAGCATTTGCTAAGGGACATGCCTGCTGTAGGGGCGCGAGCAATCGCGCCAGAGCTGTTAATTTAAGGATCGTGCTGCCTATCCGACCTCACCCCCTGGCCCCCTCTCCGCAAGCAGCGAGGGGGAAACGGTCACAACCGGCAGCAATTTTCCAGCCTTATCCGCTTAAGTTGACAGCTCTGGGGCGCGAGCAATCGCGCCCGCAAACCGAAAACCCTCGCTCAAAACGATGATCCATCAGGGACATTCATTGGCTGCGGATATAAGTCCGTGACCTGCGGTGGGTGGCGTTGTGCGCGATGCGCCATTCGACCGGCGTAAACTCGGACGCGATCAGCGCGGCCAGCGCAGGATGTTCGACCCACGGGCGCATGGTCAGGATGTCCGCCGGGGTAAAGCGCGCCGTCTCCTGCGCGCCTTCGCGTCGGGCGTAAAACAGGCTGGGGCTGCTCCCTTCCGGCGTCGGCAGATAAACCGGCCCATCCGACAGCGCGTCGGCGGCTGTGCTGCCGCTGGCAGCGGCCATTCGCGCCTCAAAGACCGTCACTTCGCCGTCGCTGAGGCGGAACGATGCCGGAAGCTGCGCATCCATCGTGATCTGCGCCGGGGAGTAAGGGGTGTGAAACAGCCGCTGCTCGGCCAGCGCCAGCAGCTTTGACGAGTTGAAGGCGCAGGCCAGATAGGTGGCCTGCGCCGTGTTCTGGCCGAGTGGTGGATCGACCCTGACGGTGATGGTGAACTCGTTGAAGTGGATGCCCATCCAGCGCAGATCGGTGACGCTGACCTGCATCTGCGTATAACCGGCGTCGTCGTAAGGCGCGAGCTGTTCGCTCGCCAGCGCGTCACGCCAGAAGCCGAGATCAGCCCTGCCGACCAGGGTAATTTCGCGCACATGATGGACGATGGCGGCATAGGCCAGCTTTTGACCGGAAGGAAGTTTGGTCAAGGTCAGTCACTTTCTCAAACCGTCAATCTGTGCCAAACTGCACACTCAGATTGTAAAACGGCCCCGGCAAAATAAAAATAATACTCGCTCGTAGGAGAGCGCGGAGATCAGGCATGAACCCGAAAGACATCCTGTTTTACGGCCAGCGCACGCTGCATGAGTCGCTCGAAGGGCTGCCCGAATCGACCTGGGAGACCGACGGCGTCTGCGGCTGGTGGTCGGTCAAGAACGTCCTTTCGCATCTGGTCGTGTTCGAGCGGATGCTCGAAGACGTCCTCAGCGGCTTCGTCACGCCGGGGTTTCAGCCTGTGATGCTGGCTGAAGTCGGCAGGCACGGCCTCGAAAATACCAACACGGCTGAAGTCGGCAGGCGGCAGCAGACTGCTGGACTCGACGTGCTGCGCGAGCTGGACGAGGTCAACGCGCGGGTGCTGGCGCTGGTCTCGCAGATCGACGCCGAGACGTGGCGCAAGGTCGGGACGCTGCCGTGGTACGGCGCGGAATATGCGCTCGAAGATTACATCGTCTACGCCGCTTACGGCCACAAACGCGAGCACGCCGCGCAGATCAACGTTTTCAAAGACTCGTTCAACCCGCCGACGCGACCGTGATCGCGGTGGTTGCCGTGGGTGAAGTCGGCGGATGCGAAGAATCGCGGCCCGTAGCTATCAATTTAAGGATCGTGCTGCCTGTCCGACCCCTCCCCCTGTCCTACGCGGCCTGCGGCTCCTGCCGAGCAAAGAACGCTCGACACGCTCCGTCCCTGTAAACGGAGAGGGGGAGCGGATGCCAACCCCTCCCCCTGCCCCCTCCCCGCGAGCGGAGAGGGGAGCGGATGCGAACCGTCGCGGCACTGATCTTTCACCTCTCGCCCTGAGGGTGAGGGGCCGGGGGTGAGGTCGGCGGGCGCGAAGAATCGCGTCCCAACGGAAGGCCATGATGACCTGAGTGCTGAGGGGATGCCCCGCGCGAAATTCTGTTTTCGGCTAAACTCATCCTGAACACAGGAGTAAGCCACCCCTCATGGTCGCACCGATTTCGCACGCGCTGGTCTTGCCGGACTTCAACTTCACGGACTGGTACCGCGCGGCTGAATCCTACCTCAACACCTTCGACCGGATTGTTGTCGTCCGTTCTCCCGCCGGGTACGACCTGAATCGTTTTCGCAGCGTGACGGCGGTACAGGCCCCGAATGTCTGGTACAAGGATGATGCGGTGCTGCACATCCGCCAGATATACCCGATGGTCGTGCGCGTCGATCTGATTAAGGCCGACACGCCGATGGAACTGGCCGACACGCTCAACGAACGCATCAGCAAAAAAGACCGCTTCGGCGAGACGCTCAACAGCGACCGTCACCTCAACGACCGTTTCGTCGTCGGCTGGCCGTCAGCGGCGATTCCGGCGCGGATCGTCCAGCCGTTCAACGCTGACCTCGGCAGCCAGCGCAGGAATGAAGGCGTGACGATTCCCGCCCCGAAAGGCACGAAGATCAGCGCTGCCGGGCCGGGGACGGTGGCCGTGGTCATGAAGGCCGAGACCTCAATTGGCTACGGCCAGTACGTTCAGGTGGTGCAGACTTTTCAGGGACAGAACTACATCCTGACCTACACCCACTTGCAGAATATCGTCGTCAAAATGGGGCAGATTCTCAAGCCGGATGACCCGATTGGCGAGGCCGCCGGGCCGACGACTAAGTTAGTGATTCAGGCTCCCGGTGCGGGCCGGAAGGGCTACGTTCTAACCGACGTGATCGACCCGACGCCGCTGATCTACTGGGACGGCCTGCGCTTGCAGCCGACCGCCGATGGTCTGCGTATTCGTGAGCAGCCGGGGGATAAGTTTGCCGTTAAAGGGCAGGTTTATCTGTACGACTCACTGGAGACGCTCGAACCACACGGGCGCACGCTGGCGAAGATCGGCATCACCAACGCCTGGATTCGCCTGCGGACGCCAACGGGCATCGAGGGCTACGGCGCGGCCTGGTATCTGAGCGCGTCCGGCGTCAGCGCGGTCGATTCGCTCAACATGACCGGCATCAACCTCGACCTGAGCTACGCGCTCGGTCGGCCCGCGCCGGAGCGGCTCAAGGGCCTCGGCTGGGTGCGCTTCGTCTACAACGTCTCGCAGGGCAAAGGCTCGACCGACTTCAACGCCGCCGACGCGATTTACCGGCCCTACATTCAGCGCTACGCCGCCGCTGGCCTGAAACCGATTGTGATCCTCGGCCATCAGACCTACGGCGAAGGTCATTACAACTGGAATCGGATGTCTGCCGCGTCGTGGAAGCAGTTGGAGACGGATTTCGCCAACGCCTGCCGCGAAGTCGCGCGGCGTTATGCGTCCGGCGGCCTGGTCGGCGCGTACCAGCTCTGGAACGAGCAGGACACGCCGCCGCAGTACGCGCAGGCTGCGGTCGCCATCCCCGCCGACGAGTACGGGCGGCTGATGAGCGCGGCCATCAAAGCGATTCGCAGCGTCGATGCTCGCGTCAAAATCATCACCGGCGGCCATGTGACCGGGCTGGTGAACGGCCCGGCCTATGCCAGAACGGCGCTCAACGCGATGTTGTCCGGCGTGCGCCCCGACGGCGTCGCCTTCCACGCTTACGGCCTCGGCGCGCCGGGGAGCAATGCCCGCTATACCGGCTTCGGCGCGCTCAGCCCGACGGTGCTGGCCTACAGTAAGGTCATGTCTGCGCCAGTCTGGATCACCGAGTTCGGGACGCTCGACGTGCCTAACGATCCGGCTGCCGACATCTCGCGCTACGCGACGGCCTTCGTCCGCAACCTCAAGAGTTATTATCCCGATAAGGTGGCGGCGGCGGTCTGGTACGGCTGGGCCGACGGGATGCACAATGGCTATGGGCTGGTTGACCGCGCTGATAAGCCCAAGCAGCCGTTCTACGACGACTTCCACCGGGCCTGATGCGCGTGAAACGAACTGCGGCGCTGGCCGTTCTGCTGTTCCTTCCGGCGCTGACGCTGATCGGCTGGTACATCTACGAGCAGCTCCCAACATGGCAAATCCCCGCCTGGATTCAGCCGGGTGCTGGCGACGCGGCGCGGGGATCGTGCGCGGCGCTGGCGACGATGCGGACGTATGGGGCGACGTTCGCGGGCGATTCGACGGCGATTTCTGCCGCCGATGCCCGCGCCAGAGCCGAGGCGCTCGTGTCCGCGCAGACCGACCTGCCGCCGGGGCAGTACGTCGATCCACGCGGCCCGGCGCTCGTCCGCGCGGTCTTTCCCGGCGTCGGCCCAACGCTGGCATGGCTGAATGTCGCCGCGCTCGACGATCCTCGGACTGATGCCGCCGCGCGGCTCGGCAAGGATGCGGTCATTTACCTCGACGCGCAGACCGGCGATCCGCTGGCCTTCGTCGTCGCGGCAGGCGTCGATGATCCGCTGATCGCCTGCGGCGGCGGGCCGGTCAGCCGCCGCGAGCTGGCGCGCAAGTACGCGCCGCTGATCGCGCTGGCGGGGTACATCGGGCTGGTGACGGTCGGCCTGCTGGTCGCCTCCCGGCTGCGCCGCCGCGTGGCCCGACCCCGCATTTCGTAGGGGGCGCGAATCATCGCGCCCCGCTGGAGAAAGATAAGGCGCCGACTTCCGCAGGGGCATGACGCCTCATGTCCGCGCCTGGATGATCGCGCAGACCTGTGACCTGTGTCTCCGAACACAGCGGCGGTCTGATTTCAACATACATCCGTGTCAAGTCGCGGGGATGTGTCCAGATGTCCAGATTTCCGGTCGATGTGAAACGTGAGGCGGGCATGAGGCATCATGCCCTGCGGAATCTCTGGATACGACCCTGAATCAAAGGGCCGGGACGCGCATGGCGTTCCGGCCCTTCTTGATTCTGCTTTCCCCGCTCGCGGCGCTTAGAAGAACAGTTTGGCGACGGAGAGCGCGCCCTGCTTCCACGGCACGCGATGGGAGACGCCGCTCTGACCCTCGAACTTGCTCAGGTTTTCGAGATACCACTTGTAGTTGCGAATCAGCGCGTCCTTGTTCGAGTATTTCGGCGCGTAGCCGAGGACATTCTGCGCCTTCTCGACCGAGACAAACGAGTCCTTGCCAGCAGTCTCGTAGACCCAGGCATAGAGCGGCGAGAGCTTCAGCGCTTCGAGAACGCGGAGCGCCAGAATGACCGGCTTTTCCGGGAAACCGGTGATGTGCTTGCCATAGCCAGCGTAATCGAGCACCGCCTGATAGTCTTCCTTCATGGTCGTGAAGTCGGTCGCGCCGATGTTGAAGGTGTCGTTGGCCTTCGCTTTGTCGAGCGTCGCGCACAGGTAAATCGCCGCGCACAGGTCTTCAACGTCGAGCAACTGGTAGCGATTTTTGCCGCTGCCGATCATCGGGAAACCGCGACCATCTTTCGCCCAGTCGTAGAGCAGAACGAACACGCCGAGTCGCTCTGGCCCGACGAACGACTTCGGGCGGATGATCGGGACGCAGTAGCCCTTCGCCCGGTACTCTTCGCAGACCTGCTCGGCCTTGATCTTCGCTTCGCCGTAGGGGCCAACGCCGACCATCTGATCGGTCTCAAACAGCGGGTGATGATCCGGCACGCCGTAAACCGCCGTCGAAGAAATCTGGATGCAGCGCTCGACGCCGTGGGTGTAGGCCGAATCGACGATGTTGCGCGTGCCGTCAATATCGGTCGAGAAGATGTCCTCGCGCGAGTACAGCGGCAGCGCTGCCGCTGTATGCACGACAATGTCGATGCCCGCCATCGCCTTATCGACGGCAGCGCGGTCGCGGATGTCGCCTTTAATCACCGTCACCCGGTCGCGTTCCGGGTAGTCGAAGTCGGCGATGTCGTAGGACGTCACACGATGACCGCGCTCCAGCAGGTAACGGGCAAGGTTGATGCCGAGGAAACCTGCGCCGCCAGTAATCAGGAACGATTTCGAGTCAGTCATTCAGTCAGGCTCCAGATGACAATTCGGACGGGTCAGGGCGTCTGCGCTCTGACCTCGATTGGCCTGTATTCTACTCCGATGCCGACGCGGGTTCCAGTGAAGGAAGAGTCACGCGGGAGAGACGACGGAGAAGAGTCCGGTTGCGGCGGACGCGAACCATCGCGCTCCTACGGAAGCCCATGCCTTAGCTTCCTTACGGAGCTTCGCACCAGGCCGCCGCGCATTGCAGCGTGATCGGCGTGCTATCGATATCGGGCAGCGTGAGGAACGATGCCTGACTCAGGCTCGTCGCCGTGTAATCAACGTAGACCTCGAAGCCGTCACCCTGAACGACCATCATGTTCGAGAAGGCGGCATTGCTGCGCGCCACCGGCTTGAGCGAGGTGTGCTGCGGAATGACCCCCGCGCGCTTGCTGGCATTGCGGTCGAGAAAGGCAATCGTATGCAGAGTCGATGCCTCAATTGAGCCGACGACGACCGGCGAACTGTTGTCCTCGCTCAGGGAGCCGGGGGCGGCAAGGCCGCTGTTGAGCGACGTCCGCTCGACGTACTGGCTGGTTTCGATTTCTGCCTGCTGACAGAAGGTCGGGCTGTTGGGGTCGGCGCGCAGCGCGTAGCCGCCGTTCGACAGCAGATTGACCAGCGTTTGCGTCGCCCGATTGCAGCGCATCAGCGGGTCGGCTCCGCTCCAGCCGGGTGGACGCACGCCCGGCTGAACGATGGTGTCGGCTAATAACTCCAGATCGTGGCGGATGTCGCGGGCAATGGCGAAATTGGTGCTCGGCACTGCGCCGAACCAGCCCGGCGGGCGCGAATCGACGCTGTAGGTTTCGGCGGCTAACAACTCCAGATCGAGGCGAATGAGGATGGCAAGGTGCGGGTCGTTGATGTCCATGCTGCCGCTCCAGCCCGTCGGGCGAGCGCTGCCGAGTTTGCTGGTCGCCAGCAGCTCCAGATCGCTGCGGACGCTGATGAGGATCGGCAGCGCGTCGGCCAGCGATGGCGACGGCGAAACAGAAACTGGAACTTCGGTCGCGTCCTGCGCGACGGTCATTGATGCCATCAACATCAGGGCGATCAGGCTGAGAATCAGTCCGGCACGGGCCACGAGCACGCTCCTGAACGCGAGAATATAACGGAGTCTTGCTCCCATTATAATACCGGGCCGGGAATCGCGTGTTGAAGCTTGACAGTTACTTCGGCAGTTTCGGCACCGGCGGCGGACGCTTGCCGCGCGCGCGCCGCTCGAAGAAGACCGGGATTGATGGCCCGAACGGCGAATCGGTCGGCGTTTCTGGCAGCGACGTCGGCGCGGCTGGCGCGGCGGGATCAGGCATGAAACCGTCGAGCGGGATCGAGGCGAAGGTGGCAGCAAGCTGCGGATGGGGCGCGGTCAGCGCGCGCTGCCGCACCGGCGCGGCCAGAATCCGCCGAAGCTGGGCTGCACCGTCGTCGCGCAGGTTGCGGTACTCGTCGCGCGGCAGGTCGCCTGCTTCGAGCGCTTCGAGCAGCAGGTCGGTCAGGCCGAATAGTTCGAGGTCGGACGGCGAATCAAGCTGTCGGGCGGCGACGTAGGGCGTGACGTAGCGCGCCAGCACGACCAGCACCGGCGTCGCCGCGCCCTGAACGACGACGATGGGGGGCTGCTCGGCGTCCGCATAGAAGGCTTTGATTCGGGTGAAGGAAGGGAACAGCCGACGAGTGAGCAGGTCGTAGAGGTTGACGTAACTTTCGACCCAGCGGTTGACTGCCGCTTCGACATCAGCGGCGGGCGGCGCGCCGATCATGACCAGCAGGTTATGTCCGGCCAGCGCCGCCGCCCGGTCGGCGGGCGATTGGGGCAGAGCGGCAGCCTGAGGGGCGTACTGGCGCGTCAGTCGATTCAGCGCCGCGTCGAGTCGGGTTTCAAGGCGAGCCATGATCCTCATTTCAGGTGGCCGCGTGAGTGGACAGCGGGAGCGACGCCTGTAACGGCATTGTACACAGATTACGAGATCGCGGCAGGCTGCGCGGCGCTGCCGAGGCCTTCGGTCGCTTCGGGCGGCATGACGACGCTGATGATGAGCTGGCCCTGGTGCGGCGCAGGCGCGATATCGCCCGACATCATAGTGAGATGGCCCGACGCTGGATCGACCAGAAACAGCGGCACAGCCGACAGGCCGTAGTGGGCGCGGAACTGTGCTATGTCGAAGGTCTGTGTGAGCGGCGTTGCCTTGACGACCGCGCCGCGCTTGAACAGGCGGTCGAGGTTGGCGTAGCTGGCGTCCGCTTCAAGCCGCCGCCCGTGCAGATGACCGGGCATTTCAGCCTGCACGCGGCTCGGCGCGTCCTGATGGTTGAGCGCCAGTTGGTAAGTTTCTGCCCGGCCAAACAGTTCCGCAAAGCGGATGGCCGCCAGGGCGTTGACTTCATCGTTTGGCGTCAGCGCCAGCAGGCGACCGATTCCGTCCAGACGGAGCGACGCGATCACTTCTTCGGCCAGAATGCTGCCGTAATGTACAGGCAGCCCTTCCATCCGGGCCGCCTGAATGTTGTTGTAATTGGTATCGACCATCAGGACGCGGATGCCCGCATCCTGAAGCGCCCGACCGATGGCGCGCGCCCACGGGTGCGCGCTGACAATGAGCACGCCCTGAGGCACACTTGCCTCGGCAATCCTGAGCCAGCGGGCCAGCGGCAGCGCACCCAGACCGTAGACGGCAACGGTGGCGATAATCACCAGAAACATAATGGGGACGAGCTGCTCCGCGCCCGCATAGCCGTTATCGGCCAGCCGCAGGGCGAAGATCGACACGGTCGCGGCGGCGACGATGCCGCGGGGGGCGATAAGCGCCAGAAAGAGGTGCTGTCGCCAGTGAAGACTGGAACCGCGGGTTGAAACGGCGACGCCCAGTGGCCGCACGACAAGCATCAGGAAGCCGATGAACAGCAGCACATTGGGGCCAACACGGGTGAGGTCGTCCAGTTTGAGGCGAGCCGAGAGCAAAATAAACAGGCTGCCGATCAGCAGCACGCCGAGGCTCTCCTTGAACTCGATCATGCGCTTCACCGAGACAGATTTCTGGTTGCCGAGGAGGATGCCCATGACGGTGACGGCCAGCAGACCGGACTCGCCCTGTAACCGTCCGGCCAGCGCGAACGCGCCGACGACCAGCATCAGCGTAACGGCGTTTTCCATATAGTCCGGCACGAGATAGCGTTTGAGGATGGCATAGAGCAGTCCTGCGCCGAGCGCGCCCGTGCTGACACCGACGAGCAGTGTCCGCACGATACCGACGATCAGCCCGTTGGTTGCGGCCTGCGGGCTTCCGGCGACAATCACTTCAAACACCAGCAGCGCCAGTGTCGCCCCAAGCGGGTCAATCAGGATACCTTCCCAGCGTAAAATTGGGCCGACTGGCGGCGCAGGGCGAACATGGCGCAGCAGCGGGCCGATGACCGTTGGGCCGGTCACGACCAGAATTGCGCTCAACAGGACAGCCAGCGGCAGGTCGAGCCGCAGAATCCAGCAGGCTGCCAGCGTCGACAGCACCCAGGTGATGAGCGCGCCGACGGTAATCAGGTTCCGAATCACGCGGCCCACGCCGCGCAGATCGTCGAGCTTCAGACTCAGGCTGCCCTCGAACATAATGACGCCGACGGAGAGCGAGATGACCGGAAAAAGCATGTTTCCAAGCAGGTCATCGGGGCGGATAAGGCCGGTGATCGGGCCAGCGATGAAGCCAGATGTCAGCAGAAGCAGAATTGACGGCAGGTGTAAGCGCCACGCCAGCCACTGCGCCAACATGCCCAGGACGAGGATTCCCGCCAGTCCGACGAGTAAATGTTCGCTCATAGTGCAGTTCCTTATGCCCGTCCTGCCAGCAGCAGACCGAGGGCTTGCCGAAACCCCATTGTAGCAAAGTAGCAAAAATCGTCAGTCAATTCGGGAACGGCGTGGGAGTTGCTGTTATAATCGCGCCTGACGCCGCGCCAGAAAAGGGCTGATGGATTGACGCTGATACCAGAGCGGAGCAGGGGATGAGCGCTCGACGGCTGTTCGTCGCCAGCGGCATTTTCTACCCGGAACCCGGCGGCCCGGCGACCTACCTGCGCGCGCTGCTGCCGGAGCTTCAGCGGCTCGGCTGGGACGCGCGCGCGCTGGCTTACGGCGAGTCGGGCAGCGCGACCTTTCCTTATTCGGTCACGCGCGTTCCCCGGCGGATGCTGCCGCTTCGTCTGGTCGATTATGCGCGCGCGGCGCGACCGCTGCTCGGCTGGGCCGATCTGGTCTACATTCACTCGCTCGGCCTGCCGCTGATCGGCGGACGCGCGCCGCGTGTCATCAAGATCGTTGGCGATCAGGCGTGGGAGCGGGCGACGCGCAAAGGCTGGGTCGCGCCTAATGAGGACATCGACACTTTTCAGACGCGGCGCTATGGTCTTCAGGCTGAGGCCAATAAGGCGGCACGGGCGCGCGAAGTCCGGCGGATGGACGGCGTGATTGTGCCGAGCGAGTATCTCAAGCGGATGGTTGTTGGCTGGGGCGTCGATGCCGCGAAGGTACAGGTGATCTATAACGCGCTGCCGGCACAGGCCGAGGCGCTGACGCTGACGCAGGCTGACGCGCGGGCGCAGTCGGGCCTCGATGACGCGCCGACGCTGCTCACCGCCGCGCGACTGCTGCCGTGGAAGGGAGTCGATCACCTGATCGCCGCGCTGACTCAGATCACAGACGTGCGCCTGCTGGTCGCCGGAGATGGCCCGGAGCTGGACTCGCTGCGCGCGCAGGCTGACGCCGCCGGACTCACCGGGCGCGTCCGCTTCCTCGGTCGGCTCGACCGGGCGGCGCTCGACCTCGCCATGCGCGCCGCCGATTACACTGTGCTCTATTCCGGCTACGAGGGGCTGTCGCACACGCTGCTCGAAAGTCTGCGCGCTGGAACGCCGGTCATTGCCAGCGATAAAGGCGGCAATCCCGAAGTTGTCCGGCACGGTGTCAACGGTCTGCTCGTGCCTTACGTCGATGGCGGCGGGCTGGTCGAAGCGCTGCGTGAGGCATTTCGCCCCGGCGTCCGCGCGGCGCTGGCAGCGAACGCCCCGGTCGGCATGGAGCGGTTCGACTTCGCTATGATGATCGAGCAGACGTCAGCGACGCTGGCAAAATTCATATAAGCTGCGTTGGTATAGGATAGCAGTTTCAGGAAAGGATAGGGAGATGGCAACGGGCGGCATGAGCGGATGTGGGTGTCTCGGTCTGGTTTTTCTGGTGGCTCCGCTGCTGGCGCTGCTAGCGCTGGCGATTCTGGGGACATCGGTCGGTGGCGTCTACGGCAATCTCATCGTGCCGTAACGGCGCTGCTCAGGCCAAAGCAAAACGCCGCATCCAACGGGATGCGGCGTTTTGCTTTGGGAGCGGGTCGAGGTGAGGGAAGTCTTTAGCTCGACTTCCAGGCCGCGATCAACGGGCGCAGGACATCGAGCGACTGCGTGCCGTAGCTCTGGCTCGGCTCGATGTACGAGTTCTCGAAATACTCGTTCCAGCTTGTAATCAGGATGGTCGTGGTGTTGGCGGAAACGGCGCCGTTCCAGCTTTTGGTCAGGTATGCGCCGCCCGCGCGGTCGACGACTGCCGTCGGATTGCTGCGGCCCGTCATGCGCGATTCGTCCCAGCCCGGCAAGACGGTCGGGGTATAGTAACCGCCACCGCCGCGGAGCGCGGTCGCTTTCCACTGGCGAGCGGTTGCGCCGGGGTTTCCGGCCCAGGCGACGTTGAACAGGTAGAGGCTGTCGAAGACGCCCAGATAGCCGGTGCTAGTGCCTTCCATGACCCAGATGGTGTTGTGGTTCGGATCGACCTGATTGCGGATGTTCTTCCAGTCGGCGACCGAGAACTTGTTCTGGTTCCAGAAATAGATGACCGGCTTGCCGTTGAAACGCAGATAAGCCGGGTGATTGGCGCGGTCGTTGACGACGTAATTCATCGTCTCAAGCACCTGATCGGGAGAGTTGGCGTAAGGGCCATTCAGGTCAACCGCAGCGGCGGCCTTAAAGCCCGCGCCATTGGCGATGTCGAGCAGCATGTTGAAGACCTGCGCCGTCAGGTTATTTTCCTGCGGGCCGTACCAATCGACGATGAAGCCGTCGATCCCGGCTCCCATCGCCTCGCCGATCTGGCGGCCAACTACATTGCCATCGCGCGAGTCATAGGGGTTCGCCGGGCGGTCGATCAGCCGAGCATCGCCCCAGGAGTCCCCCGTCCACCACGGAAAGTAGAAGGCATAGACCTGTTTGGGACTCTGGGCCGAGGCCGGGGCGGCCATCAGGCTGATCCCTGTCAGCGCCAGCAGCGCGAGGACGACAGCAAGACGAGAGATTCTGAATTTCATGCGGGTTCCATTCATGGACTATAAACGCCGGGCTAAGTGTCGATGCCTGCTTCAATGCTTCACGAACTATTGTAGCGGTGACACCCGTCAAGATTGAATAGAG
>CAZZAO010000112.1:0-17892 GCA_964652205.1 uncultured Anaerolineaceae bacterium | reverse complement strand
CGATATGAGCTTTCTTGAAACTCCGATCAAATTTGATGCGTTTGCCCTGGGGGGACTGGCTCTTTAGCTGGCAGCTAAGGCCGAACTCCAGCGAGATGTCGAGGGCGCTGATCGAGAACGAATAGCCGTTGGCGTCGTAGCTGATGGTCGCTACGGCGTCGGAAGGCGCGTCGTGCGCGGGAAAAACTAAGCGATACCGGCCTTCTGCTGGCGGCGGCGCGAGAGCGAGTCGACGATCACGGCGATCAGCAGGACGATGCCGGTGATGATGAACTTGTCGCCCGACGACAGGTTGAGCAGGCCCATGCCGTTCTCGACACTGGCGATAATCAGCGCGCCGAGGACGGCGCTGGCGACGAAGCCGCGCCCGCCGAACAGGCTGGTTCCGCCGATCACCGCCGAGGCAATCGCGTTCAGCAGCAGGTTGCCGCCGCCCGCGCCGGTATCGACCGAGCGCAGACGCGAGGCCAGAATGATGCCACCCAGACCGGCCATGACCGCCGAAATGATGAAGACGATGATGCGAATGCGCGTCACGTTGATACCAGCGCGGCGCGACGCCTCGGCATTGCCGCCGACGGCGTAAACGTAGCGGCCAAACCGGGTGCTGCTCGCCACGTAGCTCAGGACGACGACCGTCACGAGCAGGATCAGCCCGACGACCGGGACGCCGCGGCTCTGATTGCAGACGTAGACGACGACAATCGCCGCCGCCGCCATCAGGATAATATTCAGCACGATCAGGATAATCGGTCGCGTTCGCAATCCCTGCTTTGTTCGGCTGTTGTAGCGCATGATCTGCATGTAGGTATAGAACACCAGCAGCGCCGCGACGATCAGCCAGCTTGCGATTCCGTCGGCGGGCAAGTAGGTGTTGGCGATGCCGGTGACGAAATCGTTCTGGATGATGACCGTCCCGCCATTGCCGATCAGCCGCAGCACCACGCCGTTCCAGGCCAGCAGACCGGCCAGCGTGACGATGAACGACGGCACGCGGAAGAAGGTGATGATGAAGCCTTGCAGCAGGCCGATTCCGGCGACGACCAGCAGGCCGACCGGGATGGCGGTGTACCACTGCCAGCCAGCTTTCGGGTCGCGCAGCAGCATAGCGACAGCGACACCGCAGACCGCGCTGACGTAGCCAATCGACAGGTCAATTTCGCCGATCAGCAGCACAAAGACCACGCCGAAGGCGATCATGGTGATGCCTGCCATCTGCGTAATCAGCGTGACGAAGTTGCGCGATGTCAGGTAGTTCGAGTTTTGCGACTGGAACAGCACGGCAATGATGATGATGCCGACGACAATCGGCAGCGATCCCAGATCGCCGGACTTCAGACGCCGCCAGTAGCCGCGCAGATAGTCGCCGATAGAAGCCTTTTCCTGAGCAGCCAGCAATGGATTGCGTGGGTCTGACGTTGGCTCGACTGTGGTCATTCTTCACTCATTCCCGGAACGCCCTGAAGCTTTCCCGCTGTGATGGCAAAGACGATTTCGCGCTGATCGACGTCGGCGCGGTTATAGACGCCGACCTGCTGGCCGAGGCGCAGCACTGTAATCCGGTTGGCGACCTCAAAGACATCGTGCATATTGTGCGTAATCAGCACCACCGCCAGCCCTTTATCGGCCAGCCGGCGAACGAGGTCGAGCACCTGCCGCGTCTGCGCCACGCCGAGCGCGGCAGTCGGCTCGTCGAGGATGACGAGCTTGCTGTTCCACATGACGGCTTTGGCGACGGCAATCGCCTGTCGCTGACCGCCGGAGAGTGAGGCCACCGGCAGCCGCACCGAGCGTAAGGTTGAGACGGAGAGCGAAATTAGCGTCTCGATGGTCGTCTTTTCCATCTCGTCTTCGTCGAGCCGCCAGCCGGGGCCGACCTCTTCGCGTCCGAGGTACATATTGGCGACCACGTCGAGGTTATCGGCCAGCGCTAAATCCTGATAAACGATTTCGATGCCGAGCGCGGCGCTGTCTCGCGGCGTGTGAATGTGGACTGGCTTCCCGCTGAAGAAGGTTTCGCCTCCATCAAACGGGTAGATGCCCGCGATCCCCTTAATGAGGGTCGATTTCCCCGCGCCGTTATCGCCCACCAGCGCCATGACTTCGCCGGGCGCAACTTCAAAATCGACTTTATAGAGCGCCTGCACCGCGCCAAAGCGTTTTGAGACGCCGGTCAGCTTGAGTAAAGACTGTTCCGCCAAATCAGAACTCCTGACATTAAAAACGTTGTTTTGTCGTCATCACGGTAATCTATAACAAGCGCGGCACCAGGCAGACTGCCACGGCACCGCGCTTGTTACGGATTATAACACGAGAACGGGAACTACGGCGTCGCTTCGGCGGTCGCCATCGTCGCCTCAGGAGTCGCGTCCCAGTCGGCGGGGCAATACTGGACGAAGTCACCGACGCAGATTTCGGCCCAGGTACGGAAGCCGTCGGCGATGACCGTCTCAGCCACATTGTCCTTAGTCACGGCCACGGGGACGAGCAGAACCGAGGGGACATCCTTCGCGCCGTTATTGGTCGTCGCGCCGTTGGTCAGGGCGGCGGTGTCCGTCCCCTTAACCAGCGCAATCGCCAGAGCGGATGCTGCGTCGGCTTCCTGCTTGACGGCCTTGTAGACGGTCATGCTCTGCTTGCCAGCCAGCACGTTCTGGATACCACCGGCGGTCGCGTCCTGACCGGTGACGGGGATGTAGCCGAGCTTGGCATTTTCACGGGCGCTGATGACCGCCTGACCGAGACCATCGTTCGCGGCGAGCGCGGCGTTGATCTCAGGATGGTCGGTCTGCATCTGCTCGAAGATCACCAGTGCCTGCTGGTTGTCCCAACCGGGGACGGCCTGCTCGGCGACGATCTTCCAGCCGCTGGTGGCGTCTGCCACCACCGGGTCGATGACGGAGTGCGCGCCCTGCGCGAACAGGGTGGCGTTGTTGTCGGTCGGCGAGCCATTCAGGAAGGCGACGTTCACTTCCTTGTCCATTGTCCCGGCAGCCTGCGCGGCCTTAACGGCATCGACGAGGCCCTGACCCTGAAGCTTGCCCACGCTGACGTTGTCGAAGCTCACGTAGAAGTCGGCGGCGATGCCAGCGCTGGCATCGGAGAGGGTCAGGCGGTCATAGTCGATCACCTTGACACCGGCATCGTGCGCCTTGGCGATGATCGCCGCGCCGCTGCCCGAATCGAGGTCAACCAGCAGCAGCACCTTTGCGCCGTTGGTGATGGCCTGCTCGGCCTGAGTGGTCTGGGTCTGGGCGTCAGCTTCGGCGTTGACGATGGACGCCTTGACGCCAGCCGCATCAAAAGCCGCTTGCAGGAAGCGGCGGTCGTCGGCTTCCCAGCGGGCCGAGGACTTGCTGTCCGGCAGCAGCACGCCGACGTCAATGCTGTCCTGGGCGGCGGCCAACTGAAGGCCGAAACCGAGGGCCAGAGTTGCGATACTGATTGCGGAAAACAGACGAAGCTTAGACATTATTCCCTCCAGGCACGAACGCAATAGCTGACAGAGATGGAAGCATCGAGCGTAGAACGGTGACTTTTCGCTGGATAAACCTCCGCAATACCACCTGACGAACTGGTCTCCTGAAAAGGAAAGCCAGATTACAACTATAGCGCCTGTCAAAATACAGGGCGACATAATATTCTCCAATTTGCACAAGGATATGGTAGGGATTCCCCTTTACAAATACTGAAATCCTTGACTCATATCCCAAATTTTTGGGAGCGCTCCCGGTTATTATTTCAAAAATCTGTGCTTAGTTCATGAATTCTAACCGGGCTTAAAACCCGGATTCGACTCAGGGTTGGCACCCGCTTCCAACAACGCGCGCTGGCCCTGCGCGCTATACTCCGCCTTATCGGATCGAAAAGGGATGAGGAATTGAGATGAGTGACGCAGACCTTCGTAAACGGCTGGTCGAATCGCTGCGCGGCGGTAACGCCTTCATGACCTACGCCGATGCCGTCGCCGATTTCCCCGAAGCGCATATCAATACGCGCCCGACGAACGTCGAATACAGCTTCTGGCATCTGCTCGAACATATTCGCCGGGCGCAGTGGGATATCCTCGATTTTTCGCGCAATCCCGACTATCAAGAGCTGGAATGGCCGAAGGATTACTGGCCGACGAAGGACGAGACGGCGACTGTCGCGCAGTGGAACGAGACGATCCGCCAGACGGAGCGCGACACACGCGAGCTGATTAAGCGGGTAGAGGATGAGAACAACGCCCTGTCGGAGCCTTTTCCGTGGGGTCAGGGGCAAGACCTGACACGAGAAGCGATTCTGGCCGCGAACCACAATGCCTATCACATCGGAGAATTCGCCATTCTCCGTCAGGTGATGCAGGTTTGGCCGAAGGGGCATCGGTAAGTCAGAGTAAGGCGGTAGAACGGGCATGAATGGGTAGGGCGCGGAGATCGCAGCCGCCCGCAGCCCCCTATTCGCCCGGCAGGCCGAAGCCGCCGAGCGGCGTGAACTCGGAACGGTCGGCGAACCCGGCGATCAGCGGACGCGCCTGCGCGATCAGCGCCTGCACTGAGTCGAGCGACAGGGACGCATCATGCGCGGCCTGATCGCGCCAGATTTCGGTGATCCAGAGGCCGTCCGGGTCATCGGTGGCGCGGCTGATGACGTAGAGATAGCAGCCAGGCATCGGTTGCTCGCTATCCGTACCGTCGAGCAGCAGCTTGAGCAGCGCCTCACGCTGGCCGGGCTGCGCTTTCATCCTGCTATGCAAGCCGTACACAGGGCATCCTTTCAACGTAAAAGCGCGCTGGCAATCCGTCGGAATAGAGGGGCGCGGCCTCGGCTTCTCGGTTTCAGCGCCATTGAACAGGCTCAATTTTCTAATCCCTTTTCCCTAAAAAGGCCAGGAAAAGGGGAATTTTAAGCCGCGCCGGGTGTCAGGCGATAGGAATGCCGATGACGTTGTTATCTTCGTTGCTTTCCTTGACCTGATTATCGGGATCGACGGTAATTACGATGTTATGCGGCAAGCCGAGAGGAAACGGCTGAACAGGGCCAGACGCCATGATCGTGTTGACGCCCTGCGGCGGCAGACCGGGGAACGGCCCCAGCGCGCCGGGGCAGATTCCGTCGTAGCAGATTATCACCGTATATGGCCCGCTGGCTCCCTCGCCGACATTGATGACGCTGACCGTGCCGCTGGCGAAACTCTGGACTCCCACGGCCATGGCGATGTTGCCGGTGATCAGGTCGGGGAGTTTGGGCGGCTCTGGCGTGGGCGTGACTGTCGGTGGCGCAGGCGTGGCCGTCGGCGGATTGGTCGGGATCAACGGGGCGTTGGCGGGCGCATCGACGAATGGCAGCGCCGAGCAGTCGCCGTCGAGCCTGATGACCGAACCCGCCGCCCAGCGCGGCTGGCCGCTGACGTTGAGCTGATACCAGTCGCCGCCCGTCCAGCGCCCGACGACCGGGTAAGCCTGCCCGGCGGTCAGCGGCGACAGGATGACGTACTGCGTGCCGGGGCCGCTGCGGAGATTGACCGTCACTCCGGTGCTGGATGCCGCCGCACAGCCGACGGGGACGTTGATGGTCGGAACCGCCGGAATGGGCGTCGGCACGACCGGCGCCGATGCGCCCGGCAGACCGGCGCAGGCGCCCAGACAGATGGCGAAGGCGACGTCACCGCCGGAATCGCCAGCCCGCACTTCCACACGGTAGCCAAGCTCCTGCGCCGGAAGCTGATAAGTGACTCCGAACACACCGGCATCGCTGGTGGCAATCGTTCTGGCGGCATCCTCGTTATAGAGAGTAATCAGCGCCCCGGCATTCGGCGTCTCACTCAGGATCGTCAGCCGGAGCGCATCGGCGCTATCAACCGAAGTGGTACGGAAGTGATAGACCTGCACCGGCGACTGGCTGCCGACGAGCGCGAGGATCGGCTGGCTGGCGGCAAGTTCAACAGCGGCGGGCAGCGGCGCGCCCGGCTGGAGCGAGAGCGCGAACTGGCCGACACTGCCGTTCTCGCCCTGCACCTCAAGCGTGTAGCTGCCAGCGTCGGCGAAGGCGGCGCTGGCGGTCAACGTCGGCTGACCGCCGGGATTCGGCACGGTCAGGATTTCGATGCCCGCCGGGTTGAGCACGCGGAAGCGCGGAACGAAGCCGCCAAAGCCAAGCACCTGAATCGTCGCGGTTTCGCCGCCGGTCGAGGCCAGCGTGAACTGCGCCGCGCCGACCTCGGCTGTCAGTTGGCCGGCGGCGTTCTGACCGATCTGAATCGGCGTCGGCGCTTGCGCCAGCGCAGGGCCGGATACGACGAGCAGGCACAACCAGACGAAAATTGCCGACAGGCGGAGCAGCAGCCGTTGTCCAGACACGGGTATTTTTCCTCTCTAAACGACAGCCTCTGTTTTACTGAGGATCATATAACCATGCTTACTATATGCGATTTTAAGAAAAAATAGAGCAATTCAACAGGTCATTAGAGCGCGTTCTCGTCATGGGCGACCCAGGGGACGTCGAGGCCGAAGGCGGTGAACGACGGCTCGGCAAAAGGACGCCCCAGCAGGCGCGAGGCCAGAATTTCGCCAGCGGCTGGCGCGGTCATGATGCCGTGGCCGACGTGCGCGACCGACAGGAACAACCCGGCGACATCGGGGTGCGCGTCGATGATCGCCCGCTCACTCTCGTAGGGACGGCGCGCGCCAGCGACTTCACGGTAGGCCGTCGTCTCGTCGCGGTAGACGTAGTAGCCGATGTTGTGCGAGAGGTTGCGGTAATAGCGACTGTCGGCAAAGCCGGTTCCGTCAGTATGGCCGAACTGGCGCGCCAGCAGCGTCAGCACCAGCGATGGGAAGCGCGGGTCTTTGAGCGACGCGGCAGGATAGACCGGGGCGCGGAGCGCGTCACCCGCTTCATTCGTCCCGTAAGGGTCGCCGACGTGTTTGTTACGCCAGTGGTATTCCCAGCCGAAAATCGCGCCGCTGCGCGCTTCCGGGTGCAGATGTGGAAACGGCGCTGCGCCGATCAGCATCGGCGCGGTGTCGGGAATCGACTCGTCGCGCCAGCCGGTTGTGAAGCTCTGGCGTGGGCGCATGATGACCGGCAGCTCGACGCCTGCCGTCCGCGCAGTCGCCGGGGCGTTCGCGCCGTTAGCGATGACGACGACCGGCGCGCTGATGTCGCCGTTGGGCGTGCTGATTCCGGCGATGTGTCCGCTTTCGACGCAGAGACTCACCTCAGGTACGCCGAGCAAAACCTGCGCGTGGCTGGCAGCGCGGGCGAAGGCGTAGATCAGGGCGTTCGAGTCGAGCCAGCCCGCGACCGGATCATACTTGGCGGCGACCACGCGCGGGCTGAGCCAGCCGAAACGATAGGCGATCTCGTCGGCGTTCAGATACTCGATCTGGTTCAGGCCCATGGTGTGCAGATGATCGACTTCAGCCCGGAGCGTCGCCGCCTGCCGGTCGTTGAAGCCGAGGAACAGATAGCCCTGTTTATGCAGACCAAGCGAGGCTGACGCGCCCTCACCGAGTTCTTCGTCGGCATTCTGAAAGACCTGAACGCTGCGCTCCATCTGCTTCGCCATACAGAGCGACGGCCAGCAGGTACGGAAGCATTCGAGCGAGGCGGTCGTGCTGCCCGCGCCGAGCCGCTCACTCTTTTCGATCAGGACAGTCCGCGTCCCCGGCGCGAGACGCTCGATGGCCCAGAGCGCCGCCGTCCCCGCAGGCCCGCCGCCGATGATGATGACGTCCGCCGTTTTCGGCAGGTCTGCCGGGCCGGGATTCGATAGGAATTTCGCCATGTTGAGCCTCAAGATTGTCCGGTTGCCGGAAGAAACTACCACACTTCCAGCCGTAAGCCCAACGGAATCACAGGCTCGAAATGGGCGTCCCGCCTGGCTCGCTCGTCTACGCTGGCGACTGATGGGGCTTTCGGAGAGCGGCTGACTGTGTAAGGGAAGTGCCAGGCGGTAAAATTTAATGTTGGCCGCGCAAACGGGGGTCGAGAATGTCGCGCAGGCCGTCGCCGAGCAGGTTGAAACCGAGCACGCCGAGCATAATGGCGAGGCCGGGAAAGAGCATCAGCCACGGGGCCAATTCAGCGATCCCGCGCGATTCGCTCAACATGACGCCCCATGAGGCGCGCGGCGGCTGTGTGCCGAGGCCGAGAAAGCTCAAGCCTGCTTCGGTCAGCAGCGCCCACGAGAGCGCGAGGCTGACCTGAACAATCAGCGGCGCGAGCGTGTTGGGCAGCACATGGCGCAGCAGGATGCGCCATTCCGGCACGCCGAGGCAGCGCGCCGCCGTGATGAATTCCATTTCCTTCACGCTCAGAACCGGGCTGCGGGTGACGCGGGCGAAAATCGGCGTATAGACGACGGTGATGGCAATCACGGTGCTTAACAAACCGGGGCCAAGCACAGTCACAACCATCAGAGCCAGCAGCAGCGCCGGAAGCGCGAAGAAGATGTCCATCAGCCGCATCAGGATGTTATCGGCCCAACCGCCAGCAAACCCGGCGACCATCCCGATCAGCAGGCCGAAGCTGGTCGCCAGCGCCACCGAGAGCACGGCGACCTGAAGCGAGTTCCACGAGCCTTCCATGATGCGGCTGGAGACGTCGCGGCCAAACTGGTCGGTTCCCATCGGGTAGAGCTGTCCCGGCGGCTTGAAGCGGTCGCGCGGGTGCTGTTCGAGCGCTTTGTAGGGCGTGATGCCGAGGCCGCCGAGCAGACCGACGACGATAAAGAGCATCACCAGCGCCAGCCCGACGCTGCCGCTGCGGTTGCGCAGCAGGCGTGCCAGCGGCCCCACCTGCCGGGGGCGCAGCTCGGAATTAATCTTTTCCGGCATAAGAAATTCGCGGATCGACCGCCGTGTACAACAGGTCAACCGCCAGATTGACGACGACGAAAATCACCGCGACCACCAGCGCCAGCCCCTGCACCATCGCGTAATCACGCTTGCCAATTGAGTTGAGGATCAGCCGTCCGAGTCCGGGCAGCGCAAAGACTTCCTCGACGATCACCGTGCCGCCGAGCAGATAGCCCAGCTCGACGCCGACAATCGTAATGACCGGAATCAGCGCGTTGCGGAGCGCGTGACGGCGGTTGATAACCGAGTCACGCAGGCCCTTGCTGCGAGCGGTGCGGATGTAGTCCTGCCCCAGCACTTCGAGCATCGCCGAGCGCGTCGTCCGCATCACTGAGGCTGAAAAGGCGAAGCCAAGCGTGATCGCCGGGAAGATCATCTGTTGAAGGTTGCGCGACGGGTCTGCGGTGAAGGCGACGAAATCGCCTGAATTGGGCAGCACATGGAAATAGACCGACAGGACGTAAATAATCAGTGTGCCGAGCAGGAAATTCGGCATCGCCAGCCCGATGAGCGCAAACAGCCGCGCGAACAGGTCGATGAATGAATTGTGGCGGACGGCAGACAGCACGCCGAGCGGTATGCCAATCAGCAGCGCGAGCAGCAGGGCGATGATGGCTAGCTCCAGCGTCAGCGGGAAGCGCTCGCCGATCATCTCGGCGACCGGCGTTCCCTGAACAATCGAGATGCCGAGGTTGCCATGTAGGACGCTGCCGAGCCAGTCGAAATACTGCGTGACGACCGGTTTATCCAGTCCGTAGTAGGCTTCGAGCGACTGGCGCTGGGCGTCATTGAGCATTCCCGCTTCAGTGCCGAGGGTGGCCGTGATGGCGTTGCCGGGGATCAAGCGGATCATCAGGAAGATCAGGATGGAAACGCCGAGCAGAATCGGGATGAAGGCGATGACTCGTTGAGTCAGGTAGCGGATCATGGCATAACCATCAGGCGAGCCGACGAAGAGAATACCAACGCTTGAAACTGTGTCTCACCATGAAGCAGGGCCAACCCCCTCGGCCTTCCGCAGAGCCAGAAGACCGACCTCACCCCCGACCCCTTCGCGGCCTTCGGCTCCTGCCGAACCAAGAGACGTTCGGCACGCTACGCCGCAAGCAGCGAGGGGAGAAAGATAGGGCCGCGACGGTTCGCGCTTGCTAGAAGACCGACCTCACCCCCGACCCCTCTCCGCAAGCAGCGAGGGGAGAAAGATAGAGCCGCGATGGGTTCGTGTCCGCTCACCCCTCTGCTTGCAGCGCAGCGTGTCAAACATCTCTTTGTTCGGCGGACGCGAAAAAATCGCGCCCCGACAGAAAAGCGATCCCTTCCGGTAAGCCTGCCGGAAGGGATCGCCAGTGGTCAGGCTGCTAGTGCGCGGCGAGCTTGACGTGCGCCAGTGAGTAGAGCGAGTCGGTCGAGTTCGGCACGAAGCCGGACACCCACGCCTGCTGCGCGGTGTAGTCAGGACTCTGGTAGAGCCAGACCCACGGAGCAACCTCGGTGATGTGTTTCTGGAACTCGTCGAAGATCGCCTTACGTTTGACCTGATCGGTTTCGACGCGGCCATCCGCCAGTTCCTGATCGAGCGTGGCGTCACTGTAACCCGCGACCTTGTTCAGGTTGCCGGTACTGGTGAAGTAGCGCGAGTACATGGTGTACGGGTCGGGGCGTCCGCCGTTGAGCGCGACCGCCGAGTCAAAATCAGCTTTCAGCCAGCGATCCACATAGACGCTGTGTTCGAGCGACTCGATCTCAACCGTAATGCCGACATCGGCGAGCTGCGACTGGATATTCTGGGCCTCGGCCACCGAGGTCGGCGGCTCCTGCGTGTCGGCCAGCATCTTGAGGGTGAAGCCATCGGCCATGCCCGCCTGAGCCAGCAGCGCCTTCGCCTTATCGACGTCGCGGGTGTAGCAGAAAAGCTGGTCGGTCGGCAGCGCAAAGGCCGGGATTGTCAGCGGGCCAGTGACCGTGCCTTCGCCGAGCGCCGCCGTATCGACGACCTGCTGCCGGTCGATGGCGCAGGCAATCGCCTGACGGACTTCGAGCTTGTCGAGCGGGGCGTGGGAAGCGTTTAACTGAAGGACATGGTACGACAGCGAAGGCGTGCGATTGAGCGTAATACTGGAATCGTTGTCGAGCAGCAGCGCGGCGGTCGGGTCGAGCAGCAGCGCGAAATCGACCGTCCCGGCACGGAGCGCCGCCACAATCGAGGTTTCATCGGGGATGATGCGAATCTCGATCCCATCGACCTCAGGCTTGCCGCCCCACCAGTTGGCGTTGGCGGTCAGCGAGGTGTGGTCGTCCACTTTCCATTCCTTGAGGACATAGGGGCCGGTTCCATTGGCGTCAGTCGCCACGGTGTTCCCGGCAATCGACTCGGACGAGACGATGGCGGCGTTGATCGAAGCCATCGCCGTCAGCAGCGGGACGTCCGGCTGCGACAGGTTGAAGACAATCGTATTGGCGTCGGGCGTGTCCATCGAGGTGATACTGAGGAAGTTGCTGCGCGCGGCGTCTTTGGTGTTCTCGTCGAGGATGCGGGTGAAGCTGTCCTTGACGTCGGTGGAGTCGAACGCGCTGCCATCATGGAAGGTGACGCCCTGACGCAGATGCATGGTCAGTTGAGTGGCGTCGGCGTTGAACTCCCAGCTTTCGGCCAGCTCCGGCTGAAGGTTGAGGTTGGCGTCAAAAATCACCAGCGGCTCGTAGATCAGCTCCAGCAGGCGGAGCGAGGAGAAGGCGGGCTGGGCGTGCGGGTCGAGGCCGACCGCGTCCGCCGAGCGAGCGAAGATCAACGTATTGCTGGACTGGGCTGCGACCGGCATGATGCCGACCAGTGCCGCTAAAACGAGCAGGACGACAGACAAACGCATCCATCTACTCATCATCGGACTCCATTAAGAAAGAAAAAGCGAACTATGCCGGGAGTGTAGCGCGTGTGGGGCCAGCGCGCGAATTACGCGGCCAGTGGGCGAACGACGATTTCATTGTTACAATCAGAGGCTATGCTCCCTTGTTCAGCCCCGACGCCCTGCTGCGCGCCTGTCCGTTGACGCAGGCCGCGCCACTGATCGAAACGAGTCCGGCTGCCGATGGCTGAGTTGATCGTTCGACCCATGAACGAAGCCGACATCCCCATCATCGCGGCATGGATGCCAGCGCTGCCATTGTGGCGGCGCTACGGCGTGACCGTCGAATCGGCGACCCGGCTGTTCGAGCGGTCAATGCAGCAGGATATTCTGCTGACGGCGGACCTTCCCGGCGAGGCGGTCGCGTGCGGGCTGCTGCGCTGCATCCGGCGCGGCGCGTTTAACCTCAGCCCGTATGTCTCAGCGCTCGGCGTTCAGGCGGAATATCAGAACCGACGGATCGGGGCGGCGCTGCTCCGGCAAGTGGAGCAGGAAGTGGCTGACAGCAGCGCTGATGTCTTTCTGCTGACATCGGAGTTCAACCAGGATGCCCAGCGCTTTTACCGGCGACAGGGTTATACGCAGGTCGGCGCGATTGCCGATTACATTATGCCAGGTGTCACCGAATTGATTTTTCGCAAGCGGCTGCTGGCGCGCACCTGATCGCAGCATCTGGCACGACTGGCTTGACCATGTTGCATCCACGCAATATGATCTACGTTCATTCAATGGCGCATTCAGGCCGTTCCAACCCGTGTTCCCCAGGACACTAAAGAGACTGATAGCCGATGAGCGAGAACCCATCCCAACTCAGTTCACTGACAGGCAGCTTTCTCCGGCAGGTCGAGCAAGTTGAGTCTGACTTTGGCACCCTGAGCCAGTACGTCGAAGGCAGCCACGACCTGATCGCCGAGCAGGACCCGGACTACGCCGACACGATGATTAACCTGTCGGCGGCGGTGCTGGGCGACCTGACCGGGCTGCGCCGTGAGAGTGTCCAGGTCGTCGAGCGGATGAACGCGCTCGATAACCTGTCGGCAACCACGGCGCTGGTCAATTCCTCGCTCGACCCGACCGAGGTGCTGAACGCGGTCGTCGACGCCATCGTTCAGATCACCGGAGCCGAACGCGCCTACATCGTCCTGAGCGAAAATGGCGCGCTGACTCCGTATGCCGCCCGTAACTGGGACAGCGAAACCGTCCCCACCAACGAGATGACCTTCAGCAACACCATCATTCAGACGACCCTTCAGGATGGCAAGTCGATTGTGACGACCAACGCGCAGCAGGACGCGCGATTCATGGGCGCGGAGAGCATCACCTTCAAGGCGGTGCGCGCGGTCATGTGCGTGCCGCTGATCTCACGCGGGCAGATCATCGGCGTGGTTTACGCCGATAACCGGATGGCGGTCGGCGTCTTCAACCCTGATACGATCCAGCTCGTCGCCACTTTCGCCAATCAGGCGGCGATTGCCATCGAAAACGCACGCCGCTTCAGCACCGTCAAGCAGCGGCTCGAAGAAACTCAGAGCCAACTGACGACGCTGCAAATCCATGTTGATGACGCCATGCGCGACGCGGCCCTCAAGGAACTGACCGAAACGGAATACTTCGCCCGGCTGCAATCGCTGGTGCGCTCACAGCGGGATCGCAGCAAGCGCAGCTAGCCCGTTAGCCGCCCCCGCGCAGCTATTCAGGACGTCGAAATTCATAAATATTTCAGGCGCTCCGAAGCCCATCCTCAGGGAGTCTCCTCTACAATTTATTGATAGAGAACAAATGAGGAGAACGATGGATGGCGCGTATCCCGATGATCGAATACAGCGAGCTTACTGATGCCAGCACCCGCGCTGTCTATGATGAGATCACGGCAGAACTGGGTTTCGGCATAGTGCCAAACCTGTTCAAGTCGATGGCAGGTAACCCGGACTTCCTCGAAGCCAACTGGATCAAATTCCGCAGCATTGTACTCAAAGGCGACCTGCCGCGCACGCTCAAGGAAATGATCGGCGTGGCGATCTCACAGGCCAACGGCAGCGAGTATGCGCTCAAGGTTCACCTGCATGGCCTGTCAGCGCTCGGCATGAGTGAAGAAGTGCTGCGCCTGCTGGTATCCGACTTTGAATCCTGCCCGCTGCCCGCCCGCGAGAAGGCGGCCATCCGCTTCGGCCTGAAGGCCGGGACGAACCCGCTCGGCGTGACGGACGGCGACCTGACCGAGCTGCGCCGCCTTGACCTTTCGGACAGCGAAATCTACGAGATCATCCGCACGGCCAACCTGTTTACGGACGTCAACCAGTACACCGACGCCATTGCCCTCGAAATCGACGCTTTGTGAGCGATGGCTGTGCGATTACCGACCGCCAGCAAGAGGCTCGAAGAACTCGACCGCGATGAGCTGCTATCCGCCGTGCGGATGGTGCTGGCGGACGCCAACGCGCTGTCGAGCCGCATCGCTGCTGTCAATGAAATCGGCATCGCCATCAACCAGTCGCTCAACCTCGACGAAATCCTGCGGGTCGTTGCCACCAAAGCCAAATGGCTGCTTGACTTCGAGCATTTCAGCGTCTGCCTGCCTGATGAAAAGGGCGACTGGCAGATCAGCACGCTGTACGGCGCTGCGGCGGCCTGCACGTCTGATGTTCTGGTCACGACCCAGAACGTCGGCTTCGCGCTCCGCAGCGGGCAGGCGCGCCTGATCCGCGAATCGCTGCCGTCGCCATTTCTGCATGAGTACGCCTCACAGATCATCATTCCGCTGACGATTGCCGGGACGGTACTGGGAACGGTCAACTTTGCTATCGTCAGGCCGGAAGCCTACACGCAGGAAGACCTGCGCATCGCCTATATGTTCGCGCTCCAGCTTGCGGCGGCGATCCGCAACGCCAACCATCTTCAGGCGCTGGAGCGCGCGCGCGACGCGCTGCACCGTGACGCGCAGGAACTTGAGGAGCGCAACGCCGAGTTGGACGCTTACGGTCACACTATCGCCCACGATCTGAAATCGCCCCTCAGTTCGATTCTGCTCAAGGCAGACCTGCTCAAGCGGCGCTACGGTATCCTCATGCCGGAACCGGCCATTGGCTATGTCGATGGCATCCGCGACCACGTCCTGCGGATGTCCACGATGATCGACCAACTGCTGTGGCTGGCGCGCCTGCGGGACGCGGCCTTCAATCTGGAGATGGTTGACGTCAGCGCGGTGATCCAGTCGGCGATTGCCCGCTTCCACGACACACTCGAATTTCAGCAGATCGTCGTGACTGTTGCGCCTGATATTCTGCCGGCGCTCGGTTATGCCCAGTGGATTGAGGAAATCTTCGCCAACCTGATCGGCAACGCCATCAAGTATATGGGCGCAGGCAACCCGCATCCCGGCATTCACATTCGCGCCGTCGCCCTGCCTGACCGCGTGCGCTATGAAGTCGCCGACAGCGGCGTCGGTATCGCGCCGGAAGATCAGGCACGGCTGTTCGACATGTTCAGCCGCCTGAACATCGTCAACGTTGAAGGTCTGGGCCTCGGCCTGTCGATTGTCCGGCGGATGGTCGGCAAGCTCAACGGTCAGGTTGGCGTCGAGAGCACGCTGGGCGAGGGCAGCACCTTCTGGTTCAGCCTGCAATCCGCGCCTGCAACCCCTATCGAAAGCAGCGACTCGATCCCGATACGGCCAGCCTCGTCGCAGATCAGGTAGAATCGCGTTCCAATGAAACGAAGCTTTTCGGGCGCGAACAATCGCGCCTTTTGCAGCAGCCCGAGTCGGGCGCGCGTTAGTCCACGACGTTGAAGCGCTGCGGAAGCTGAATGCCGGAACGCTTCAAGATTGAGGCAGCGCGAGCCTTCGCTTCGGCGATGATCTCGGCCTCGTTGACGGTTTTGATCTGGCGCTGCCACATCAGCCACTGGCCGTCACACATCACGCTCTCGACATTCTCGGCGCGCAGCGACGACACCAGATTGGCAACCGGATCGTGCATCGGCAGCATCGTCGCGCTGTTCGGGTTGATGACGCTCAGGTCGGCCTTCTTGCCGACTTCGAGCGAGCCGATCTGGTCGTCCCACAGGGCCGCTCTTGCGCCGCTGATCGTCACCAGATCGAGCATCGTTTCGGCGGGCAGCACCTTCGGGTCGAGCAGACGACCCTTGTGAATCAGCGAGGCCAGCCACATATCGTCGATCAGCGTCATCCGATTGTTGCACGGCGCGCCATCCGTGCCGATGGAGACGGTAATTCCGGCGGCGATCATCTCCGGGATGCGGGCGAAGCCGAGCACGCGCATGGCCGCCGCCGGGTTGTGCGATACCTTGACGTCGTGATCGACGAACATCTGAATTTCCTCGTCGGTCATCCAGACGGTGTGCGCTGCCAGCAGATTGGGGCCGAGGACGCCGAGCCGGTCGAGGTGCGCCACGGTCGTCGCGCCGCGCGTCTCGCGGGCGAACTCGACTTCCTCGCGCACTTCGGCGACGTGCATGTGGATGCCGACGCCGTACTGATCGGCTAGCGCCTTCGTCTGCACCATCAGCGCGTCGGAGTTGTTGAAGATCGTCCGCAGGCCGAACCAGACACGAATTCGGCCACTGGCCGCGCCGTGCCAGCGCTCGTAATTAGCAATCTGCGCGTCAAGCTCGTATTCCATGTCGTGCTGCCAGGCCGGGGGCAGGCCGATGCCCATATCCATCGTCGAGCGGGCGAGATTGGCGCGCAGACCCAGCTCGTTGACCGCCCGCGCCATGCCCTCGACGAACTGGCCGCCCGCTTCGACAAAGGTCGTCACGCCGCCGCGAATCAGCTCCAGCCCGCACAACAGCGAACTGACGTAGCTATCGTCCGCCGTCAGCGTACTTTCGTAAGGCCAGACGCGCTCGCGCAGCCACGTCAGCAGATCGACGTCGTCGGCTAATCCGCGCCCCAACTGCTGCGAGGTATGAACGTGCGTATTGACCAGTCCGGGCAAAATCCAGCGTCCGCGCAGGTCAATGCGCTCGACGTCCGGCCCGGCCTGCGCGATCAGGTCATCGCTTGCGCCAACCTGCGCGATGCGGTCGCCGTCAATCAGCAGCGCGCCGTGATTGAACTGCCGCCGCTGCGCGTCCATCGTCAGCAGACCGGCGTTATAGAGAAGTTGTCCGGGCATCCGGGTTATCCTGAAGCTCGCTGCCCCTCGCCGACGGGCGAGGGAAAAAGAATGTGAAAGGCTAGCGCCGTAAAAGTGGCCTGTTCCGGGAAACGAAGCACTCCAGGCGGCTTACGGCGTTTTCGCGTCCGCCTGAGCGATGGTGAGCAGCGCGCTCAGGGCAATCTCGATGGCCTGAGCTTCGCCGCGTTTGAACGCCTCGCGGCCCGCCTCAGGCTTCATGTCTCCCGGCCCGCCGTCGGACGCAAAAATCGCGCCGGTGCGCCAGCCGCGCACCTGCCCGATCAGGAACAGGGTATCGCTCTCCATCTCAATTGAGACGGCCCCTGCTTCCTTGAGCAGCAGGTAATCGACGTCATTGCGCGGGCCGTAGAAAGCGTCCGCCGCCCAGCCGACGCCGACCGTCACTGGCAGCTTGAGCCGCTCCGCCGCCTCGACCAGCGCGCGCGTGACGGCGAAGGTCGGCACGGCGGGAAACGGCAGCGGCAGATAGGCGCTGCCGGTTCCGCTGCCGCGATAGGTTCCGGTGGCGATGATGACATCGCCCGGCTGCTGCCACGCCTGAAAGACGCCGCACGAGCCGACGCGAATGAAGGTGTCCGCGCCGAGGTGGCCGAGTTCTTCGGTGGCGATGCCGACAGCAGGCCCGCCCATCCCCGTACCGCAGGCCGTCATAAAGACGCCGCGATAGCTGCCCGAATAGACGACGATGCCGCGATCCTCGCTGACGGTGACGCGATGCTCGAACTGGTCGGCGATCAGGCGGGCGCGGGACTGCGATCCGGGACACAGGACGTAGCGGGCAATATCGCCGCGCTCGCCCCTGATGTGGTACTCCATAGGTTCTCCTGAAGGTTCCGAAACGCCAGCATTGACGTTAGTATGCTGCGCGCCTGTCGAAATGCAAACAGCGCCCCCGGCCCGCCCTCACCCCCGGCCCCTCCCCCCCCCCCCCCCCCCCACCCCCCCCCGCGCCCCCGCCCACCCCGGCGGGCGCCGCACACCCGC